>JACAFD010000282.1 GCA_013388555.1 Nitrospirota bacterium | reverse complement strand
TACTTGTACTCTGCGCCGTATTCGTGCCGGTGGGCTTCTTGGGTGGCATCACGGGCGAGCTATACAAGCAATTTGCCATCACCATCGCCATCTCCGTCATCATCTCCGGGATCACGGCCCTCACGCTCAGCCCGGCCCTCTGCTCCCTGGTGCTGAGGCCAGGCCACAGCCAGCGTGGAGGTTTTTTCGCGGTCTTCAATCGTTTCTTCGGTTGGACGCAGGTTCGCTATATAGCCGTCGTGGGGACGCTCCTCAACCGCTCGGTCTTATCCTTGGTGCTCTTTGGCATTATCGGCCTCTCCGCCGCCGGGCTGTTTAAGACGATTCCCTTCAGCTTCTTGCCGGAAGAAGATCAGGGCTACTTCATCACGATCGTCCAGCTGCCGGATGGTGCGTCTAAGCAACGGACCGATGCAGTGCTGAGTAAAATTGAAAACTATTTTCTCTCAGTTCCCGCGATCCATTCGACCGATGCGTTGGCCGGCCAGAACTTCGTCTTCGGGACCAGAGGGCCGAACACGGCGACGATGTTTCTGCCGTTGCATCACTGGGACGAACGAGAGGGACCACAGAACCACGTGAAGGCCCTGATCGGCGCCGCGTATGGAGAGTTCGCAAAAATTCCTGAGGCGCTGATTTTGGCCTTTAACGCCCCGTCGATCCGGGGACTCGGCGCTACGGGCGGATTTTCCCTCCAGCTTCAAGATCCCAGCAGCGGGGACTTCAACAAGTTTGCCGGCGTGACCCAGGAGTTTCTCGTCAAGGCCAGACAGCACCAGGCGATCGGAGCGGCTGGCTCCAGCTTTCGCGTGAGCGCACCGCGAATCTTTGCCCATGTGGATCGAGAGCGAGCCAAATCGTTGGGCGTGCCGATCTCCGAAGTGTTCGATACGCTGCAGGCCTATTTCGGCAATCTCTACATCAATGACTTCCTCAAATTCGGCCGTGTCTATCGGGTGCAGACGGAAGCCGAGGCACAATTTCGATCCACGCCTGAGGACGTTGCCAAGATCTACGTGCGCGCCGTGACGGGACAGAGATCCACCATGATTCCGCTCGATACAGTGGTGACGACGGAATTCACGAGTGGACCGGATCCGGTCACCCACTTCAACGGCTATAACACGGCCCTGGTTTTGGGAGCAGCAGCTCCTGGGTACAGTTCAGGCCAGGTACTCGATGCGCTGGATCAGGTGGCCAAGGAGGTGTTGGTTCCCCAAGGATACGGAATCGATTGGAGTGGGATCTCCTACCAGGAACGCATGGTCGGGCGGCAATCGCTTTTTGCCTTTGCTTTTGGCTTGCTGATGGTGTTTCTTGTGCTGGCCGCGCAGTATGAGAGTTGGGCCGTGCCGTTTGCCGTGCTTCTTGCGGTGCCCTTTGGCGTGTTCGGGGCCTTATCCGGGGTGTGGGTGATGGGGATGAGCAACGACATCTACTTTCAAATCGGATTGATCACGCTGATCGGCCTCTCCGCCAAAAACGCCATTCTGATCGTCGAGTTCGCGAACAAACGCTATGAAGCCGGATACTCCCTCGTCGATGCCGCGATGGAAGCTGCCAAGATTCGGTACCGGCCGATCGTGATGACCTCGATGGCCTTTATTCTGGGCGTCGTGCCATTGGTGCTTGCCACCGGCGCTGGCGCAGCCAGCCGTAACTCTATCGGCACCGGCGTGTTCGGTGGCATGTTGGCTGCCACGTTCCTTGCCATAAACTTCGTACCACTCTTTTTTGTGCTGGTGCAGAAACTCAGTCGGCGTGGTGCCGGTCAAGCAGGTCCTCGTCCCGGGACAAGCTCAATTCCGTTAGGGATAGAAGGAGGAGAGTGACATGCGCAGCCTTGTTCTCGCAGTCTTTTCGATGCTCCTGCTCGCATGCGCGATGGGGCCCGACTATTCTCGTCCCGACATTGCTACCTCCGATGCCTTTCGCATGGCTGAAGGACCGAAAGATCTGCCTTCGCTGGCGAACATGCCGTGGTGGGAACTCTACCAGGACGAAGAACTCCAGCGGCTGATTCGTATCGCACTCGAAGAGAATAAAGATCTCAAACGAGCGGTCGCCAGTATCGACGAATTCCAGGCCCGCCTGTACACGGCTCGAATGGACTTTTCCCCTCAATTCAGCGCGACGGGCAATCTTCCCGTCGCTCGCCTGGGCGGCGTGATCTTCCCCGGCTTTCCCAGCCCCTTTGCCCATTATGTGCAAGGTTCTCTGTCCTGGGAGATGGATATCTGGGGGCGGATCCGCAGGGCGAATGAGGCGAGCTTGGCAGAACTCTTGGCCCGGGAGGAGACTCGGCGAGCCGTCACGCTCCAAATCGTGGGAGGCGTGGCGCAGTCGTATTTCGATCTTCGGCAATTCGACATGCAGTTGGAGATCGCCAAGCGTACGTTGGTGGCATGGGAGGAGTCAGTGAGAATCGGTCAAGCACGGCTTCGGCAGGGACTGATCAACAAGCTGGACGTTGATCAATTTGAAGCGGAACGGGAGAATGCCGCCGCTCGTATTGCGGAGCTGAAGCGTCATATGATTCAGAAAGAAAACGAACTCAGCGTGCTGCTGGGGAGGAATCCCAGTCAAATCGCCAGGGGACGATCACTGACCGAACAAATAATGCCACCTGTAGTGCCCGCCGGTCTTCCCTCAGAACTGCTCCAACGCCGTCCAGATGTTGTGGCGGCGGAGCAACAATTGGTTGCAGCCACAGCCAGGATCGGGATGGCGAAAGCCGAACGGTTTCCCAAACTGTCGCTCACGGGTATTCTTGGCGTGGCGAGTCCGCGCCTGACGGACTTTGTGTCGCCGGACACCAGTTTCGGAGTCCTCGCCCCGGTACTGACCGGCCCCTTGTTGAATGCCCAAACGTTAGGGTTTCAACAGCAGGCGGTCGAAGCTCAAGCCAAACAGGCTGTGGCCCAGTATGAACAAACGGTCCTCGTCGCGTTCAGGGAGGTTGAAGACGCGTTGGTGGGGGTCAGCACGGCCCGTGAGCAGGCGGCCGCCCAGGAAAGGCAGGTCAATGCCCTGCGGTCGGCCTTGCATCTTGCCAGTTTACGATACAAAGGCGGCTTGGCAAACTATTTGGATGTCCTCATTGCGCAGCGGAGCCTGTTTGTGACGGAATTGGCACTGGCCGACACCCATCGGCTCCATCTGGTGTCGGTCGTACAACTCTATAAGGCACTGGGTGGCGGGTGGTCGCCGGGCGAAGCGGCTCGCGAGCGCCCAGGTTCGTCTGTACCACCGGGAGGCCGGGGATGAGGTAATGCACAGGGCAGGGAGTTCCCACCGATGGTCGATACACGTGCTGGACTGTCCCCGGCTCGTCGATATGGGCACGTTTCCATAAGCGTCGTCGGGAGGCACCAGCCGGCTCTACCGGTGTCCATCATCCAGCTCTACAAGAGCAATCTGCCACCAGGGAGCAGAGCTCTCCCTCTCGCGACCAGCAGAAGAGTTGATTCGACACACACTCTGATTGAAGTTGAAAGGATGAACAATGGAGAAACCCGCCCAGACGCAATTTCCCATTCACGAGCTGTTGAAAAAGCGGTGGAGTCCGCGCGCGTTCGACGAACGGCCGGTGGAAGCAGATACGCTTCTGAGCCTTTTCGAGGCGGCACGGTGGGCCCCCTCATCGAATAACGGGCAGCCCTGGCGGTTTCTGGTGGCCATGAAGGAGAAGAAGGCTGAGTACGACCGGTTGTTCAACTGTCTGGTCGAAGCCAATCAGAAATGGGCCTATCGTGCGCCGGTGCTGCTGCTCTCTGTGGCGAAACTGCAGTTCGACGATGGCTCTTCGAATCGCCATGCGCTCCATGATACGGGCATGGCGGCGGAGAATCTCGTTATCCAGGCCACAGCGTTTGGACTTGTGGCCCATCAGATGGCGGGTTTCCGAATCGATCAGGTGCGAAAGGACTGTCAGATTCCAGAGGGGTATGAGCCGGTGGCCATGATGGCCATTGGGTATCCAGGCGATCCCGCCCTACTCTCGGATCGTCTACGTGCACGGGAAACCCAACCAAGAGTCCGCAAACCTATGACAGAATTCGTGTATTCAGCAACCTGGGAGCAACCGTCGACCATTCTTCGTTAAAGGGTGAGTTGCGGCGTACCTCCATCGGTGATGATGAGGAGATAGGACATCAGTCATCTATATAAAAGTAAAGGAACCAATATGGCGTCACTCAGTGGAAAGGTCGCGATCGTCACAGGGTCGTCGAGTGGAATCGGGCAGGCCATTGCAGAGCGATTGGCTCAAGACGGGGCGATCGTGGTGGTGAATTACGGAACAAGCGCAGAGAAAGCTCAGCAAGTAGTCATGGGCATTAAAGCCAAGGGTGGGAAGTCCGTCGCCGTCCAATCCGACATGAGCCAGGTTGCAGAGGCCCGCCGCCTGGTGATCGAAACGGTGAAGCAATTCGGCCGACTCGACATCCTCGTCAACAATGCCGGGCGGTTTATGCCCAAGCCTCTCATGGAGACCACAGAGGAAGACTTCGATCAGCTCATCGCCTTGAATGCCAGGGGCCCTTACTTCGCGATGCAGGAAGCGGCTTATGTGCTCAAAGAGGGCGGCCGTATCGTGAACATTTCGACCGACGGAACCCATTTGAGTTTTCCCGGTGCGACGGCCTATCTTGGCAGCAAAGGCGCATTAGAGCAGTACACAAAAGGACTGGCGCAGGAACTCGCTCCACGAGGCATCACCGTCAACACGGTCTCGCCGGGCTTTACCGAGACGGGCATGATGACCGACCAGTTCCGTCAAATCGGCATTCAGATGTCGCCGTTGAAGCGGCTCGGTCTCCCTAAAGATATTGCCGATGTGGTGGCATTCGTTGTCAGTGAAGAGGCACGGTGGTTGACGGGCCAGAATATTCACGCCGGTGGCGGCATTGTGATGTAGGGAGGAACAGATGGGACGGCAGAATATTTCCACTGGTGGTTCGTGGGAGAGCAAGCTTGGTTATTCGCGAGCGGTGCGAGTCGGTTCCGTGATATCCGTTTCCGGCTCGACGGCCATGACGGCGGCAGGTCTTATCGGCAAGGGAGATCCCTATGCACAGACGATTCAAACGTTGAAGACAATTGAATCGGCGCTCCAGCAGGCGGGGGCCTCGCTCGCCGATGTGGTCAGAACGCGTATGTATCTGGTAAACATTGATCAATGGCAGGATATCGGCCGCGCCCATGGTGAAGTTTTCGGCTCGATCAGGCCTGCGACGACGATGGTGGAGGTCAAACGGCTGATCGATCCGGACCTGTTAGTTGAGATCGAGGCCGATGCGATCTTGACCCAGGAAAAATTTTAGGCCGGGTTCTCAGATGGATCGACAGACAGCAGAGACCAGGCATCTGTCAAGGACAGACCCGGTCATGAAGCGGTTGATACGGGATATCGGGCCCTATCGCTTGAGGCCGCGAGCGCGCCGGTCGCCGTTTGAATCATTGGTACGGGCAATTGCCTATCAACAACTACACGAAAAAGCGGCGGAGAGCATCTTGCGCAGGTTCGTGGCCTTGTGTCCGGCACGACGGTTTCCTCAACCGGATGATGTGCTTGCGATGGACGAGCAGGCGATTCGAGCCGTCGGATTTTCACAAGCCAAGGTTAAGGCGCTTCGTGATTTGGCTGCCAAGACGTTGGACGGTACCGTGCCGGCAGGCGCGATTATTCGAACACTCGATGATGAGGCGATCATTGAGCGGCTCATTGCGGTTCGTGGGATTGGCCGTTGGACGGTCGAAATGCTCCTGATCTTTCAACTGGGGCGACCTGACGTCCTGCCGGTTGACGATTTCGGTGTGCGCAACGGGTTCCGCATGGCCTATGGCCGGCGTTCGATACCGATGCCGAAAGATGTGAGACGATACGGGGAGCGTTGGAGACCCTACCGTACCGCCGCAGCTTGGTATCTCTGGCGGACGGCCGATCGCTCCAAGAAACCGTGAAACGTAAGACGTAAAAGGTGAAATGCGGGATTGCTGAGTACTCTTTCTCCTAAGCCTTTCACGTTTTACGTTTCACCTTTCACGAACGACAGGATTGACCATGGCCGATGAGCACAAACGACTCGACTCCAATGTTGAAGGGAATTTTTTTGTCGACGCAACCTGCATCAATTGCGATACCTGCCGACAGTTGGCGCCGGCGAGCTTTGAGGAAGTCGGTAGTTTTTCCGCGGTCACCCGACAGCCGACCGATCATGGACCTGTTCAACAGGCCTATCAAGCGCTCCTGGCCTGTCCCGTCGGCGCCATCGGGACTGAGCAGAGCGACAAGGTGCGAGTGCAGGAGGCGATGGCAAGTTTTCCCCTCCATCTGGAGGGCGGTGTCTCTTACTGTGGCTTCAACTCAGAAAAATCGTTTGGCGCGAATAGCTTCTTCATCGAACATCCTGACGGCAACTGGCTGATTGATTCACCGCGCTACCTCAAACATCTTGTCGAGGCCTTCGAGCAGAAGGGTGGCATCGGATACATCTTTCTCACCCATAAAGACGATGTGGCAGATGCGGAAAAGTATGCAGCACACTTCGGTGCGAAACGGATCATTCATCGAGCGGACCTCGACGCGGCTCCTGACGCAGAATGGGTTATTGAGGGGGCCGATAGCAGACAGGTCATGCCGCATTTTTTGATCATCCCTGTGCCGGGTCACACGGCAGGGAGTATGGCTCTACTCTATAAGAATACGTTCCTCTTCACGGGTGATCACCTGTGGTGGGACTCTCTGCAGCAGAGGTTGGGTGCTCCGACCCGGCTGGTTTGGAGGAAGCATGTCCTCGTAGACTCCATCCAGAAACTCCTCGACTACCCCTTCGAATGGGTGCTGGCCGGGCATGGGGATCGGACGCGCTTGCCGGCTGACGAGATGCGCGCACAGCTGCGGGCGCTGGTCGAGCGCCGCCAGACCACCAGGGTTCTGTCGTAGCGATGTTCATACGTTTTGCCCGATGGATCGACCGCAATATTCTTTCCCTCGGCCGTGAGATGCGGCTTTCCTATCTGCCGCCTCTCATGGTCTACATGGCCTACGGCATCTCCGGCCTCACTGGTATCGTCGGAACCTTCTTCGTCAAGGACTACCTCGGCCTCTCCGCATCCTTCCTTGCAGCTCTAGGATTTTGGGCCGGTATTCCCTGGGCGCTCAAGATGCCGATCGGACATCTCGTCGATCTGTTATGGCGCTGGAAAGGCTGGCTTGTGGTCCTTGGAGCCGGACTGTTGGCCACCAGTCTTGGAATCATGGCGGCATTGATCGGAAGTCGGGAAGCCATGACCGCCATCCTGCCGGCGGAAGTCTGGTATGTCATCAGCACGTTGCTCGGGCCGATCGGCTATGTGGTGCAAGACGCAGTGGCGGATGCGATGACGGTTGAAGCTGTGCCACGAGTGGATGAACGGGGGCAGCCGTTCGACCAACCGACACTCAAGCTCATGCATACCACCATGCAGACGCTCGGGCGGGTGGCGATCATCGGTGGCGGGATTCTGGTGGCGATGGTCAATGTGTATGTCTTCTCGGGAGTCGACGGACTTGCACAAACCGAGATCGTTCGTCTCTATAAGCAAGTCTATCTGATGGCGCTCGTCATCCCGTTTATTTCAGTCTTCGGGCTGGCGATGGCCTGGTGGCTGCGGCGACAGCACAGACACCAGCTCACTCAACAGGGCTTCTCGCGTGAACAGGCCGGGAAGATGGTGGACGCACGGGAATCGTTGGGTGAACCGACGAAGCCCAACTGGTGGATTCTGGGCGGGAGCCTCGTCTTCGTTCTGTTCACACTCACGGTCGGATTCGGCGGTTTCTCCTATAGCGAAGAGATTGTCTTTGCCGGCTCGATGGCCATCGTCTTGTTCTTGATGGCGAGACTGATTCGAGAGCTGGAGCCGGACAAACAATTCACTCTAGTCGGGACGGCAGTCGTTATCTTTATCTTCCGCGCCATTCCGGGAACCGGGCCGGGGACGACCTGGTGGATGATCGACCAACTGAAGTTCGATCAGCAGTTCCTCTCCATTCTCTCGCTGATCGGCAGCACGTTGACCTTGGTGGGCATGTTCGTCTTCCGCCGCTTCATGGCCGAGCGCTCGATTGCCTATGTCGTGGGGTTTCTTACGGTGATCGGAACTATTTTGACGCTCCCGATCGTGAGCATGTTTTATGGCCTGCACGAATGGACAGCCAGAATTACAGGCGGGATCGTCGATGCGCGATTCATCGCCTTGATCGATACGGCGCTGGAGTCGCCACTCGGACAGATTTCAATGATTCCCATGCTGGCCTGGATTGCCAACTCAGCGCCTGCAAACCTGAAAGCCACCTTCTTCGCTGTGATGGCGTCATTTACGAATCTGGCTCTGTCGTTAAGCCAGCTCGGAACGAAATACATGAATGAAATCTATGTAGTCAGCCGGGAAGTCCGTGACCAGGCCTCAGGCGCTGTACAAACGCCGGCCGACTACAGCCACCTTGGTTCGCTCCTCATCGCACAGTTGGTCCTAGGCTTGGCTCTCCCCTTTGCGGCGATCTTGTTCGCCAAGGTCACCCGCTTCAAAAGTGCGTAGCAGGATGTTGAAAAACGCCGCCGACTGCGTTCTCGCATCGCTCAAACCCTCAACGTACATTAGGAGTCGGAATCACTGAGGGATTCTTCCGTTCGCCAAGAGCTATTACAAAGGCGAACGGCCCACACGAAGTGCGGTTTGTACCTCCTCGGGCTCTCGCTCGCTGCGGCCTTGTCGGGCGACGCTTTTGAACATCCTGCAATCCAGGGTGTCGGTCTTCTACGCGGCTTTGCGATTTCGCCACGAACCATCGCGGGAAAAGAGGCCGCATCCGTCAAGCTATGAAGCCGTTGACACGCCACGAGCTTCTCGCTAGGGTCCAACGACTGATCTTCTGGCCCATCCCTGGTAACCCATCGACTTGTGCGGTATCATGAGCATCTGAAAGAAGCTGGGTTGGAACGGAAGAGCCTGCTTCATCCCAGCAGGTTGTTCAAAATGGCCGTCCAGCAAGGCCGCAGCGAGCGGCCATTTTCAACAACCTGACAAGAAAGGGGGCGACCGGTATCGACGGGGATACTAAGGTCAACGGTGCATGTCGAGCTCTCGGGGTCTCGTAAATCCTCCGGGAAAATGTAACTGCCAATCAAGAACTGGCACTCGCAGCTTAATTAACTGCGACGTTCCTCCACCTGAGGCCCGCGGGGGTGGTCGGAGCGCGATACAGCGGGCTGGTCCAAGGCTGGTGCTCAGCGGCTGAGGATGAGACAATACTGGGCTAGCAGCCAGTCTAAGCCAGCCGATGGGCGTGGGTGGCTGCGAAACTAAAACGATCGGCTACACATGTAGATCCGTTGCACTGAAGGTCTTCGGACCCGGGTTCAACTCCCGGCGCCTCCACCAATCAGCCCCTCGGCCATCTGACCGGGGGGCTCGTGTCCGGCTGGACGATCGCATCGACACAAACGGGGATGCGGTTTGGCCTCTGCAATCTCAACCGGACACTCCCCCATGTCGGCGTAACATGCCTGCTGCCTGCTGGGGCAGGTTGCTTTCAGTGGTCGGTGCCAGCCGATGTCTCGGTGGGAGGTGGCATCCATTGCTCTAGCGGTTGCACTCGATGCTGGATTTGTCTTCATGATTTTGGGTACCCTATCGGATAAAATAGACGATCAACTTGCGCTGAAGTGGCCGAAATGGAGGATCTCACATGAGGTTGTGGGCGCGACGGATGGCTCCTGCGGCGCTTATCAGCCTGTTATCGGTCGTCTGGATCACCAACGGCCTCGCACAGCCTGATGACACGTTCCTGGTCAAGCCAAAACCGCTTCTAACACCGGCCAAACCGCACAGGGCCTCAAATGAGGGGAAGCCGTTGGAGAAACGACATCCGGGAACCAATCCCAAGTCCTCCACTGCTCAGGCGCTTCCGGCCGAGATCGTCGGACATGATGGAGCGCCCATGGCCTTGGTTGCGGCTGGGGAATTCACCATGGGGAGCGATAAGGGCGATGACGACGAGCAGCCGGTTCACCGTGTGTTCCTCGACAGCTATTACATCGACAAATTTGAGGTGACCAACGGAAGGTTTGCCAAGTTCGTCGAAGCGATTCACAGTGAACCGCCTTGGGGATTCGCAGACCAGGAGACGCCTGTTGTCCATGCCGATCATCCGGTGCGTTGGGTCAACTGGATGGACGCGATCGGCTATTGTCTCTGGGCCGGCAAACGGTTACCGACCGAAGCGGAATGGGAAAAAGCGGCGCGGGGGGTGGACGGCAGAGTGTATCCATGGGGCAACGATCCACCGACGCCGGTGCAGGCGGTGTTCGGCCTGAAAGAAGGAGCTGAGGCGGTCTCACCCATCGGTAATCGCGAGAAGGGGCAAAGCCCCTACGGAATCCACGATCTGGCAGGCAATCTTTACGAATGGACAACCGATTGGTACGACGAGGAATACTATAAGAAGATTCCCGCGATCAATCCGCACGGTCCGGCTGAGGGTACGGCAAAAGTGCAGCGTGGCGGATCGTATATCAATACCCCCTACCGACTACGCTCGACCTTCCGCACCAAAGGTGATCCAGCAGAGCATGAACCCAACGTCGGTTTCCGCTGCGCCCAGGATGCGCCCTCCCTGCCGTAAACGTGCCGCCCGCCAGAGTCGCGCGGCGCCGTTGAACCGCGCCCGCCTAGGGTTTCTTCTGGTTGCCGGCTATAAGAGGATAGGCCAGCCCACCTAATGCGCCTCCGAGGATCGGGGCGACCCAAAAGAGCCAGAGTTGCTGCAGAGCCCACGCGTCCGCAAAGACGGCGCTGCCGGCGCTGCGTGCAGGGTTCAGGGACAGATTCGTGACCGGGATACCGGCCCAATTGATGAGTGCTACCGCCAGCCCAATTGTCAGGGGCGCAAACCCCTGCGGCGCCCTGCTGTCCGTCGAGCCCAGGATGATGAGAAGGAAAAAAAAGGCAAATACCGTCTCAGCGCAGAAGCCAGCCAGTAGCGAATAGCCGGCTGGAGAGTGGTCCCCGTAGCCGTTGGAGGCAAAGCCTCCGGGCACAAAGCCCTCCCGCCCTGTACAAATGAGATAGAGAAGACCACCGCCGAGGATCCCACCGATCACTTGTGCGGCAATGTAGCCAGGAACTTCGTGCGCGGGGAACCGCTTACTGAGCATCAGGCCCACGGTGACGGCAGGATTGATATGGCAGCCTGAGATATGGCCAAAGGCGTAGACCGCCGTCACTACGGCTACCCCGAATGCGAACGCGATCCCAAAGACCCCAATGCCAAGCTGTGGGATTGAGGCGCTCAGGACCGCGCTTCCGCAGCCTATGAACACCAACCAGAACGTGCCGATCGCTTCTGCCGTTAGTCGTCTTCCCATCAGAGCCTCCACACAAGAGATTTGCTGCCCGCACTATGCCCGTGAGAGCGAAAAAGCGCAAGCGGCGAAATGCCCACATCCTGTTCCCTGTGCCCATGGGAGGCTGGCCAGACATTTTCCTCATTGACATCAAATTGGCCCTGGGCAATAATCCGCACCTCTTCTTTCCTTTTCTTCTGGAACGTTCATGTCGCTTACGTCATCTGGCTTCAGTATGTTGGTGCTCAGCGGTGATCCGGAGATCCAGAGCCAGTTCAAACAGGCATTCAAAGATGCATCTGTGACTGTGGCGAAAGATATGTCTGCGCTGTCGAAGGACATGATGCGTCGCTCGTTTGATGCGGTGATCGTTGAATTAAAACCGGGCTCATCCGATCGGGCCACCGCCAATCCTTCCAACATCGATCTGGCACACACCATGGTCATCACGGGTTCTCGAACCGTACTAAAGCGAGCATCCAAATTCATGCACATGCTGGTACGGAAGAATTCTGCTCGAATGAACGGGAAAGACGCCTTGTCGCTTGAGGACTATCTTGAATGGAAGATGGGAGATTTCGTGAAGGGGATGCGACATGGTTCAGGACGCAACCTGCATCCGATGTTGATCACTGCCATTGAACGTCCCTTGATCACCAGGGCCCTTCAGGAAACTAAAGGCAATCAGATTCAGGCAGCAGAACTGTTGGGTTTAAATCGTAACACCCTCAGGAAGAAGATCCATGACTTGCATATTCCCGTGAAACGGAGTCGGACCGCGAAGATACGGGAGGCCTGAGGCGTTGGATCTTCTCAGAAGGCCGGATTTGTGTCGTGTGGGTGCGGTACAGCGAGCATTGGCGACAAAGAGTCGCGTAGTTTAACCAATAACAGGAGGGGCAAGATGACGAAAGAAGAGTTGATCGCAAAGATGGCGGCATCGGCTGGTATTACCAAGGTTGCAGCTGGCACTGCGTTACAGGCATTCACCGGAGCCATAACCACCTCCCTGAAAAAGGGACAACGTGTCTCGCTGGTGAATTTTGGGACCTTTACGGTTGCCAGGCGAAAAGCCCGGCTCGGGCGGAATCCTAGAACCGGTGAGGCGCTTCGGATTCCCGCAGCCAAAGTCCCGAAGTTCTCGGCGGGGAAGATCTTGAAGTCAGCCGTCAGGTAACAGCGTACGATCGTCAGATCGCACATCCGACACACAAGAGAGAGGGCAGCGCGCTTCACCTCATGGGTGCGCTCCTTCTCTTTTGTGTTTTAGTTATGACGTCTCTTTAACCTGCTCGCAGGATTGAGCAAGCAATAAAGCTCGTCGTGTGTGAAGTGCGAGACTCGGCTTGTTGCTCTTGTTTATTTGGCCTGTGTGGTTTACTTGGTTGAACGAGACCCACCAGATGAGCAATATAAACCATATCAACGCGTCGCACGTGTCTCGCCTGTCCCACCAGTCTCGCGCGGCTATCCAGTGTGGCCACAGAGTTTTCCGAAGCCTGCTACGACAGATCGTACTCTCATCGTCGGTTGACGCCCCGCTCTACCTCTGTGTGAGAGCAGAAAGCAGGTTCTCATGAAACAGTATCGCGTGAAGACAGGCTGCAAATTATCATTGAAACAGCACGATCCGGACGATACCGGCGACTTCAAGAAAAACGACGACGGCAAAGCATCTGCAAAGGCTGAGATGGATAAGTACAGTGCCACAATCACTCAGCTGCAGGAACGTCTTTATGCCAACAGCGATCGAGCGTTATTGATCGTCCTCCAGGGCATGGATACCAGTGGCAAAGACGGCACGATCCGCAGTGTGATGTCGGGCGTGAATCCGCAGGGCTGTAAGGTTGTCTCGTTCAAGGCGCCTTCCTCCCAAGAACTGGCCCATGACTTTCTTTGGCGCGTACATCGGGAAGTCCCCGCCAAAGGGCAGATAGGAGTCTTCAACCGGTCGCATTATGAGGATGTGCTGATCACTCGCGTGCATGGTTGGGTATCAGATGAGGTGGTAAAGCGTCGGTTCGGGCAAATCAACGAGTTTGAGGAACTGCTTATGGAAAATGGGACGACCATTCTTAAATTTTTTCTGCACATCTCGAAGGATGAACAGAAGGAGCGGTTGGAGGCACGTATTCGCGATCCGGAAAAGCGCTGGAAATTCAACGAAGGAGATCTAGAAGAACGGAAACTGTGGAACAGCTACATGGATGCGTTTGAAGATATGATGGCTGCCACGAGTACCGCTCATGCCCCCTGGTATATCGTGCCTGCCAATCGGAAATGGTATCGAAATCTCGTGGTCGCCAGTTACGTAGCTCAAGCGATGGAGGACATGGAACTGAAGACACCGCCTGCTCCCCCAGAGGTCAACTTCGACACGTTGAAGATTGTGTAGCAAATCGTCGCGACAAGAGTTGCGGATAGGAAGCCTGGAAGGGCTGTTTCTTGACACATTGGGCAGGGCTATATTAGCATGCGCCTCCGAACCGTTAGGCGCGTAGCTCAGGGGGAGAGCGCTACCTTGACACGGTAGAGGTCGACGGTTCAAGACCGTCCGCGCCTACCATCCAGGTGAGGGTGTTCGTTTGCCTCTTGGAGGCGGGGGACTATTGTTGTTTTTGGCGCTTGATGACATCAAGTAGGACATGAAAATTACGCTTAGAGATGGCAGCAGTCGTGAGATTCCAGCCGGCCAGACCGTTGGGTCTGCTCTGTCGGCTCTGGGCCTGATCCCTAAGCCGGACATTCTTGCGGCAAAGGTGAATGGCCAAACCGTAGATCTCTCAAGTATTTTGAGGGAAGATGCTGAAATTATTCCATTGCAATTCGACAGTCTAGAGGGCCGTGAGGTCTACCGCCATAGCAGCACGCATATTATGGCACAGGCCGTCAAAGAGGTCTTTCCCACGGCGCAATTGACGATTGGCCCGGCCCTGGAAGAGGGGTTCTTCTACGATTTCGCGTTTGAGCGCCCCTTTACCCCGGAGGATCTCGAAAAAATTGAAGCGCGAGCGAAAGAAATCATCAAGCGCGCTCTCCCTGTGAAGCGGACAGAATTGTCGAAGCAAGAAGCGGTGCGGTTTTTTCAAGAGCGGGGGGAATCCTATAAGGTCGAGTTGATTCAGGGACTGGCGGATGAGCAGACCATCTCAGTCTATAGCCAAGGGGAATTCACCGACCTCTGCCGAGGCCCCCATCTCCCGACGACAGGCCATGTCGGGGCATTCAAGCTTCTGAACACGGCCGGAGCCTACTGGCGCGGTGACGAACGCAATCCGATGCTGCAGCGCATCTATGGGACATCTTTTCCTACTCAAGCGGAACTCGATGCACATCTCGCGCGGTTAGAAGAAATTAAGCGACGAGACCATCGAAAGGTCGGTAAGGAACTCGATTTAATTTCGATCCAGGATGAAATCGGTCCAGGGCTAGTGCTCTGGCATCCAAAGGGCGCGACAATCCGGCTGTTGATCGAAAATTTTTGGCGCGATCAGCATATTCGAAATGGGTACGAACTGGTGTACTCCCCCCACGTTGCCCGGTTAGATCTCTGGAAAACTAGTGGCCACGTCGACTATTACCGCGATAACATGTTCGCGCCCATGAAGGTCGAAAATAGCGAGTACCAGCTCAAGCCGATGAATTGCCCGTTCCACATCATGATCTACAAGTCGCATCTGCGGAGTTACCGAGACCTCCCCATCCGCTATGGCGAATTGGGGACCGTCTATCGGTACGAACGGACCGGCGTCCTCCACGGTCTGCTGCGGGTTCGCGGCTTTACGCAGGATGACGCCCACCTGTTCTGCCGGCCCGATCAGATTGAAAGCGAAGTCAGCCAGGTCTTAGATTTCACGTTCTTTATCCTGGGAACCTTCGGGTTTGCCGAATTTGAAGTGTACCTCTCGACGAAGCCGGAAAAGTCCGTCGGCTCGGAAGAGCGGTGGGCACAAGCCACAAGCTCGCTTGAAGCAGCGCTGAAGGGACGAGGGGTCGCCTACCAGATCGATCCGGGCGAAGGCGTTTTCTACGGACCGAAGATCGACATAAAAATCAAAGATGCCCTGGGGCGATCCTGGCAATGTTCAACGATTCAAGTCGATTTCAATAATCCTGAACGGTTCGAATTAGGCTACATTGGGGAAGACGGAAAAGTTCATCAACCGATCATGATCCATCGAGCCCTGATGGGATCGATTGAACGGTTTTTCGGCATTTTGATTGAGCATTTCGGCGGCGCCTTTCCAACCTGGCTTGCCCCCGTTCAGGCGATGGTCATGTCGATCACGGACAATCAGCGGCCCTACGTTGCAGAAGTTGTGACTCAACTCAAGGCTGCGGGATTCCGTGCCGAGGCTGACCTTCGGAATGAAAAAATCGGGCTCAAAATTCGAGAAGCGGAAAAGGCGAAGATCCCATTTATGTTCGTGGTCGGCGACCGGGAAGTGCAGAGCGGAACTCTGGCCATACGGGGCCGGAGCGGAGCAAACCTCGGCAGCATGACTATTGCGGGAGCGCTCGAACTGCTCCGTGCGGACCTCAAGCCGACAGAGCGGCAACGGACAATGACACAATAGAAAGAGGTGGCCTATCGTCCCCAAATTACGAGTTAACCGGGAAATCAGGGTGCGCGAAGTCCGGGTGATTGGCCCGGATAGTGAACAGCTAGGCATTCTCCTCACGGCGGATGCATTCAAACAGGCACAAGAAAATGGCTATGACCTCGTCGAGGTTGCCCCCACGTCAGTGCCTCCCGTGTGCCGCATTATGGACTACGGGAAGTACAAGTTTGAGCTGATCAAGAAGGAACACCAGAACCGGCGCCATCAGAAGTCGACGCAGGTGAAGGAAATTAAGTTGCGTCCCCGGACGGATAAGCATGACTTGGAGATCAAGATTCGACAGATTAAGGGCTTTCTGGCCGATGGGAACAAGACAAAAGTTCTCTTGACCTATCGCGGTCGTGAAATGGCAAACCAGGAGATGGGCCGAACACTCATGAATACGGTTATCGCAGAGTTGGCAGAGGTAGGCACGATCGAGTACGCTCCACGCATGGAAGGGCGGAGCTTGATCATGATCGTTGCGCCAAAGTAAGACAAGCGGCCCGCGATGAACCAAAGGAATCACTGATCATGAAAAGAAAAATGAAAACCCATAGTGGCGCCAAAAAACGGTTTTCCAGGACCGGCTCTGGAAAGTTGGTCAGGCGAAAGGCGGGAAGGCGCCATATCCTCACCAGCAAGACACAGGATCGGAAGCGCCGATTGAGCGGCACAGTTCTTGTGGACAAGACCAAGATCCAGGCGCTGGATCGCTTATTGCCCTACAAATAAATTAGACTGGGTGAATCGCGTTAACCTAAAGGAGTACTGACTCATGCCTCGCGCAAAAGGTGGTCCCAAAACAAGACATCGGAGAAAGAAGCGGCTGAAACTGGCAAAAGGACAGTATGGGGGGAAGAGCCGGCTTTTCCGCACCGCGACAGAATCCGTCGATAAGGGTCAGGCATACGCCTATACGGGACGGAAAAATCGGAAACGGGATTTCCGTGTGCTGTGGATTGCGCGCATCAATGCGGCAGTTCGAGCGCATGGACTGACCTATGGTCGGTTTATCAATGCCCTGAAGAAGGCGAATATCCTCTTGGACAGGAAGGTCCTGTCGGACATGGCAATTAAGGATGCCACGGGGTTTGAGCGACTGGTCGGACTCGCCAAGCAACATCTAGCCCCTGCAGGGGCGTAACGAGTGAAGCGTCGTTCGTGAAACGTGAAACCACGGGTTTAGGTCACGCTGCCTCATTCCTCAAGCTCGTTCAGCTAGTTCCGTCAGATCGATTTCAAACGCAACAGCCGGAACACCGATCTGCCATCGTTCGAGAACTTCGGGGTGCAGTTCCCCAATCACACCGACTTGTATACCGCCAGAGACGATGCCACCGACTCGTCCATCGAGAAATGAAGGATGCTGAATCGGTTCCAGGCTGTAAGCTTGGTTCACATAGTAGAACAATGTGTCCAGACAGGAGTGGGCCTCAGAAAAATGCGCATCGGCGTGAGCGATCATCCCGCCGAGCAGCGTCACAGTGCGCGACCCAACAGACTGTGTAGGATCCGGACGTGCCACTTCACCTGCTTCGAACAGTCGATGGGGATAAAACGCCCTATTCGATGCGGTTTCTATGCGAAGCAACGAAGGAAGCATCCATTGTCGAAGTGCTGAGAAGTTCTGGGACATCACATTGTCCACCTCGACAAGTTTTCCCCACTCGGTCCCTTCGAGTCGCATCGCATCACGGAGATCTTGGGGCGAGCCGAGAATATTGGAAATGATTTCCTGGAAGCCCATGCCGACCATGAGAGCCCTGATACGGTCGGAGAATTCCTCAATACGTGACAATCCACCGACCGTGAACTGCGAGGGCATCACCGGCAAGAAGTCACTGTACCCGCGGCTGATCGCGACATCTTCGACGATGTCCATCGCGTGCATCAGATCCTGCCGATAGAACGGAGGCATTACCCTGAGACCTTTACCACTGGTCGTCACCTGATATCCATAGGCCGTGAGAGCCTTTGCGACGTCGTGCGCGTCGAGCTCCTGCCCAAGGGCCTGTTCGATGGTGCTGACGGGAAGTTTCTGTGACTTACCGAGATCTTGCGGAGTGATGACCGCCTTGCCCAGAGCGGTCTTATAGGGATATCGTACTTCGATCGGCTCAATCACAGCACCGCGATCCGCAAGATTGGCCGCAAAGATATTGAGGGTCAGGACGACCATCGACAGGTCGGTGCCGGTCACTTCAACGAAAAAAGCGTCGTCTCCAACCAGCACTTCTCCGACTTCCCGACTATTGATGATCGGAGGAAAGGAGAGGGCCTGATTCTTCGCATCGCGCAGATAGGGCAGGCGATTCTGTCCCGCGAGGATCCCGCCGAACTCCAGACCCTTGGGATGGACGAGCAGCATCTCCCCCAGCGTCATCACCGTGTCCATGCCCAACGGGGTAAAGGTGGCCTCGTCCGGCTTCACCAAATCATAGGCGACAGGAAACTCGATTGCCGCGAGTCGATAGAGTCCGATTGATACGGTCCTGCGTTTGCGACCGAACATTTCGGCGAGTTTCTCTTGTGTCTGAATCAGCTGAGTGAGGCCCTCCTGGGTCACACGGTAGCCCGTCGCAGTACAGGCGGCTATATAGGGCCTGACCCCCTCCAGGCCGGGGGCCACATCCAACCGCTTTGCCGGTTTCCGCGGTGTCGTCAGAAAATTGTACTTCACGTGGGAGCCCTGCCGCTTCAGCCGAATCTGTCGCGCGATCCCTTCGCAGCACCAGAGATCGGGGCGGTTACTGTCTTGCAGCTCAATGCGCAGTTCGCCGGTGTCGGGATTCTGCCCTTTCAACTCACCCTTCACGAGCATCAACGATTCTTCGAGTTGCTCCATGGTGAGCAATTGGCGAGCTTCGCCTGGCCCTGTGAGTAATCCCTCGAGATCCTGTTTGAAAATAGTAATCGTGGGCATGTGGTCCTAGCAGGCTAAGGAAAGACTATTTCGAACCCTTCGAAACCGAAGAACTGACACATGTTGGACGAGCGAGAGATATCTCCGCAGGATGCTCAAAATGGCTGTCCAGCAAGGCCGCAGCGAGCGAAGAGGCGAATCGTACTGTACACCGTACGTTGAGCCTCTGAGCGATGCGAGAACGAAGCTGGCGGACATTTTCAGCATTCTGCTAGGAGGCTCCCCTGGTGGAGCGTATCAGATCCAGATTGTCGGTGAATAACTCGCGAATATCGTGAATGCCGAGTGCCACCATCGCCATGCGATCGAGCCCCAATCCCCACGCAATCACTGGAACGCTCACGCCCAGTGGAATGGTGACCTCAGACCGGAGCAGCCCGGCTCCTCCCAACTCCATCCATCCGAGCTTCGGATGGCGCACGTGCAGCTCGACCGAGGGTTCGGTGAATGGAAAGTAGGCCGGGAGAAATTTGACTTCTTTGGCCTGCGCGACTTCACGGGCAAAGAGATTCAGCAGGCCGAGCAACGTGCGAAAGTTGATGTCTTCGCCGAGCACGATCCCTTCTATCTGAAAGAAATCGGTCGCGTGAGTCGCGTCCACCTGATCGTAGCGAAAACAACGGGCGATGGAAAAATACTTTCCCGGCACATCTGGTTGAGCCGCCAATGTATGGGCCGAGACGGCAGTCCCCTGGCTCCGCAAGACCAGCCGGCACGCGCGCTCCGCGTTGAACAGATAGTTCCAGCCGGTTGAACCGGTTTCACCGCCACGCTGGTGCGCTTGTGCGACCCTGGATAAGAACGGCTCCTCAATCGAGGAGGCATGAGTCGGTTCCTTGACAAAGTAGACGTCATGGATGTCGCGTGCCGGATGGAATTGCGGCATGAAGAGGGCGTCCATGTTCCAGAATTCGGTTTCCACGAGAGAGCCCCGCATTTCCTGGAATCCCATGCTCACGAGTTTGGTCTTGACGGTATCGAGGAACTCGCGATAGGGATGTCTTTTGCCCGGTGCAATGCGTGGTGCGCGAAGACTGATTGTGTATTTACGGAAACGCTTCGTCCGCCAGCTCCCGTCTTTCAGCAGTTCGGGCGTGAGCTGAGAGACTTCAGCTGCAGTCCCTTGGCGGGAGAGCTGCTGGGCAGCTTCTATACCGGCAACGGAAAGTTTGAATGATCTGGTCACCCGATCGTCGATACGGAAGGGTTCCCGCGCATTCCCCCGCTTGACGGAGTGGTCTTGAATGACCTGCTGTTGTGCCTTGGGAAATGCCTGCAGATCTCGTTGCGCCCCACGGAGCTGTTGCAGCAGTCCCCGCATCGCTTCCGCCGTCTGGCTCGGTCGGCCGGTTGCTTCGACACAGCCGCCTTGAATGATCAGGAGCGCGCCCTCTTTCTTGAGGCGTCCGATCGCACCGCTCACATCTTCCGGTTCGAGTCCTTCACGGGATTGAATGTCCTGAATGGTCAGACGCTTGCCTGTTTTAGCCGCATCGCGAGCAGCAGACAGCACCCGCTCGATCGGCGAGTACTTTTCAAAGTAGAGTTCGCCAATTTTTGTGAGCGAGACATTCGGCGTCACGGTCTCGGTATCGACTGCGAGTAATGATTTGGCGAGCAACCATTCGATCGCCATGCTCAGTTGCGAAGGTTCCAATCCGGTGGACTGCGACAACTGTTCCGTTCGAAGCACTGCAGAGGGCTTCGACCCGAAGGTCGATAGCACTTTTACTTCGAGGGGATGCAGACTATCGATGAGGGAAGAAATGTCCACCCGCGAGGCCTATCGGTGAGTGGAGACGCGCTGTGGCGTCGTGGAAGAATGTTGGCCGGCTGCGCGCATCGCCGCGATTGTCGCGGCATAGTTCTTACTGGAGAAAATGGCCGACCCTGCGACCAGGACATCAGCTCCCGCGGCCAACACCTGAGCCACGTTGTCAATCTTCATGCCGCCGTCCACTTCGAGCAATGCGTGACTCTCAGCCCGATCGATCATGGCGCGAGCCGAAGAAATCTTCGGGAGAGAGGAGGTGATAAACTTTTGACCTCCGAAGCCGGGATTGACCGACATGATCAGGACCATATCGACATCGGGGAGAATTTCCTCGATCGTATTGAGCGAGGTGGCAGGGTTCAGAGTCACCCCGGCCTTGACGCCTCGCTCCTTGATCGATTGCACTGTGCGATGGAGATGCGGACAGGCCTCCACGTGCACCGTGAGATAGTCGGCTCCAGCCTCGGCGAACTCCGCAATAAAGGCATCTGCATTCGTGATCATGAGGTGGACGTCGAGAGGCAACTTGGTGACCTTTCTGAGCGCCGCCACAATCGGCGGGCCGATGGTCAAATTCGGCACGAAATGCCCGTCCATGACATCGATGTGCAGGAAGTCGGCCCCCGCCCGTTCCACCGCCGCTACTTCGTCGGCGAGCCGGGCAAAGTCAGCAGCCAGGATCGAAGGCGCAATAAGAATGGAGCGTGCCATCACGAGATCTTCCTCAGCCGTACTGCGTAAAATCCGTCCATCGAGTACCGGTTACCCACTGTTGAGAGCGCGCCTTGTTCAGTCACGAACCCCCTTGCCGCATGTGGCAGCCAGGAGATGACGGATTCGCGCTGGAACTCCGTATGTTCACGACAGAATCGCTCGATGACGTCTTCGTTTTCTTCCGGTTCCGTCGAGCAGGTACTATAGACCAGCACCCCGCCGGGCCGCAAGCATGGGACAACCGCTTTAAGGATCTGATATTGGAGCGATTGATGTCGTGGGAGCACCTGCGCATCTTTCCGCCACTTCGCTTCCGGATGCCGCCGTAACACGCCAAGCCCGCTGCAAGGGGCATCCACCAAAATCCGATCAACAAATGGTTCACCGACTCTGGCTTTTGTCATGGGAATCCATTCATGTGGGTGTCGAATATCGCCGATAACCGGCACGACTACTTGAACTCCGAGTCGATGGCAATTGCTTTGTAACAGATCCAGACGGGCTCCTTTCCTGTCGACGGCATAGATAATCCCCTTGTTCTGCATCAGATCGGCCAGATGGGTCGATTTTCCTCCCGGCGCCGCGCAAGCATCGAGCACGATGTCACCGGGCTGAGGGTCGAGAAGAGGAGGAATCAGTTGTGCTGCTTCGTCTTCAACATAAAAAGCCCCCTCCTGAAACCCGGGGAGGGAGGGCACAGGGGCTCCCTCTTCAAGTACGATCCCGAATGAACTTACGCTGGTCGGTTTGGCCGCAATATTGGCCCGTGTAAATTTCTCGATGAGCGCATCCCTGGTGGTGATCAGCCGGTTTACTCGAAGTGTCATCGGAGGCACGACATTGACTCCCTCGCAGGCTGCTTCCGCTGTAACCACGCCCAGACGTTCCACCCATCGACGACTGAGCCAGTCTGGAACCGAGTACCGCACGGCGAGGGCGTGATCGGGATGCTGATCCATGCTGGGCCAGGGTTGAGGCGGATGGCGCAAGAGCCCGCGCAAGACTGCATTGACGAAGCCGCTCCAGTCTCTCCCCACTGTGCCGGCAAAGCTTCTGGCCAGGTTGACTGATTCGTTGACTGCAGCAGACTGGGGGATACGATCGAGAAAGAGGAGTTGGTAGGCGCCAAGCCGGAGCAGCATCTGCACGGCAACAGGGAGGCGAAGAAGCGGCTTATCCAGAACCGGCCCAAGCCGCCAATCGATGGTTCCAAGGCGCCGCAAGACGCCATAAGTGAGTTCCACCGTGAGGGCTCGTTCCCTACTGTCGAATGAACATCGCGCGAGGGCGCGATCCAACAGGATATCAACCCCCTCCTCGCTCTTGACGGACTCTATGAGAAGCGAGAGGGCGATCGTACGGGCCGATGGTGCGGTCTGGGTAATGAATGGGGATCGAGCACCAGAAGCCATAGAGGAGCCCGCAGAGTTTATGAGCGAGACAAGCGAGACTCGCGAAGATGAAACCTCCAACCCGTCCCGCCCTTCACGCTTGTCTCGCGTTTCACGCGCTGCCTAGCTGCAACCCAACAGGAACGGGATGGCCTGCCAAGTATTGAGGTACGGTCATGCGGCGGCTATTAGCCGGCTGTAATTCCATGACAGCAAGGATTCCCTCCCCAGTGGCAACATGAATCGCGTCGGCTGTAATCGCGACGACCACTCCCGGAGGCTTTGTCGCTGGCACAGGGAGCGCCAGAGCACGCCAGATGGTCCAACGGTCACCCCCAGCCACGGTTGTGTAGGCTCCGGGCCAGGGGGCAAGCCCACGGACTCGGTTGGCCAGAGCAATAGCCGGCAAGGCCCAATCGATCGCGCCATCTTCTTTTTTCAGCAATGGGGCCAGGGTGGCTCGTGAAGAATCTTGCGGTCGTGGCACGAGGGTGCCGGCCTTGAGTCGGGCAATCGTCTCAACCAGCAGTTTGCCTCCCAGCTCAGCCAATCGTGGGGAAAGAGTCCCGGCGGTATCCTCACTGGTAATGGGGATGGCTTCTTGGAGCAACATCGAGCCTGTATCCATCCCTTCGTCCATCAACATGGTCGTAATGCCTGTTTCTGTTTCTCCATTGATGATGGCCCACTGGATCGGACCAGCGCCGCGATATTTTGGAAGAAGGGAGCCATGCACATTGATACAGCCGAGCCGGGGAAGTGAGAGGATAGCCGGAGGCAGTATGCGGCCGAACGCTGCGACCGCAATCAGGTCCGGTTTCCACTCAGACAGAGCCCGGAGAAATTCAGGATCCTTCATCTTGAGCGGCTGGAGCAGCGGAATCTGCTCTCGCTGAGCCAGCAGTTTCACCGGAGACGGGGTCAGGATTTGCCCGCGCCCTTTCGGGCGATCCGGTTGAGTGACGACACCGACGACGGAATCATCCGACTTTAACAGAGCCTCAACAGAAGCCGCCGCAAAATCCGGGGTGCCCATGAAGACGAGTCGCATGCTATCGCTTTAGCACTGCAGGTGAGCGAAAGCAACTTAGCTGGTAACTACGCGGAAGATAGATAGGCTGAAGGTGTTCAGGCTGAAGTGTTCGGATCCTTGAATTCCGACCTTCAGCCTATTTACCTGTGGAGTGACCTTGGCTGCGCGCACGTTGGCTTGACTTGCCTTTCAACGCTTTGCTAGCATCCGCCCGCGGGGTGGAGCAGCCCGGTAGCTCGTTGGGCTCATAACCCAAAGGTCGAAGGTTCAAATCCTTCCCCCGCAACCATATTATTTAACTTAGCCCCAACCGCCAGCTTCAGCACCCCTTCATAGCGCCCCGCGAGCACGGCTTCGAGATAGCCTTCTGCCGTCGGGGCGAGCCGGATCTCACCGACTAACTCCCGAATCTGTTCCCTAGCTTGAGCTACGTGCTGCTTTGAAAGGCGCCCCAGGTCGTTGACCACCGTTCGATAGCGTTCCGCCGCGTGGGAGCAAGGTTGCCACCTTGTCGGCCTTCGTGGTCCGGGTCGGGATCGACTTGTGGAGCCTGGTACGCTCCGTCTCGGCCCGTTGGAGTTCCGTTTTGGTGCTCTGAGTCAGGATGCCCGCCTTAATGGCCTTCAGCAGATTGGCGATCTCGTTCTCCACCGTGGCGAGCTGCCGCTGCATTCGCTCCAGCTCCGGCTGGCGCTCTCGGTTGCGAGTTGCGAACAGCCGTGTCGCCTTCTGGATGATCCGCTCCACAGCGTCCGGGGTGAGGAGTTCATCTCTCAAGGCCGCGAGGCACCGCTCCTCGACCACGTTGCGCGAGACACGAAGAGCGTTCTTACAAACCGATGCTCCACGGTTGAGATGTCCGCCGCAGGCGTAGCGGTAGTAGTCGCTCACGACGAAGTTGCTGTCGCACTCGTCGCATTTCAATAGCCCTGATAATAAGTATTTTGGTCCTCTCCCAAGTTGTGTCTGTTGCGATTGGGATTGAGATTTGCGACGTTGCTGCACGCGGTCCCACAACGGCTGGGGAATGATTCGCAAGTCCGGCTGCTCCGTGATAATCCAGTCACTCTCCGGT
>JACAFD010000210.1 GCA_013388555.1 Nitrospirota bacterium | reverse complement strand
GTCGTATACAGGGCTCGGAGTGCTGGGCGAAGGGTATTGGAACGGAGGGTGGTTGGGAGTCGTCGGAGTAGGCATGGTGCTCGGTTTCCTGTTCTCAATCATCGGGCCGTTCTCACTTCGCGTTCTGGAGTCGCGCCAGTTCATCTTTCTGCCGATCGTGTTCGGGGGAATTCTGATGGGACTGCGCATCGACGACTGGTTCGTGCGACCTACATCGGCCTGCCGGTCCAACTTCTGCTCGTATTCGTTGGGATTTGCTATGTCGTCAGGCCCGCCCTCTTGGGAAGTATCAAGCAGGGAGGACAAGCCGCTTACATCCCGGCGGCCTCCTCCCCCCGGCAGGCCCGACCATCCACCACGGGGTAGTCGCATGAATCCTCAGACGAGGAAGATTTGGATTGTTTTGTTCGCCGTCCTGTCGGGCGGCGGTCTGCTGGGTATATTGCATGCGGGGGAATGGCTGTCCGCCACGCAAGACGTTCCGGCACCGGGAGACGTCATCGTGGCCCTGGGCGGCGGCGGCCTTGAAAGGGTCGACCAAGCACTGCGCCTGTATCACAACGGGTATGCGCGTAGGATTTTACTCACCGGGATCAGGCACGAGGCAGCGGGACCTGTCGATCCGGCGGCGCAATGGCAATCGAAATACTTGTTCGAGCGGGGAGTGCCGGTGACGGCATTGATGTATGACGAAGTGTCGAAAAACACGTACGAGGAGGCTGCCAATACGGCCCGGTACATGAAAATCCAGGGATGGAAGACCGCACTGGTCGTCAGCGATCCTCCGCATCTCAGAAGACTGGCTATGGTTTGGGGCCCGGCCTGTGCCCAACATGGCCTTGAGTATCGCCTGGTCGCGACTGAACCATCGACATGGCATGCCACCGGCTGGTGGCGGGACAAAGTGTGGGCCAAGTTTGTGGGCATGGAGTTACTGAAGCTCTCATACTACGCCATAGTATATTAAATAACTTTTTATAGGACATGCAGGCTAGGGCAGTTGTCCGCGATAAACCAATGGCTTCAGAGGACGGTGTTCGACACTTGGGGAAAAGAGCCACGATGAAAATCCTCAACCTAGGATGCGGGGCAAAAACATGCGACAAGGAAGGTGTGACCAACATTGACTGGTCTATTTACTTGCGACTCAGGAAGAACAGGATCCTTAGAGTGGCTGCGTCCATGGTTCTGAAAGGAGAACGTTTGAAGTACTTTTCTTCACTTCCCGACAATATTATGGTTCACAACCTGGCGAGGAACATTCCCTTTGATTCGGATTCTGTGGACGTGGTGTATCACTCGCATATGCTGGAACATCTTGATCAAGATGTCGCCAGCGAGTTCTTGCGCGAGGTAAAACGAGTACTCAGACCGGGCGGGATTTGTCGAATCGTGGTTCCTGACCTTGAGATTGCTGTCAAAGCCTATCTATCACACATTTCTTCGTGTGAGAGAAGTCCGGACAGTGCTGAAGAACACGATACGTATGTGGCTGGATTGCTTGAGCAGTCGGTGCGAAAGGAAGCATCAAGCACAAGTCGGCAGACACCCCTTAGGCGGCGTGTGGAAAACATGTTGCTGGGTGACGCGCGAAGAAGGGGCGAAACTCCTCAATGGATGTATGACAGATTCAACCTAACATACCTTCTCAAGAGGAGGTTGGGATACAGCCACGTACACGTGCAGAACTACAAGACAAGCTTGATCAAGGACTGGGGGGATTATGGCCTCGATGTCGATGACCAAGGCAATCAGTACAAACCTGACTCGCTTTACGTTGAAGCGATGAAGTGAGTGCTGCAAGTGCGTCATAGGAGACGGTGAAGCTCAGTTACTCACCCGCCGCAAAAGAGCGTCGAAAGGATAATTTCTGAATTATTCTAGTCTCGTACATAGCAACAAATACGCGGCTGTCCATATTGTACCTGCAATTTCAGAAGAGGCGACGGGTCCGTCGTATTCTGTTGTGCGGCTCTGTGAATCGCTCATCGCAGAACGCCAGGATGTGACGCTTGCCGTACTTGACTGGACACCGATGACTTCACCTCCTTGGTTTGTAAAGACTTTTCAATTAGGGGTGGGGCCGCGACGATTAGGGCGTTCGCCGGGAATGTGCCGCTGGCTTAATGAGCAGGCAAGGTCGCGTTCTATCGAGATTATCCACAACCATAGCCTCTGGATGATGCCGAATGTGTACCCGGGAGTTGTCGCCAAAAAGCACAATATATCCTTGGTCACTTCACCACGTGGAACCCTGTCCGAATGGGCACTTCAACACGGCTCTGTCGTCAAGCACCTATTCTGGCCTCTGGTGCAAAAGCCTGCACTGGCAGCAACAGTCTGTTTTCACGCCACGGCGGAATCTGAATATGAGGACATCCGACGGACGGGTTTTTGTCAGCCGGTAGCGGTGATTCCCAATGGTATCGATATTCCCACACTCACATTTAAGCCACGCGGCGCCTTCCGTACACTTCTGTTCCTTGGTCGTGTGCATCCGAAAAAAGGCCTCGATCTGTTGCTGCCTGCCTGGCGGACCGTGCAGCAGCGCTTCCCTGACTGGCGTTTGGTGGTTGCCGGACCAGATAATGGCGGTTACTTGCGGAAGATGCAACAATTGGCTGCCCAGTTGAGCCTACAACGAATCGAATTTGTAGGTCTTTTAGAGGGAAATCATAAGTGGGAAGCCTATCAGGAAGCCGACATCTTCGTGCTCCCGACCTATTCCGAAAACTTCGGGATGACAGTGGCGGAGGCGCTGGCAGCTGGTGTGCCTGCAATCGTATCCAAGGGAGCCCCATGGCAAGGCTTGGAGCAGAGAAGAGCAGGTTGGTGGATCGACATCGATCTTGATTCTTTGGTGAGCTGTCTAGATCATGCGCTCAGCCAGGAACCGGACGTATTGAGGGAGATGGGCCAACGCGGGCGAGTATGGATGCAAAATGAATTTTCCTGGGAAAAAGTAGGGACCATGATGGACCAAACATATCGATGGGTATTGAGTGGCGGCAAGAAGCCCGATTGGGTCAGGAACGGATAAATTATTCTTACGTGATACTTATATCAGGGACCGTAGGTGCCCGTCGTTTCTCGATTTTGGATTTAGTGCTGGCGGAGGTCTGTTCACGATTGCAGGCAAGGTAAGCCTCAAAAGTGAATGCTATGAACTTATCCATATCTTGATCATCCGTTAACACATCCCCCATTCATTTCTCATAATCAGTGTACTCCTGAACTATGATCGGCCTCTCGAAGAGGCGGCGGGATCGTGGGGGCACGCCTCTACCAACACAGCACATGCGATCCCTTTTTCGATCTTAACGTTTAAGTAACACAAATTTGAAACTGCTGTCATCCCGTTGATCTCCTCCAGGCGTAGACTTCGCGCATTCCAAGAGATGCGCTCGTACATCGTCGGGTAACCACGGAACTGCAAGCATGAGCTTATCCATTCTCATCCTGACGTTGAACGAAGAGGCCAATCTACCCGACTGCCTCCAGTCGGTGAAGTGGTCTGACGACATCGTGGTGCTGGACTCGTTCAGCAGTGACCAAACGGTGAAGATCGCCGAGGAAATGGGCGCGCGGGTTATACAGAGGCGTTTCGATAATTGGTCGGCCCATCAGAATTGGGCGCTTGCACACATTCCATTCAAATATCCCTGGGTGTTCTACCTCGATGCAGATGAACGGATGACCGAAGAGCTGAAGGACGAACTCCTTGCGATCGCGCAGGATTCAAGTCGCCTTCCGGTTGCCTACTACTGCGGGCATAAGAACATGTTCATGGGACGCTGGATTCGGCATGCGTTCCCACCCAGGACGATCATGCGGTTCATGCGTCCTTCCTCTGTGCGATTCGAACGGGAGGTCCACCCAGTTCCCGTCATTGACGGACCTCACGGTTACCTGCGCGGGATGTTGTTGCACTACAACTTCAGCAAGGGGATCTCCGAGTGGATTGACAAGCATAACCGCTATTCTCAAATGGAAGCGCATGAGGGGATGAAACTGATCCATCAATCTTCGGACGGGCAGCCAGGACTTTTCGACGCCGATCCGGCCTTGCGGCGCCGGGCACTCAAGAATCTCTCCTTTCGGCTCCCGTGGCGGCCGATTTTGAAGTTTATGTACCTGTATGTGTGGCAGCGAGGGTGGCTCGACGGAAAGGCCGGGTTTGCCTACTGCGTACTGCAATCCTTCTATGAGTACATGATCGTGCTGAAGATGCGGGAACTGGAGCGACGAGCGCAGGGGGTTACCGAGGTGACAGCAATCGCGTCAATCAAGCCTGTGGCTTCTGTACAGTCGCCCAAGACCATTTTCATCAACCGATATTTTTTCCCCGACCATTCAGCGACGAGTCAGTTACTGAGTGATCTGACCTTTGATCTTGCCGCTCGTGGCCAGGATATTCATGTGATTACCGGCGGGCAATTGTATACAGATCCCAAGGCATCGCTCCTCTCCGAGGAAGTCATTTGCGGAGTCAAGGTGCATCGCGTACGCACCTCGCGCTTCGGGCGAGCGCGGTTGTGGGGCCGGATGCTCGATTACGTGACGTTTTATCTCGGGGCCACCTGGCGCTTGCTCCGCTTGATTAAGCCGGGCGATGTGGTTGTGGCCAAGACAGATCCTCCCATGATGTCAGTCTGCGCCGCATGGGCGGCAAGAATCAGGAAGGGCATACTGATCAATTGGGTCCAGGATCTGTTTCCGGAAGTGGCCACCTCGCTGGAGGTTCCCGGTATACGCTTTGTTGCGCCGATATTGAAACGCTTGCGCAATGATTCACTGCGACAGGGGCACGCGACCGTCGTGCTCGGGGCGCTCATGGCCCAGCGCCTGCGGGACGAAAACATCCCCTCCGATCGTATCACGGTGATCGAGAACTGGGCGGACGGCGATGTCATTCAGCCGGTCTCCAGGCAGGACAATCCCCTGCTGCACGAATGGCGCTTGGAAGGAAAATTCGTCCTGGGCTACTCCGGCAATATGGGCCATGTGCATGAGTTCAAGACCATGATCGATGCGGCGGAACGTTTGAAAGATGTGACCGAGATCGCCTTCGTATTCATCGGCGCCGGCATTGCGCGTCATTGGCTGGAAACTGAAGTGGCCGACCGCGGCCTGAGGAATGTCCAGTTTCAACCGTATCAGCCGGACGATCGTTTGCGGTGGAGCCTGGCGGTGCCGGACGTTCACTTTGTGTCCTTGAGGCCGACGCTGGAAGGGTTGATTGTGCCGAGCAAGTTTTACGGTATTGCTGCAGCAGGGCGTCCGGTCATTCATATCGGAGATCCCGACGGAGAGATCGCCTGCATCCTGGAGCGCGAGCAATGTGGGTGGAGTTTCTGTATCGGTGAAGTCGGTCCGTTGACGCAGCGTATTCTACATCTGTTTCAGAGACGCAACGAGGTGGTCGAGGCAGGGCAGCGGGCGCGGCGTGCCTTCGACCGGTATTATTCCCGAACGCAGGCGCTCAACACGTGGCGTGCACTGCTGGACTCTGTCGGCGGCCCGGTTCTCGTTGCATCAAGCGAGGAGAAGAAGATCCCGCAGAAATCTCCAGTCGCTGCCGGGAAGGATTAATGCGGCGGCAGGACGATCCTGCTGCTGTTGGTCTTATTCTTATTCGGCGCGGCCGCTGTCTGGATCCTACCGCGTCATTTTTCTCCTGCAATGGGACCGGTGGCCCAGATAGGGAGTCAATGGCCCTTCGTCCTCGTCTACGCCACGCTCTACAAAAACAAGCCTCTACTCGAGCCGGCTGCTCCGAGTACTCAATCAGGAGGGAAAATCAATTAGTACCATGAATCTATTGACGTCGTTAAAATATTCTCCGCCGGCGAATGCCCCCTATAGTATTGATTCAATGAAGTGTTATGTCTGCGCGGGAGCGTGCACTAAAGATGTGATGTTTGCACGGTACACCTATTGGAAGTGTTCCAATTGCTTTACCTCCCAGGTTCTTCCACAGCCGGATTCGGAAAGCTTAGAAACCTATTACAACCTCTATCACTTAAGCGAGGGGGCTGGTGGTGTGTATGACGAAGTGGAAGACCGAATGAAAGCAGATTTTCCTACTAAGGTGAAAATGGCGATCACCTATACCAAAACTAAAAACCCTCGCTTATTGGATGTCGGTTGCGGCAAAGGTTTTTTCGTCAAAGCAGCATTGGATTCCAACATTCAAGCGGAAGGTATCGATCTCTCAAATTCCGGCATCGAGTACGCCGTCAAGACCCTTCGAGTCCCAGCTACAAGTGGGCGGATACAAGATCACAAGATGAAGGGCTGGAAAGAAGCATTTGATGTAGTGACTTTGTGGGCAACAATTGAACATCTACCTGACCCGCTTTCAGTAATTCACGCGATTCATGGTTGCCTTAAACCTGGGGGTATTTTGTTGTGCGATACCGGGCTTGGACACATTGTCTGGGAAAAATTCCTGCCCGGTCATAATCAGTGGTACGACGCACCTCAACACCTTTTCGTGTTTAGCGAAAACGGGCTGGTTCGTCTCTTAGAACAGGGGGGATTTTCTATCATTCACTCCGACACGAATTTCGAACGCTCTGTGATGAGAAGGTGGGTTCGCTGGCTTCGCCATTTCCTCTTATGTTTTGTGGGGTGGGCCTTTCTCGGCCCGTTGCTTGGAAAGCGTGGCCTTCACAATATGAGGCAGGATGCCAAATGGCCACTGGGAAGACTTATGTCCATAGTGGCACAGAAGAAAACAGTCACGACAAAGTCATAGTGTTGTCTATGACACATCCCCGAGAGATCCCTCCCGTCCCCTCTTTTAACATTTTATTAACACAAACTTGATATTGGCGATGCCATCGTTCAATTGGTGAGCGATAGACTAAGCCACTCAAAAATCGGTTACGTCCGGGATTATCCCCTGATCCAGGCAAGTCGAATCGTATTCAAGGGCCAAGGGGACTCTAGTGCGTGAGTCATCAGTGACCAATGCCGGCTAGATGGAGGCAATGGTCGATAGGTGGCCTGCAGACCGTGGACGGCCTCGTATCGCCGATTTTAGCCCGCTCTGTTCAGGACTGAGGTCTAGCAAGTATGGGCACGTCGTTGTTTTTGAGTTTCATAGGCTCCTTAATTATCTGCATGGCGTTGATTCCGGCCTTGACCGCCGTTGCCTGGCGGCTGCAGTTTGTCGACGTACCGCGCGAGCGGCACGGCCATGACACGCCCGTCGCCAAAATCGGAGGGATCGCATTTGCGATAGCCACCTTTGTCGCGGTTCTGCTATGGGCGCCCAAGGACCAGCTGATCCTTTCCAGTCTCCTGGGCGGCGCGATCATCGTCTTATTCGGGATATGGGATGACCGGGTTGGGCTCAAACCAGGGATGAAGTTCATCGGGCAGATTCTGGCAGCCGCAACAGTGATCGGCTTAGCCAGTGTTCGTCTCACCACATTGCCCTTCATGGGTGAGACCCTGCTTCCGTTCTGGGTTGCCTCTGCCATCACACTGTTGGTGATCGTGGGCATGACCAATGCCGTCAATCTGGCTGACGGGCTCGATGGCTTGGCCGGTGGGATGTCGCTCATCAGCTTCACGGGCATCGCCTACCTCGCTTATCAAGCGAACGAACCGCTCCTGGTACTGTTGATGGTCTCAGTCCTGGGAGCGCTGTTGGGTTTCCTCCGATTTAATTCCTACCCCGCCAGGATTTTTATGGGTGATGCAGGCAGCCAGTTTCTCGGGCACTATCTGGCCGTCGCAGCTATTTTGCTGACCGACTCGACCAGGACTCTCTATAGCCCCTTGTTGGTGCTCTTCATTTGGGGTATGCCTCTGCTCGATACGATCGGAGTGATGGGGCGGCGGCTACTGGAAGGCCGGTCTCCGTTCGTGGGCGATCGCAACCACATTCATCACAAGCTGCTCGGCATCGGGTTGACACATGGCCAAGCCGTCAGTGTGATCTACCTTATCCATGGAATGATGGTGGGTTGCGCATATGTGTTGCGGTGGCAGTCGGAAACCGTCCTGATCACTGTCTATCTTGCGTTCGCTGTCGCGATACTCTCGATGTTTGCACGATGGCCGCATCGGAATGCGCCAGTGGAGGGTTCCACCGGTACGGCAGGGGCCGTGTGTTCCGCTAACCCTCCATCGCTGCTTTCGATCGGAGAATGGTCACTCAAAGCGCTTCAACTGGCTGTTCCCCTCTACCTTATCGCTTCTGTGGCGATGCCCAAGGAAATTCCCGGGGATGCCGGAGTCATCGCTGCCGGGCTGTTGGTGGCGGTGATCGGGTCCATGGTGCTGAGCCGGGGCACTGCATAGACGGTGCGCGCCGGTTTGTACATCGGAAGCACATGCCTGATGTATTACGGTCAAGTTTCACCGCGCTTCTTAGGGATCGACGTCACGACCCTCATTAATTTCTGGTTCCTTCTTCTGGCTGTTCTTGTCGTGTTGACCATCAGATTCGGGGATACCAACCGGTTTCAAACGACTCCGCTCGACTATTTGATCGTATTGCTGGCGATCATCATGCCTTTCCTGCCCGACATGACTGCGGGCGATGTGCCGGTGAGTCTTCTTGCCGTGAAACTGATCGTCTTATTTTTTTCCTTCGAATTGCTCCTCCATCGCTATTCATCGGCGGCAACCAGTTTAGGCTGGGTATCGGCAATGATGCTGGGGGGAGTCACAGCGCGCGCCTGGTTGCTGTGACCCAATCGTGAAAGAGGAGACTGACATCATGAATCAGAGTGTGGCTCTCGCGCTGTCTCTCGTGTTGCTGGCTGGGTCGTTCGGCTGCGGAGGTCCAGAGGAGCAGAAAGCCAAGTATCGCGCGCGCGCGCAGGAATACTTTCAAGAGGGGAATTTCCCCAAAGCTCGCGTCGCAATTCGAAATGTCTTGAAGATCGACCCCAAAGACGTCGACGCTCATTTCCTTCACGCGCAAGTGGAAGAAAAGGAGCGCAATTGGCGCAATGCCTTTGCGGGGTACCAACAAGTCGTGGAATTGAGCCCGGACCATGATCGTGCGCTGGTCAAACTCGCCAAGTTCTACCTCGAAGCCCGGGCGGTTGACAAGGTGTTGGAGAAGACGGACAAGGTGTTGGAGAAGATTCCCGGGCATGTGGAGGCGCAGGCGCTGAAAATTGCGGTTCAGGCGATGAAGGGGAATCTGAACGAGGCGACGATCGCAGCAGAAGCGCTGGACGCAAAGCATCCGACCGACCCTGACGCAGCAACGATCCTGGCAACTCTTTATCTGGCGCAAGGCAAAGGAGAACTGGGCGAGCCGGTGATGCAGCGGGCTGTCGATGCCAATCCGGGAAATTTGACCCTGTTGGACTCCTTTGCATCTGCCCTGGTGAAGTTGGACAAGACGGAACAGGCAGAGGATGTCTTGAAAAAAATTGTGGCCGCGGAACCGAAGGTCCTCGACCACCGGATCCGTCTGGCCAGTTTTTATGATATGCGTCGCGACTTCGACAAGGCTGAATCCATCCTTCGTGAAGTGATCAAGCTCGATCCGGACAACGAGCAACAATACTTGGGGTTAGCCAAGTTCCTGATATCACGACGGGGTATCTCGCAAGGGGAAGCCGCGCTGGTGGACGCAAGACGCGCCTTGCCCCGATCGACGGTCGTACCCTTCGCCTTGGGCGAATTATACGAGGTGAACCGGCAGCCGGAGAAGGCGAGGGCGGTGTACGAGCAGGTTCGTGACGAGCATCGAGCTAAACCCGCGGCGTTGGAAGCTACCGTCAAACTGGCCGGTCTCGATTGGATGGCGGGCAAGGCAGAGGATGCGGAGCGCGGCCTCCAGGAAGTATTGAAGGAAAACTCCCGGTCGGCGGAAGCCTTGCTCCTGCGAGGGAAGATATCGTTGCAGCGGGGAAATGGGAAGGACGCCATTCAGGATTTCCGTTCCGTTTTAAAGGACCAGCCTCAGTTCGCCGACGGGTACCTGTTACTCGCGCGATCCTATCTGCTCACGGGTGACCTGACACTCGCTCGCGAAAGCCTGGACAAGGCGCTCGCGTTGAAGCCCGTGTTGACGGAGGCCCAGATTTTGCTGGCGGGGTTGGATGCCTCCAGTGGACGAATCAAGGAAGCGCGTGAACGCGTCGATTCGCTCATCGCCCGCGATCCCGGCAACGTGAGGCTCCTGGGCTTGCTGTTTCAGCTGC
>JACAFD010000306.1 GCA_013388555.1 Nitrospirota bacterium | reverse complement strand
GAGCCGCGCGGTCAATCTCATGAGACGTTTTACGATTCACTTTTCACCGCCCGGGGGACGGCCTTTCTTGCCACTCGCGCCTGACGCAGGGCCACAGGCGACAAGCCGCCGGACTCTTGGTACTTCAGCTCCGCAGCGGTGCGTTGTATATAGAGCGGACTGATACCGGTCCCTGCATACTCACCCCGTTGGAGTTGCTCAATCCCTGCCAATCCGATCGAAACAGCCGATGGTTTCATGGCTGAGTCCGGCGCCTCGGCCACTACGGCAGATGAAGGCATCGATGCGCGAATAGCTGCCGCTTCGACCGTCCATCCTTCTCCAAAAACGAGAGTCGAGCCGCTAAGACTACGACTTAGCATCGTGGCCGTTCCCACCTGTTCTGAGACCACCCGCTCCAACTGGCCATCCCTGGTCCAGCGAAACAATGCCCAATAGAGCTCACCCCGGCGACTGTTGAGTATGGGGCAGAGTGGCGTCGGCGTGTCTCTGAGATTCCAGGCCATACCCTCCAATGTTGGCACCACTGCCAAGGGAAGTTGACTGATCATCCTGAACCCGAGGACTGTGGCTAAGCCCACCCGAAGTCCCGTAAAGGACCCAGGACCAATCGACACGACAAGGCCATCCAGCCTTGTGAGTGCCAGGCCCGTCTCTCGAAACAATCGATCGATTGTCGGCAACAGCAACTTAGCATGCGATCCGGTCGCCTCCTGCTCATAGCGGGCAAGGACCCGCGATCCATCAAGAATCGCGACACTCTGCCACGAGGTTGCCGTCTCGATTGCCAATACCTTCATCGTGGCGACCAGGCTCCGAAAACACTATTTCGGCATGCGGGAATTTCAATGGTCTGCACGTGTGGAGCCACAAGAGAGCTTTCTTGCAAGATGCTCAAAAAGGCTGTCCAGCAAGGCCGCAGCGAGTGAAGGACCGAGGCGTACCCTTTGGGGTACGTTGAGGGTCTGAACGATGCGAGAACGCCGCTGGCGGACTTTTTCAGCATCTTGCTATATCTGACCGAGGTCGGTTGCGCTCAAGGGTTGATTCGGAATCATCTCGTGAAATGTGATTTGCACGCTCCCTTGCCCCTTCCCATCTTCCAATAAAATCTTAAACGGCCTCAAGAGCTGCCTATCGCCGGTATTCGATACTCCCTCCGTCTGGCCAACGGGACGGAAATCCTCATACTGGATGGTCGCTTCCACTGAACCGGACTCCGTGAGCCGCTCTTCACGAACGACCAGCAATGTCTGGCGCTCAAACCACAGCAGCCGGCGCATGAGCTCCCTCCCGTTGGGGGATGGACCGGAGACCTCAAGCCGGTAGCGATCCCCCTCTTCGACAAGAACAACCGTCTCGTCTTTCGCGATCGTGCCGGTACCCAACACGCCACCCATCGCCCATACACTCAATTGAAACGGCCGAGCGAGCCTGCCCATTTCGCTCATGTCGGACGGATGACCTGACAGGACACGGCCCATGGTCGGTAATCGTAGCCGGAAATGATCTTTCGCCTGAACAAATTCGAAGAGCTCACTGCCGACCGCGGTAAACCCGCGCACCCGCATGGCATTCGGATGACGATAGTACAACGCACCCTCGACCCGTGACGCAATGGGAATAATCCCTCCTCGCACCTTTGCGGTAAAGAGACCTTTCATTGTCTGAATCGCTGCTTCCCGCTGAGTCAGCAGTGCCGTCAATTCCTTGGCCGTCGCCTGCTTGAGCTGTACCTCCTCGCGCGGTACAAACAGCGTACAACCGCTGAACACGGTAAGAGTCGCAATACTCACGACAATAGTAATGGCGAAAGAACTCCTGGCTTTCCCTCTTCCCCCGCCACCCATCACAGCGAAAGGGACAGGGGTATGAGCCTCCACTGCTCCCGCTTCGGAGAAGAGGACACTGCCTTGCAGGATGCTCAAAAAGTTCAGACATCTCACCCACCCCACGCCGGCTCGCCAAGACCCGCCGTTCCGCGGGCAAGGCCGCAGTAACCTATCACTTACTACTAAGGGGCGGGTGGTATGATCCCAACTGCGCGCGTCTCTCCAATTTTTCATTTCGATCTCAAGGGTAATCTGGTCGATCCTCGATTGCGCGCGTCGAACGAGCATATTCTTATCGTGCGCGTTCCGCGAGCAAGAGGTCGGCCAGGCTACCCTTCCCACCCTTCTGAGGCCGCGCGTTGCGCGAGCACGGGGATCGTTCCAGCCACCCCGCCCATTTTTCAGCATCCTGCTAAGCCAAAACCACATCCAATGCCTCCCCAACTTCACGTATCCCGATCAAGTCAATCCCATCGATTGGTTCCAGCTTAGCCAAGTTGCGCTCCGGCAAGAGACAGCGTTTGAACCCCATCTTGGCTGCTTCGCGAATCCGCATTTCCGCCTGACTGATCGCGCGCACTTCACCGCCGAGCCCCACCTCACCCAGCACCAACAACCCAGGCTCGATCGGCACTTCCCGCAGACTCGATGTGACCGAGGCCACGATACCCAAATCGATGGCCGGCTCGTCGATATGCAACCCGCCGACGACGTTCACGTAGACATCTTGTCCAGCCAAATGCATACCCAGCCGCTTCTCCATAACTGCGAGCAATAGCGAAACCCGATTCTGATCCACACCATTCGCCATCCGTTTCGGCATCGCGAAGCTCGTGGAAGTGACCAACGCCTGTAGTTCGACTAGAATCGGTCTTGACCCTTCGAGGCTCGACACCACCACCGATCCCGTCGTGCGCTGGGACCGTTCCGCCAGAAATAACTCGGAGGGGTTGCTCACTTCCTCCAACCCGGAGTCTTTCATTTCAAACACGCCAATCTCATTGGTCGAGCCAAAGCGATTCTTCACCGCGCGAAGAATACGAAAGCTGTGTCCCTTATCCCCTTCAAAATAGAGCACCGTATCGACGATGTGTTCCAAGAGTCGCGGCCCGGCGATTGCTCCATCCTTGGTGACATGCCCGATGATGAAGACCGGCACGCTGCTGCGCTTCGCGTACCACATCAATTGGCCCGCCACTTCCTGCACCTGGCTGATGCTGCCAGGGGCGGACGTGATCTGTTCCGTATAGACGGTTTGAATTGAATCGACGACCACGGCAGCAGGCTGAATTTCTTGGGTCGCCTTGAGGATTTGTTCGAGGGAGGTTTCCGCCAGAATCAAGAGGTTCGGATGCTCGAGGCCGAGCCGCTGCCCACGCATCTTGATCTGCCTTGGCGACTCCTCGCCAGAGACATAGAGGACCGGTTCCTCCTTGGAAGACAGTCGCGGGAGCGCCTGAAGCAACAGAGTCGTTTTCCCAATGCCGGGATCGCCACCGATCAGAATGACCGAGCCAGGGATGACTCCCCCGCCCAGCACCCGGTCGAATTCGCCGATCTGCGTCAGCCGCCTGTCCTCACCAACCACTTCGATATCGGCAATCGGCGTGGCCTTCGCCTGTCCCATCTTCATCGCAGCAGGCCGCCCCTTGCCCGTCGGCGCCTGCCGTTCCTCTTTCATCGTGTTCCAGCCGCTGCAGTCCGGACAGCGGCCAAGCCACCGAGGCGACTGGTGGCCGCAAGCCTGGCAGGAAAAACTGGTCTTCGCCCGCATAAGGAAGAGCCTCAATTTAATGGAAATCTGAGGCCCATAGTAAAGCATACCAGCGGTGAATGGAAGGTAAGGCCGGTCGCTTATGCACGGCGTAGCGCAATGCGCGCAGATTCTCGATCTGGAGAAAAGAGGCGGAGGCATCAAATCCACCCACAATAATTAGACTGGACCTCATAAGGTGTGGAGTTCTGATTTTTTGTGCCCATACCAGACCTTGGGGTTTCTTGCCCGAGGTCTGTTACCGCCCTTGCAATCAACGGTTTACGCCTGTCCAGCAGTTGGGGGCCCGGGACCTCCTCCACTGCGCGCATCGAGGGACCACCGTTTTATCGTGGGGCCTCTGCAAGCAAGAAGAATGGTCCGGCTGCTCCCCTTCCTATCCCGCACGTTGCGCAAGCAAGAAGGGGAACCGGTCACCCGCTACATCTTCTTCCGCACATCCTTCCACTCCTTCGCCACCTTTGCCTTGCGCGGCGCCTCCCCCTTCGCCGGCTCCGGAACCATCACAGCTTCGAGGCGCCGCTGCAGGAACGCTTCAGCAAAAGCCTTCGTACGCCCCACCCCTGTCTTGAGCTGCTTCCATCCTGCCCCATGCAATTCATCGAGTTTTACCCCTAACGCCTCTGGATCAGAGGGCAGCACGAGAATGTGCCCGATCGGAAATTTCTGATCCTTGAGCCATTGCCGGGCTTGCGCATTTGCCTGGTCTCTATTACCACCCCCTCTCTCTATGCTCACCACATAAAGCAGGTTGTAATAGAACTGCGTGAGCTTGCCGAGTTCCTCCGCAGCGTCAGGCATCGGACGCCTTCCATCCGCCTCATTTCCAGGCTTGGTCACGATCGCTCCTTCTCCGCCGGCGCCTTCCATCAGCGCCGCCATTTCAACTGCCACGATCGGACTGCGCCGTTCCCACACAGCGAGATTCCCACCAGCTTCAGTCAATGCGACTCCGGAAGTGGTCCCCGTGCGTACGGTGAATGGGACAGCCCCTTTGGCCTTTGGGGTATATGACAGGAAAGCCCGCCCGTCACCTCCTGTCATCGCAGTCGCAACGACATGACCGGCGACAAGAAGCTCAAGGGGTTCGCCTCCTAGACCAGCCTGCGTCTGGAGGCCTGTCCTTATGAGCGTCGCTTCAATGGTGGCAGCCTGATTGGGAGCGGTGAGGCTATCGTAAACCGTCAAGGTTCCGGGAATCTTCTCCGCCGCGGGGAGTGTTGTCGTTGCAGCCCAGAGAAGGAGGATCGTGAAAAGACCGGCTCTGCGGAGGAGAATACTCATAGGCCGCACAGCCGCATAATATGAGTCTGCGGAAACACTATTATGGTGCGATGGAAACTGAAACACCCATCCGTCTTGAACAAAAGGGAAACAGCGAACAGGATGCTTAAAAAGTCCGTCCAGCAAGGCCGCAGCCGATGAAAGCACCGGAGGCGTAGCCTCTGGGCTACGTTGAGGATGCTTTCGAGGGGAGAACGCCGCTGGCGGGCTTTTTGAGCATCCTGTAATGGTTAGGCTTTCAGGGCCGCCAACACTTCATCCACATGGCTGTTGACCTTGACCTTGCGGAAGATTGCCTTCAACTTGCCGGCTTGGTCAATGACAAAGGTGCTGCGCTCGATGCCCCAATATTTCCTGCCATACATGCTCTTTTCTTTGTAGACCCCATAGGCTTTCGCAGCAACCTTATCCTCGTCGCTGAGCAGCGTAAACGGCAAGGTAAACTTCTTGATGAATTTCTGGTGAGATTCCCGGCCATCAAAACTGACACCGAGAATCACGGCCCCTGCCTTCTTAATCGAGGCTTCGGCATCGCGAAAATCGCATGATTCTTTTGTGCAGCCGGGGGTATCATCTTTGGGGTAAAAATACAGAACCACCTGCTTGCCGGCAAAATCTTTCAGATTGACAGGGTTTCCCGATTGGTCGGGAAGAGACAAAGCGGGAGCCTTACCACCAACTTCAAGCTCTTTTACCATATTCATACACCCCTTCTTAAACCTGCCTACAACTATCGAGGTACTCCGCCGGGGCCTCCCATGCCAGCCCTGCCGGCCCCGGGTGGGAGTAGTTGTTTTTTCTTTGGCGCCTCCACGTTGCCGTAAGGCCTGAGCGCAGGCGAGTCCCAGATCACTTTGTCGCCAGGAGCGTAGCTGGCTGCTTCCATGAACTGTTGGCGTGCCTGCGCCGTATCACCCAAGGCATTCAATGCCAAGGCATAGTTATAGTGAGCGGGTCCCGATTGAGGAGCCGCATCAACCGCTTGGGAGAAATAGTTCTTCGCCTCATCGAACTGGCTCGCTTGGTAGGCCTGCATTCCCTGTTCGGTCAGGACCACCGCTTGCGGCTTCACTCCCGACTCGAGTGCGAGCGGAACCAACGGTTTTGCATTGCTCTTGGAACAGGCGACTGCTCCTATACACAAGAGAATCACTCCGAGCAGGGAGAGATATCGTAGCTCAGTTCTTCGTCCCATCGGCTCCTCACGTCTTCGCATGCTTCCGGCTCTCTTCCTCGAATGTTTTCCGATAGAGCACATCCCACTCCGCGCTGCCCTCGACGATCCCGCGCGAATACGAGGCCAATTTCGCCTTAACCGTTCGATCGATCTGTTCTTCCTGTGCCAGCTCGGATGCGAGCACCCGCTTGATCTCTTTCAGAACCCGCCCCTCGTCGGCCTTCATCGTCACTAAAGCGCTCTTCTTCAGGACCTGAAGAATGACGTGAGAGAGATGACTGACCTTGTCTTCGCTCAACATCGCGCAACCATGTCAATGGTCATTGGTCAACAGTCACCGGTAAAGATGGAATCCACCATCTGCCAGCTCTTACCATTGACTAATGACAATTGACCTCCTATAGAATAATGCCTCGCTCCTTCGCGAGCTTGCTCTTCACCATCGTGAACATCCGTTGAAAGTCTACATGCCCTCGCTCGATGTCTTGCTCATAGACTTTCAAGAGCTGCCGCACTTCAGCATTCAGGCGATCTTCAACCGACAACTCCTCAACAATGGCACGATCAATCTGCTCGACGAATGCCTTGGGATCTCCAACAATCGCCACCTGCCCCTCCTGCTGCAACCTGGCGGCAATCGACTCTGCCATGTGGTGAACGCGTTCTTTCGACAGGCGCATAACTAGCAATCCGTCAATCTGTGGAAAAGCTAAGTTGGCACGCAGCGGGTAAACATTCTCGCAGCATGGTCATATAGATCGTCCAGCAAGGCCGCAGCCAATGAAGAAGGCTGAGGTCGAGGTTAAGGTCAAGCATCGACAGGTTGTTGTTTGCTCAACCTTAGCCTCAGCCTTAACCTT
>JACAFD010000069.1 GCA_013388555.1 Nitrospirota bacterium | reverse complement strand
GCGTTGAGCTTATGCTGCCCGCTTCCATCGCCAAGCCGCTAGGCCCACGAGGCCTGCGCCGAGCAAGAGTAGAGAGGAGGGTTCGGGGACTGCTGTGGAAGTGGGAGAGACGGTGAAGTTGATATTATCAATGCCTACGTTATATCCGTCAGGTCCCCATTGTATGATCAAGCCATTGGCATTCGTTAGGTCAACGGAGACGGTAGAATGTGCATCTCCGAGGACTGTGAATCCCCCGGTGTCTCCTAACGGATTATAGGCAGTATCGTAAATCGTGCTTTGAGTATTTCGTGGGGTTTGAGGCCAGGCACCAAGATCAAAACTATTGAGAGTTACCGTGAAGCCTGCCGCAGGAATCAAGGCAATTTCCGGTACACCCCCGGGATCTCCTCCGTATGCTACATTTTGTAGGTCGCTATACTGTGTGTCCCAAAAGAAAAGGTGGTCGTAGGCGCTCGCCGTATTACCATTACCTACCCTGCTGGTATAAATCACATCCAGTTGCCCAGAGACGTCTCCATAGGATTGATCAATCGGGAGACCGGCGCTGCAAACGGCGTTTCCATTACAGATGTTGCCGTCAAACGTCAACGTCGTTGCTTGGGCCGCAGCGCCAAAGAGCAGTCCCACGCTGATGAGCCCCACAAACACTGTGAACTTCGGCCACCGTACCCTCATGTCATCCTCCTGACTCACCTCTATTGATGAAGTAATTTCATTGCTCACTATACAAACCATGTCTCTCAAGTAAAGTCAGCAAGTATCATGCCTTACTGTTTAGTATGAACGTGTAAGGTCTCAAGAGGGTGAAAGGAATTCTTCACGCAAATGGAGTGGAATGTAGAACTTGCTTGTTTCGCATGGGGAAATTGGCCACTTTTCCCGCCTGCGATTGTGGGGTCTGTTGTGGATAATTGTTTCTTCCGCATCAATATTCACTCATCCTAGGAAGTTCTTCACATTGAGAGGCTGTAAAAAATACTAACACTGACAAATTTATGTGGAGATACAAATCAACACAAGAGCAGAAATACCAATGCCTTAGGTCCGGAAAGTGACTCTGTAAAACTTTCTGACACTCACCCTCTGCGAAATCACCTGACTGTGTGGGTGGAAGACTTGACCGATTGATTCAAGACACCCACACATCTTCGGTGCCAGAAGACAAGCCCTGCAATGCCGATACCGATGAGAATCAGAGAGGAGGGTTCAGGTACATTTGCTGACACTGAGGGTATTTCGAAACGGTCAATATGGTGTTTGCTCGAAAATGGGTCACCACCTAACTTGGCCCCAAAATGAAGAGTGTTAGCCGGAGGGCTATTAATGCCCACGTGTTGGGCAGTAGAGGTATAAGGACCATTATGATTGATCCGCGACGAGAATCCCCAGCCTGCAAGATCCCCATACGTTTTGTGAGACAGATTCGATGAAGAAGGCGCATTACCAACCCAATTGGATACGTCTGTGTCCCAAGTGCCATAGGGGTCAATCCGAACGCTCTGATGGTTTGCGCCACGATTATCGACCTGGTGGTCATGGCTGCGGCCGGTCATCCACTGCCCAAGCGCAGCAGTCTGAAAACCGTGGTCCCTGCCTCCCCTGTGGTCCGCCGTATATCCCAATGCTGTAGCCCTCACCGTAATACCATTCTGAGAATCGGACCGAGAGTTTCCATACGCCTCTTTACCCCCCGATTCTGTAAAATTCCAGGTGATGGAGGTAGCTTCAGCGCTGGCACCCGTCCCTATCACCAGTGAGAAGGCTATAATCCCTAAGGTCACAACGCGCGAAGGAAACCCATATATGTTGTTCATCAAGGAATCTCCTTCTGCCAGCGGGCGTGAATCAGCAACTATGTTTTTGTTCCATCCCATACTGAAACACAATATCAATAATGATTGGTCTATTCTGTTCAATATAGCTCAGTCACGGCGTCGTTTGACGTGCGAGCATAGGCCCCGTAGCCTTGAACCGGGAAAGAGACGTGATCAGGTACCATCGTTCTTTTGTCCACCTGAGCATATGCGGCGCTCTGGTCACCCTTGTCTGCGTCGGTTGTGGCGGGTCTTCGCCTGAGGCGAAGAAAGCCAAGCACCGTGAGCGAGCGGCGACCTATCTCGAGAAGGGCCAGTATCAAGAGGCTATCATCGAGTATAAGAATGTCGCGCAGCTCGACCCGAAAGATGCCGACGCTCACTATCAGTTGGCATTGGCCCAGTTGAAGCTCGGCGGTCTCACGAATCTGCAAGGAGCCTTCGCCGAACTGAAACGTTCCACAGAACTCGACAACACCAACCAGGACGCTCAACTCAAACTGGGTGAGCTATACCTTCTCGGTAATGAACCGAACAAAGCCCGCCAGCAAGCAGATATCGTCTTAGTGTCGACTCCCCAAAATACTGAAGGACTCCTCCTCCGGGGACGGAGCCTGATCAACGAACAACGTTATCCAGAAGGTATGGAGGAGTTGAAGAAGGCGATCGACCTCGATCCCAAGAACATGCACTCCTACATCGAGCTAGCGCGCGCTTATCTGCTATCGAAAGATCCTGATTCCGCCGAGGCGGTGCTCAAACAGGCCTTGGCGATCGAACCACGTTCCGTGGAGATTGTGATGGCGCTCGGTGACCTTCGTCTGACAACCGGGAAGCCGGAGCAAGCAGAAGCCATCTACAAGCAAGCACTCGACATCGCTCCTCAGAATGAAGAGATATACCTGAAACTTGCAAGCTTCTATCAGCGCTCCGGCAAATGGTCGGAGGTCGAAACGATCGTGCAACAGTTGGCTTCGCTCAAGCCGCAAGACGAAAAGCCGCATATATATCTGGGGGATTTCTCCACCTGGCTCGGACAGAAGGACAAGGCGCTGGCCAGTTATCAGCGAGCCACGGAAGTGAATCCCTCTTCGCTCATGGCCAGGAACAAGCTGATTGCGCACTATCTGGACACAGGAAAGACAAGCGAGGCAGAGGCCAGAGTGAAAGATATTCTTGCGAAGAATAGCAAAGACCTGGATGGGCGCTTCTTCGATGCCAGGATACGGCTGGCCATGCACAATACGGACGAAGCTATTTCTCTTCTTCAGGGGGTGCTGAAAGATGAGCCTACATTTGCAGGGGCTCAGTACTTCCTCGGCGTCGCGTTTATGCAGAAAGGCCAGACTGCTCAGGCGCGGGGAGCCTTCACGGAAGCGGTGAAACTCAACCCGAACCTGCCCGAACCCCGCACCGCGCTAGCCGAGATCTATTTGGCTGATGGTTCTCCTGACATGGCCATCGAACAGGCCCAAGCGGCCCTCCAACTGAACCCACGCAATGTGCCGGCAGCCATCATTTCCGGCGATGCGTACCTCCGCAAGGGAGACTTCGCTAAGAGCCGGAAGGTCTACGAAGCCATTGCCCAAGCCCTTCCGAAAGAACCGATCGGCCCCTACCGCCTTGGCCTCGTGGCCCGGGCTGAGAAGAACGATCCAAAAGCCTTGGCCTACTTCGAAGAAGCACTCAATAGAAAGCCTGCCGCCATCGAACCGCTCGCTCAAATCGTCATGATCAAGCAGGCGCAAGGCAAGGCGAACGAGGCACGGGAGCGGGTGATGCGTCAGATCGACGTCGTTCCGAATAGTTCCCTGTTGTACGACATCCTGGGCCAGCTCTGGCTGGCAGCAAAGGATCTTGTACAGGCAGAACAGTCATTTAGGAAAGCGATCGACCTCGACAATTCGCTTCTCTCTGCCTATATGCACCTGGGCCAAACCTATCACCGGGCCGGCAAAATTGATCAGGCCGCCAAGGAATTTGAGGCCGTCCTCGCAAAGGATCCTAAGGTCATACCAGCGCATATGGTGTTGGGTACTATTCATGACCGTCGCACAGAATACGATAAGGCGCAGGTCCATTATGAGGCGATTCTGAAACTCGATCCTCGGTTCGCTCCGGCAGCGAATAACCTGGCGTGGATCCTTGTCGAACAGGGTGGCAACCTTGACGTCGCGCTCTCGCATGCCCAGATGGCGCGCGAGCAACAACCGAACGAATCTAACATCGCTGACACACTCGGATGGATCTATTATAAAAAGAACGCCAATCTCCTCGCCCTAAACCTCCTCAAAGAAGCGGTCGAAAAATTACCCAATGAGCCGGCCGTCCACTTTCACTACGGGATGGCACAACAGAAAAATGGCGACCAGGCGGGAGCAAAAAAGTCGCTCCAAACGGCGCTGAAGCTGAGCCAGACCTTCGATGGATCAGAAGAGGCAAGGAAAACGCTGGCAGAGCTCTAGAGGAGCTGACGTTCTGATCTCGCGCACCTGCTCCAGCAACTCGAACACGTAGGCCTCGAGCACCTCTTCTTCCGAATGTGTCCCGATAAAATTCATTGAGCCAGGGTCGGTCAGTACACGGTTCAGGGGAATCCCCTAGTGTGCGACTGTTAGTACGTGAATGGGGTCATTGCTTGACTTTGCATCTTGTCATTCGTACGCTCCGCCATCATGGCTCGCCAACTCCGGCTGGAATATCCTGGGGCGTGCTATCACCTCACGGCCCGAGGTAATGAGCAACAGTCCATTTTTCTTGACGATGTCGACCGGCAGGAGTTCTTGCGGCGGTTCGGGTACGAAATTCTCCAACAGCGCTGGCGTTGTTATGCGTATTGCCTGATGGAGAATCACTACCATCTGCTGCTCGAAACACCCGAACCCCACCT
>JACAFD010000305.1 GCA_013388555.1 Nitrospirota bacterium | reverse complement strand
TCATGGGCACCGGTAGGAAAATCGTCCCTGATCACCTTGGCGGCGGGAATCACGAACCGGAACCAACTGAAGTCGGCATCTCTGCCCATGAGCGATACCCTCTGGTCCAGCGGTTTCTGCGGTTTGAATAGGTCGGCGGCTCTTGTGTACACCTCCTCTTCCGGAGCGATTGCGGTAGGAGAAGGATCGTCTGGTGTGAGGCGGCCCGCAGCTTCACGATCCGCCGCCTTTGCCAACTCCGGAACATGAGGCCGCACCTTTTCGAGCCACCGAGAAATGTTTTTCTTGTCCAGCACACGGGTATCCGGCGGGAGCTGCACATTCTTGTTGAGCTGTTCAAACTCGACGGCCGCGTCGTAGAGGATTTGAAAATGGACGAACGCGTCTTCCCACTGTTCTAGCTCGGCAAGGCATTGGCCCATCCGGAACACCGTATCCAGATAATCTTCTTCGCTTGGATCGAGCTGGGAGACCTTCCCGAACATGGTCAGCGCGTCTTTACAGCGGCCAAGTCGCATGAGGGTCAGCCCTAAGTGATGATGGGCAAGGGGATCGTTGGGATTGAGGACCACCAGCCGTTGATAGATCGGCTCGGCCTCTTGATAGTGGCCCGTGGAAAAGAGTCTCCACGCTTCTGCGCGAATGGAGGCCCATTCCTTCCGCTGTGTCTCTGTCATGTCTTTGGTTAGGACGGGGTTGAAGCGTCGGCCTCGATCGATGGAGGTACCATTGATCTGTGAGAGCAAGTTCTTGGCCGGAAGTTCAAGCGGAGAACCGGCGGCTATCTTGTGCAACACGTCTTGCACGTCGTCTTCCGCGCCTTGATAGTCCAGGACGTCAAACCGCGCCCGGGCCAACGCGAGTCGCCAGCCAAGCAAATCCGGAACAAGTCCCACGGCCTTCTGATACGATTCGAGCGATTCTTCAAGGCGATCGAGTTTTCTGAGTTCTTGCGCCAGCCGCAGATGGATCAAGGGATTCCGGGCATCGATCGCCTCGATGCGTCGTAATTCCGCGATGGCTTCGTCTCCCTTCCCCCATCGAACGAGCACACTCCACTTGGCCCATCGGACATCCAATGCGTTCGGTGTCCTGGCGAGGACCATCTCATAGGCTGCAACCGCTTCTTGAGGGCCTCGGGATGTGGCGAGAATGTCGGCGCGTAATTTCTGAAGCGTGAGTGCCTGAGGAAGGTCGAGAATTCCCTGGTCGAGGATTTCGATCGCAGGGTTGATCGCGCCGCTTTCCCATGCCGATTTTGCCTGTTCGGCGACGTGCTCCTCTGAACGGAGCGAACGATCTTCCGCGAAGGCAATGGGATTCAACAGCAAGGTTGTCACGAGCGGTATGCCAAAGAGCATGGCGAGGGGGTCATATCTCGGCCTGGCGATACGGTTTTGCATGGAAGATGCTGCTGGATTACTCATGCATGTCCGAACGGTTCTTCATGGAGATTCAATATATCAAGAAGCCCTGTGATGGTGAAATGAGTTCCCGCGATGAACCCCGTTCGCGTTGGCCTGAAGGATCGTCACCCGGGAGAGATTGAAACGACGCTCACGTATAGCGGCAAAGTACGGACAAGGCTCGATTCAGGAAGCGGAGGGGGAGGCTCCGTGAGGATGAATGGGCCTGAGAGGCTCGATAGCCACCCAGGCCCGTTCTGCTATCGCGTGGTGATCTGGATAGAGACCGGCACCGGATTCGACACGATGTCGTGGACCGGCGAGAACTTCGTCAATTCTTTCAGTTGTTCTGCCGGCGCATCCGTTTCGATCAGAAAGTGAACACGGATTTCCTTGTAGCCTCGCCGGACCTTGTCGGAGAGACCCAGAAATCCTTGCAGGTCGAGATCTCCTTCCAGCGTGGATTCCACAGACTCGATATGAATGCCTCGGGCCGCGGCGTGATACACAAGCGAGGTGGTCAAACAGGCTGCAAGGGCGTGCAGTACATACTCCACCGGATTCGCTCCTTGATCCTTTCCGAGCAACACCGGCGGTTCATCGGCATCAAGCGCGAAAGGTTTAGTGCGGACCGTATCCTCCTGCCCGGCACCGTAAAAACTTTGGATGGTCGAACGGTTGTGCCCGCCGTCGATCCATCGATTCTTCGCGCGGAATCGGAAGGTAGCCAGGCTCGTGTTCTGCTGCACCGCCTGGATCGTTGCCCCCAGCCGATCGACATCGACACCGTTGATGACTCCGGTCATAGTCGCCTGTGACATGATGACTCCTCCTCGTTGGTTGTGTTGGCAGTTGGAGAGTTGCCGAAACAAGAGCCGGTCGGCATTCCGGCAGAACAATTCCCAGTTCATCCTTGCACTCGCTCAAGCGACATCCGGCTAAACACATCCCCGCAGGGCGGCAGGGTCGTTCGATAGGAGAGAAACGTGCGCGTGATCAGTTCCAATAACCATGACTGCCTTTCTCCATGAGCTAGAACCTCGATGCCGTCAGCGTCACGTCCGTGCTCGCCCACGCTCGGCGGAAGCGCGCTTCTGCTGTGGCTGCTTCGGTGTTTTTCCCCTGAGCCCGGAGTGCCTGCGCAAGCCCGAACTGGGACCAGCCGTTCTCAGGGAAGCGCCGGAGGTCCTCGCGATACACCTTCTCGGCCTCGGCATGTTGTCCCGCCTTCAACAGCGCGGCGCCGAGCGAGTGTCGAATCGGGTAGTACCACTTGGGCGGTTCGAAGTAGAGTCCCACGTCCTCGATCTTGGCCGCCTCCCGGAAGTGGTTGATGCCCGCGTCGAGGTCGCCATGGCGGGTGGCGATCTCGCCGGACAGCGCGTGCACGGCGATCAAGAGCGCCGTCTTGACCTCGGCACCTTCGGGCGTCGCGGCGTTGATCGCCGTCACCGTGTCGAGCGCAGCCTGCGCCTCCGCCCACTGTCCCTTGGCGGCGTGCGCCACGCCGCGGGCGTAGTGCGCCATGGCGTACGAGAAGCGGATGTCCTCCGGCGGAAGCGGTTCGGCAAGCACGTCGTCCCATTTTCCGAACGTCGTGAGCGTGAGCGCGTGGTACGGCAGCATTTCTTGTAGTAACCCAACCTGGCGCGCGGCGTCGAGGTTCACCTTGGAGGTGAGTGTATTGGACGCCTCGATCGCCTGCGCACTGCGGCCCGCCATTGTGGAGGCGAAGGCGAGGAAGTGGATGTTGTGCGGGTAGTACGCGAGCGGATAGACGCCCGTCGGGTGCTGCCCTTCGATGAACACTTCGTCGGTGTGGATGGCGTGTTGGTTGGCCTGTATGGCGTCGTTCCACCGTCCGACGCGGATGTAGATGTGTGCGGGCATGTGGACCATGTGCCCTTCGCCCGGCATAAGCCGCGCGAGCCGTTCGGCGCACGGCACCGCGGCCTGCGGGTTCACCGCTTCGACCGCGTGGATGTAGTAATGGCACGCGCCGGGGTGGTTCGGGTTGCGCGAGAGGACTCTCCGGAGCTGGCGTACGATTTCATTCGTGCCGGGGTAGGGAGTACCGTCAGGTCGCCAGTAATCCCACGGGCGGAGGTCCATCAGCGATTCGGCATACAGGGTCGCGGCGTCGAGGTCGTTGGCGTAGGTGTTGGCGACCCGCTCCATGGCGCGCGAGTACACCGTGTCCAACCGGGCACGATCGGTCGGCGGGACAGCCGCGTAGCGCTGCGCAAGCGCCTCAATGTACGCGCGCTCAGGTGCCGTGGCGTGGGACTTGAGCGCCAGCGCGTTCTGCGCCGCCGCGTACGCGGCGACTCCGCTCGCCAAGTCCATTGGAGCGTTGACGTGCGGGCCGTAGGCGAGTGCGATCCCCCAGTAGCACATTGCGCAGGTGGGATCGAGCTCTGCGGCGCGCGTGAACGCGCGGATCGCTTCCGCGTGATTGAATCCATAGACGAGTCGCAGGCCCTGGTCGAAGTACTGCTGCGTGGCCGGGACTCGAGTGGAGATGCGTTTGTGGTGGGAGCCGAGGTTCGTGTAGAGGGGGACTGCGTCAGACAGGCTCTTCGGCGGCGCGGGCGCCACCGTCGACTCTGTGCCCGAGCTGGGAGCGGCACAGGCGAGCAGAGCAGCCGCGGCGAACCCGATGATGTGGGGGACCTTCATGGTGTGCTTCCTTCCTCTCTCGTGCGCGGAATGCAATTCGTTGGACAGTCGGGTGGTGATGGTAAGGTGAGTTGTGACCAAATCGTAAATCGTCGCCATCATGCTGCTCCTTGTTGTGACTGAATGACCCAATGCCGAGCCCGTAGAGCAGCATCGATGCCAGGATGGTGAAATTGAACGAGACGATGGAAATTCAGCGACTTGCATTCAGGTGAGAGAAAATCGACAGGCGCCGGCATCGCGTGACTTGCGAAATCTCAGGAGAGAAATTATGAAATCTCGTGAATGGAACGGGTGAAAATCGGAAAGGACTCTCTGTTTTAGTGGGGCTTTTGAATCTTCAACACCTTCATGCGAGAGGACAGTGTTGAGGCGTTCATTCCCAAGAGCGCGGCCGCTCCTTTCTCGCCGGAGACTTTCCATTTGGCGGCATTGAGCGCACAGACGATATTCGCTCGTTCAAGTTCCTCAAGCTCTTTGGCGGTTCGGATGATCCCGGGCCGAGGCTCGCTTATCCGGTCGGATGAGGATGGCGTAGCTGTCGCTTCCGGCAGGGCACGATCCAGGTTCAGCCGGCCGTCGGTGGCCGTGATCACGGCCCGCTCCATCACGTTTTGCAGTTCTCGCACATTTCCAGGCCAATTGTACCCCTTGAGCCGTCGCGCATGGTCGGCGGTCAGCGGCGCGATGGTGCGGCCCATCTTGACGGCGAATCTGTGGACAAAAGCAGCAGCGAGACGCACCACGTCGTCGTCGCGCTCGCGCAAAGGCGGAAGACGGAGAGGAAACACGTTCAACCGGTAGAAGAGATCCTGGCGGAACTTTCCTTCACGGGCGGATTTCTCCAGATCGCGATTCGTTGCGGCCAGTACCCGTACGTTCACCTTCCTGGTGGAAGAGCTGCCGACCGGATCGAACTCGCCTTCTTGGAGTACACGGAGCAATTTTGCTTGCAGGTCGAGCGGCAGTTCTCCGATCTCGTCGAGAAAGATGGTGCTCTTATCGGCCATGGCAAATCGGCCTTCGCGCTTCTTGGTCGCGCCGGTAAAGGCCCCCGCCTCGTGGCCGAAAAGTTCACTCTCGATGAGCGTGGCGGGAATCGCCGCGCAATTCACGATGATCAGTTGATGCGCCTGGCGTGTACTTGCCGCATGGATTGCGCGCGCCACCAGTTCTTTTCCGGTGCCCGTCTCGCCCAGTATCAGCACTGTCGCGTCGGTTCCTGCGACTTGAGCGATGTCGCGTAAGACCTGCCGAAGGGGCTGGCTCTCTCCGATCATGGCTCCATCGTGATGCAGAGCTTGCAGTTCCTCCCGTAACAATTCAGTCTCAGTGGTAAGCGACTGGATCTTCTGCTCCGCTTCGACACGATCGTGCACGTTGCGGAGGATCAACGTCGTGAATTTCTGCCGATGCAGTTCGAAACGGGAGACCGTCGCTTCGGCGGGAAACGATTCTCCTTCAGGACGACGAGCGGTCAGTCCGCCGGGAATCCAGCGCGATTGCTGACCTTCCGGGCGCCCATCCAATTCGGCGATCAGTGTCTGGAGCCGGACGGCATCCTCCCGGCTTACGAATCGCCGGAAGTCCTGACCGGCCATATTTTCCGTTCGACAACGGAAGATTTTCTCCGTAGCCGGATTCGCGCGGGTCACGTGGAGCCGATCATCCAGCTCGATGATCGCATCCATGGCGCTGTTGAGAAGCCGTCCGACTTTTTCTTCCCGCGCGCGCACCTCCGCTTCCGCCCGCAGGCGTTGCAGCTCAGCCGAAGCCCGCGCGGCGAAGATCTGAAAGATCGCATGGATACGAGGCTCCTCGGGAATCGGCCGGCGGTCGATCACGGCCATGTGGCCGAGAATATGTCCATCCGTGTCTTGTAACGGCACGCCCATGTAACTGACGGCCCCAGAGGATTTCAAGTCTTCATCGTGGGGATAGAGATCAAGAATACGGTCGGGAAAATGCACCAGTTTGGCCGTGTCGATTACACGTTCGCAAGGAGTACTGGCGATATCGACTTCATAGTCCTTCACCCACTGGCCGTCCATCCAGAAGGCGAGGGCCCGAAGGCGGCGCGTTTCGGGAAAATATTCCGTCACCCAGGCTCCATGTGTGCCGAGAGCTTTGGCAAGATTCTGCACCAGCGCGGCAAAGAAGTTGTGGCCCGTTTCGGTGGCGGTTCCTTGGAGAATCGCGCGCAATGCTTCGTCGGTTTCAAGATCCTGGAGGGGTTTGGAGCTATTGACTGGTTGAGAGGTCATGGCAGGAAATTATGAGGCGAGGTGGGAAGCAGATTCAAGAGGAAGATGAAGGCTCGAGTATCGTGGTGTTCGACACACGATGTGGCCGTGGTACACTGCGCGCCTCATGTTCGACGTGATTCTCTACCAGCCTGAAATTCCTCCGAACACCGGCAACATCATACGGCTCTGCGCCAATACTGGCGCAAGGCTGCATCTCGTCAAACCCCTGGGCTTTTCACTGGAGGATAAGCAATTGCTCCGGGCAGGATTGGATTATCATGAATTCGCGACGATTGCGGTTCACGACAGTTGGACCGATTGCGTCGACTGCTTCAAGGATCGTCGTCTGTTTGCGGTCTCCACCAAAGGCACTCAACGGTACGACTTGGTTGACTATGCTGCCGGCGATGTTTTTGTATTTGGTCCGGAAAGTCGCGGGTTGCCGATTGAGATCTTACAGAGTGTTGCTGAACAGCAGTGTATCCGAGTCCCCATGGTTCCGGGAAACCGCAGCCTCAACCTCTCCAATGCAGTATCGGTGGTCCTCTATGAAGCATGGAGGCAGGTCGGATTTGGGATGTGCCGGTAAGTATAGAAAGGTTCGAAGCTCGCTGCACTCTGATCAGCTCTTGCCAAAAACCAGAAACGCTAGACAAGATGCCTGGCTCGGCCCACACTGGTGCAGGGCAACCCATGACTGGTACGGGTAAGGACTACTCTAGCAGGCTGTGGAAAAACTCTGTGCGCAAGCAAGAATTTCATTGGCCTGTACGTCTTGGGCAACAAGAACACATCATGCAGGATGCTCAAAATTGCCGTCCAGCAAGGCCGCAGCGAGCGAAGAGGCGAGGCGTACGGTTCGGTACGTTGAGCCTCTGAGCAACGCGAGAACGCCGCTGGCGGGATTTTTCAGCATCCTGCTAGAAGACCATCGTGATTCGGGGGATATCCATGAAGAACGAGCGCTGGTGCTACGTGGTTGCAGCGGTATCGGGAGTACTTGGATGGGTCGTCGTCGCGTGGGTATCGGGCCGTCGGGAAGCGTGGGATTCCGAGTGGTATTTTCAGGCAGGGATTCCCGCGCAGTGCCTCGTGTCGGCTCTCTTGGGGTATCTTGCACCTGTTCGTCCATGGCGTTGGGGAGCGGTCCCGTTGGGCGCGCAATCTGTGTGGATGCTGGCATCTCAGGGCATAGGAAATCTATTCCCTCTCGGATTGATCATGAGCGCCGTGCTCGCAATTCCTCCCATTCTCGCTGCCCGCTTTGGTGCATTCCTCAGCCGGAAGGCGGTATGAGACAAAGCACCTCTTGTCAGACAGCCTGCCGTTCATAGATCCTCCTCTTTGAGACAGCGTCCGAATCCCTGTTGCTCGGCAAAGTAATAGGCATAGTGTAGCGCTGCGAGATTCGCGACCCGTTCTTCGGCCTCGTCACGATTATCCGCATAGACAATCGTGATCCCGTATCGAGCCATCAGCGCATCCAGGAAATCGAGCATGCCATTTTTGTGATATTGATTGAGACGCCCACCGGCCTTGCGGTGTGGGAGCGTCCCTTCAATGACAAGAAAACGGGAGGGGAAGGGCAGGAGTTGTTCGAGTTCGTGAAGAAAGGGCAAGCGATTGTCGGAGGGATTCGAATAGACCGTAGAGAGCACCTCCACGGCGATACATTTGATGCACAAGAGTTCCGGTATTTCAGCAATGGCGTAGCTGCCGGCAGAAAGGGGCTCTCGAATGGTTCCGGCGATCCGGATGAAGCCTTGGAAGTTGTAAGGGAACTGCTCCCGAGGATCGACGTAGAGATGAATGGCCGGCACTAGGGTTGTCGGTTGGCCTTGCCGTAACAGCATGATGAGCGATTGGGGGCCGCGAGGGTCCTGGGAGGATCGTGGCCTCTGTTGAGGACGTGAGGGTGTGGAGGAGTAGGATTCAGAAGATGGGCCTCTTGAAGGGGACGGGCGGGCCGGTGTCCCGTGAGAGGCCGCGTGCTGTATCTTGGCATCGTAGTTCGTGCGCGCGACCGGGTCGCTGAGGGTTTGATAGGCCTGGTTGATCAGCTGGGTTCTGGCTTCTGCCTTGCGGTGCAATGTCGGTGCATGATTGAAGCGATCCGGATGCCAGACCTGGATCTTCTCATGCCAGGCTTTTTTGATCTCAGCGTCTGTTGCGGTGGATAGGAGTTCGAGAAGCGTATAATAGTCGGTCGTTCGTTCTTCCCGCACGGACTTTCCTCTATAAGATCGCGAAGTGTACAGGCTGGTCTTTTGTGGCTTCTGAGTTTTCCCGAGCCTGCTAGAATCCCAGCTCTTTTTCGAGATCGGCCTGGCCTTTCTTAAACTGTTGTTTCTCCTGTTCGTCCTTTTTCTTCTCAAGGTTTTGCAGCGCCTCTTGCCGTTTCTTCAGGGCCTCGTTTTCCTTGTTGCGAGCCAATTCTTCCTTCTCCTCGGCAAGCGAATCGGCTTGCACTGTTTTGATCGTGTCATCGGGCACCGTCATCCAGTTGAGGCGATAGCCGGGCCGTTTGAGCGCCTGCTCCTGATAGAGCACGACGTAACGGGTGGGATAGTTCCGTTGCCCGATCTGCCGTTCTTCCAATACATAGACGGTTGGTGAGCCGAAGAGATTCGGCTCATAGGAATCGAGGTACATCCTGCTGCCTTGTCTGGCTCCCATGGATTGAATCTTCTCCATGAACTCCTTATAGGCCTGCATATTCCTGGGGTCGGGCGGCGGCATGGCTGTCACTTGTTTCCCTTCCGCCTCTTGCGCTTGTCGCATCGCCTCGTTTTCGTCCTGGAATTGATACCGATACTTGTCTTTGAATTCTTGCAGCGGGAACGGTCCCTTCTTCGCCTTTCCCTTATAGAAGGCCGCCACCTCGTTCATATTCTTGGTGACATACGACAAGCGACCGACGGAGGCATCGCTCGAATCGAATAAGTAGACGCTCTTCGGCGCAACCGTCAGGCCGAATTTCGCGGGATCCGCCGGCTCTTCCGGTGTGCTTCCCCCTCGCATCGTCATACTGCGTTGTTTCAGTAAGGCCACAGCAGTCCCCTTCCCACGACCAATCATCTGCGAGACGGCCTGCCTGACATCCGGTACCGGATCGTTGGTTGCCGGTATCAACATTTCCAGATCGGAATCTTGCGGTCCGATCATGCCGATTGCATCGGCTGCTGCGATGCGCAATTCGACCTCTCTTTTGCGTAAGATTCGCGCAATGTCGGGTAAATACTGGCGGTCGGCCGTAGATCCCAACATCAACAAATCTTCTTTCAAGATTTCGACGAAATCGCTTCTTAATTTGTCACAATTCGTATTCTTCGGGGCCTTACCGCCGCAGTCACGAAGAAACTTCGTCACAATCTCATCCTCTGGCGAGGGAGGGGCAACTTGTGCGGATTGCGAGGCCCGTACCTCAGGAGATGCTGCCCACAGAAGAGGAGGCGCAAAAAAGAATGCGAGTAAGAGTACGCCTGTCACTAGGGCTGAATGGGGTTCGGATGGCTTCATAGAAATTCTCCTCACAAGGAGTTCGCTATTCCACTTAATGAGTCGGTTCGAGTTCCTCGGTAAAACCTTTATTGCAGCACACTGAAATCTTCAAGCAACTCCGAATCAGAGATTATCGCCCCCGTGTCCTTGACATGGCGATGTGACTTCTTAAGTCTTTCATGATATGCCACCAAGCCACGAAAGTATTTGCCATTCTCCAGATCTCTCACGCTGCTGGCTTCCAATGGGCCACACTTTTCTTTGAATTGCGGCAGGGACTTATTCATGAACTTGCGAGCCGGCGAGTCGGGATTCGTTTGTTGCTTTAGGATCTCGAGGGTGTAGAGGGTTTTAATACTCTCGTAGATTTTTCCCATGTCTTTCCTGCACGTATCCTCTTTTTCCTGGCCTGCGAGGCTCGGTGGAGGCCACAACAGAATGACGGCGCATAGCGACAGCCCACATAGCGACATCCGTAACATTGCCATAGTCCCTCCTATACCCTGTGAACGCAATGCAGTATAACCGTATCCGTGCATACAACCCCCCGCACCTTTCTGCCGCTAATTACGCTCTGCGCCGCCACACTAACAATCTATTTTGGAGCCTTACGCGGCGACTTCCATTACGACGATTCCATAACCGTCCTGGAAAATACCCATCTCGAACACTGGTGGATCTTCGCCGGCCATCTCGATCACATGGTCAGGCCGGTCTTGTATGCGACGTTCCTGTTTGATCGCTCACTGTACGGCCCGAACCCCGCTGGTTACCATCTGCTGAATCTGCTGCTCCATCTTGGGTCCGGACTCCTGATCTATAGGATTCTCTCTCGTGCCGTGACGGAAGAAATCCGGCTCGTTCCATTCTTGACCGCGCTCCTGTTTCTCATCCACCCGCTTACGACCGAAACGGTGACGTACATTTCCGGGCGCGCATCGGGCCTGATGGCGTTCTTTTACCTCTTTGCCTTCTTTTTGTATATCAAGGTCTCGGAGCACCAGGATTCCACGAAGCTTCGCCGACTGTATCTGTTTGGGTCGGTCTTGATGCTCATCTTGTCGCTCGGCTCGAAAGAAACGGCCGTGACGTTTCCACTTGCGCTGCTACTCTGGGATCAGTTGATGCGCCGGCTGAAAGGGCCTTCCCTCCGCTCTGCAATCCTATCAGGGCATCTGCCGTTCTGGATTGTTCTGCTTCTTGCTGCCACATGGGCATCGGTGCATCCTCGGTATACCGCACTCGCAGAGTTCAGTTTTACCCTACGCCCCTTCTGGGACAATCTTCTGAGCGAGTTGCACGCCATCGCCTATGCGCTGGTTTTGTTCTTCACTCCCTGGAACCAGAACTTCGATCACGACCTCCGAAAATTCCATTCGCTGACGCAATGGCCTCTGCCACTCGATTTGCTGCTCCTCTCTACAACAGCGGGAGCAGCGTTGATCTCGTGGCGACGGTACCCGCTGGTCACGTTCGGCCTGGGTTGGTTCTTCCTTCAACTCCTGCCGATCAGCCTAATCCCCCGTAATGATCTGTTGAGCGAACGGAATCTGTATCTGCCATCGATAGGACTGTTCCTGGCGATCGTCGCGCTTGGCGCATGTTTCACCCAATGGGTCACGACACTCCTCACGCGTCCTGGATTTGCCCGCGTCACCTTCACCGGCATTGCGGCTTTGTTAATTATCGTACTGGGCGCCTTCACGTATCAGCGAAATCTGCTTTACCAGGATCGGCTATTCCTCTGGTCCGACGCCGTCAGAAAATCCCCGAACAAGGCGAGGCCGCATAACAACCTGGGCTATGCCTACGCCTTACATGGCGACTGGGACCGGGCCATCGAAGAATTTCGCACAGCTGCCAGGCTCGATCCCGATTTTATACTTGCTCAACAGAACCTCCGCGATGCGTATCTTCACCGCGTCGGGCGTCAATAGAGACAGGCTCCAAGCGGAAGGGAGGCTATCCCCCCCCTGCAATGCTTCAACCCTTCGCTCCCTGTAGAACTGCATGACCATAGTGAAGCAATCTGGAGGCCTGTTCCCATTGATCCATCACATTCAGTCCCACGAGCAGCAACCGATGGCCGTCCTTGAACATACTGGCGATCAGGCAGCGGCCTGCTTTGCTCGTGTAGCCGGTTTTCACGCCGTTCACATCCGGGTCGAGGAGGAGTTCGTTGGTGCTATGC
>JACAFD010000148.1 GCA_013388555.1 Nitrospirota bacterium | reverse complement strand
CCTGTCCCTTTCGCACGTCGCTATATCTAAAGGGAAATACCTGCTGCTGGCCTTTCACGCGCCGGATCACCTTAATGTCATTTTCCGCGGCAAAGGCGGTCAGCCCTCCGGCTAAACTTAAGGCCTGGAGCACGTCTGTATAGTGGCCGACCAGGTACTCTCCCGGCTTGTTGACTCGTCCGACGATATAGACCTTGTAGCTCAGCACCTTCAAGACCGCCACTGAGACATTAGGATTGGGGATGTATTTGTTCAGCCTCTTGACGAGGTCGACACGAATCTCCTCGACCGTTCGATCTTCCGCCTGCACATCGCCGACAAGGGGGAAAGAAAACATCCCGTCCGGGCGCACGACGATCTCCTTGGTAAGATGCTCGTCCTTCCACACTGAAACCTGCATGACATCTTCCGCTCCAAGGCGATAGCCAGCATCGACCGCCGGCGAGGTTGTTGTCGCTCCCATGACATTGGACCCGCCACAACCAGCCAGCAGAGCGAGAAGCAAAAGGGGAGTTGTAAGTTGTAAGTTGTGAGTTGTAAGTTTCAATCTTTTGATTCCTGATTCCAACCGCTGCCCTCCTATACTACTTGCCACTTCCCACTCGCCACTCCCTACTTCCTACTTGCTACTTCCAACTCACTACTCGCTACTTCCCACTCACCCCTTACCCCTGACGCCTCACCCCTCACTATCCCTTCAGCTGCGCCAAAATCTTCGCTGCTTCTTGACGCCCTTCGAATGCTTCCGGACTTTTCAGAGCCTTGGAGAGGTGCACTTTCGCCTCAGCGGTCTTTCCTGACTCATAGAAGGCGATGCCGAGATGATAGTTCAGCGTGGGGGCTCCTGGCAATTTGGCCACGGCCCCTTTCATGAGGCGAAGCGCCTCTTCTTTTTGTCCCATCTTGAACTGAACCCATCCCAACGTATCCAGAAAGAGCGGATGTGGTGCTTCCTTCTCAAAGTCACGGCTCAGTGCAAAGGCCTTTTGTAAACTCTGGGGATCTCCTTTGTAATCGACCAGCAGGACAGCGAGATTGTTCGCCACGAGCACGTTACGAGGATTCAATTTCAAGGCTCCGTCATAGGCTGTGATAGCCTGATCGATTTGGCCTTGGGTGGAATAGACTGAGGCCAGAAGCATCTGCAGCTCTTCGCTGTCCGGATTGGCTTTGACCCCTGCCTGGATGACTTGCAATGCCTGCTCCGGCCGTTTCTGCCCGATCCACAATTCTCCCCAATCGAGCCAGGGCGTGAGCCATTTGGGGTTCACACGGGTCGCCTCTCGGAACTGGGCATCGGCTTCCTGCGGATGGCCGGTAAGGGCCAGCACCTCGCCCAGCAGCCCATGGCCGAATGGATGATCAGGCATCGTGGCGAGTAATGAGTCGAGGCGGGCCTTTGCGCGATCTGCATGGCCTTGGGCGACATCCAGTTTCACAACTGTCACCAGTGGCTCAGGATCGTTGGGAGCCAGCGTGGTGGCGCGGTCATACGCCACCAGAGCCTTGTCGAGTTGCCCCTGCGCCTGCCGCAACCGTCCTTCTGCCATGACGGCGACGACCGTATTGTTCGATGCGGTACGGAGGCGCTCCAGTGTCTGCTCCGCTTCCGCCCAATTTTTCGTCATGAGATCGACTCGCATCAACATCTCGAGCGCCGCGACATCATCCGGCCGCTGCTTCAACAGATCGTCGAGTCTGGCACGGGCCTTCTGGTACTGACCGCCCTGGCTCTCCAATGCCACCAATGCCCGTCTGGCATCGATCTGCCCAGGATAGAGCGTCACGGCTCGCTCGAAACTTTCCTTCGCCAGATTGTTCTCTCCGGTCAGGAGATAGGCCTGGCCGAGCAGGAAATGTACCGTCGCCAACTCCGGCTGGTCATGCAACACGGTTCGGAAGGCCTGTACCGCCTCTTTCCCGTTCCTTCTCGCGAGGGCCATTCGCCCTGAAAGAACCAGCCCATCGGACGAACGGGGATTTTCCTTCAAGACTTCCTCCACTTGCCGTTCCGCCTCCGCCTGTTTGCCGGACAGAAGATCCATCTCCGCTAACTTCACCTTGGCTTCGAGGCCCGGTGGCTTTTCTTTATGTTCCTTGACCATTGACGCATAGAGCTCACGTGCCTTGGCATCCTGTCCGCTCTTGAGGTACAGAGCAGCCAGGCCGAATTTGATCTTTGTCGAATGAGACAACTTGGTCGTTGCTTCCAGGAGCGCCTGTTCAGCAGCGCGAGGGTCTTTCCTGGCACTCAGGAAATCCGCCAGCAGGAGACGGCGTTCCTCGCTTTTCGGGTCGAGGGCGATGGCTTCGCGGAGCACTGCTTCCGCCTTCTCATGATCTCCTTGTTCATTGAAGAACCGGGCGAGCCTGAGCCGGTGATCGAACAGGGTCGGTTCCGTCTCGATCATGCGGCGAGCCACCCTCTCCGCACCGGCCATATCCTTCGCCTGAATCAGGATCTGATTCAGATTGTTCAGGAGATCCATGTCTTTCGGATGGGCCTCCAGCGCCTGTTGCAAGGTAGCCTCCGCGTCGCGAAAGCGCTGCTCCTGGCTGTAGAGCGTGGCCAGTAAGATTGCCACGTCCGGCTCGGTCGGGAATTGCGATCTCAGAGCCTCGGCTTTGATCCTGGCATCAGTGAGGTTCCCGTCCACAGCCAGTACCGCAATCTTGAGGGCCTGCGCTTGAGGCTGTTGCGGATCTTTTGCCAGTACCTTGTCTGCCGCTGAGACGACATGTTCGGTTAAGCGGGCTTCGAGGTAATACTTCGCCAACATGATCAGGGCGCCTGTATGATCGGGCTCGATCGCCACCACCTCCTGATACAGAGCGACGGCGTTGCGCCAGTTTTTTTCCTTTTCCTCAACCTGAGCAAACAGAAAATGGGCGTTAGCATCCTTCGGATCGATTTTGAGGACATTACGTAGGGCGACCCGTGCTTTCGGATAGTTGCCTGCTTCGATGTATTCTTGTGCCCGCGCAAGGTATGTGGCCTTTCGCTCCTCCGGCCCTCCGCAAGCAAGGAGCGAGATCGCCACAACGACCAAGATGATATTCTGATATTTCATGCGGTTAGACTAACAGTCCAGTGAAGATCATGCCAGCGATTTATAAGAAACAGAAGGTGGAGGCAAGAATGTTGGAGGTCCGAGGTTTGAGGTTTGAGGCCTGAATTTTCCGGAACGCCCCCAGCTTATAACCCCCAACATTCCTCAGCGTCCACCCTCCAACCTCCAACCTCAAGCCTTCCCGCCCCTCCCCGCTCAACCTTAACCTCAACCTTTCCCAATTAGAGCCACCCTCGGACTGCCAGGCCCAACAGGACCCAGAGGGAAACCAGTCCTAGTTGCCTCATGCGATTCGAGAATTCCTGCATCAGCAGCTCGAACGAGAGGAACAGGACGATCAGCTTGGCGGCAAAGAGACCGAGTGAAGAGATATCCGTGCTCACTTCCGGAAGGAACGGGAAGATGACGGCCAGACAGACCATCAGATAGTCCAGCGGCGTTGTCTGAAACCGGTTCTGACGATCGAATCTCATGCAGAGTAAGACCATGATAGCCAGTATGCCGAACAAGACATGGTACGTCATGGGGATCGGAGCCCTGGCTGCCATCCACGAGGCGTCACTGGCATATAAGAGAAACGTACTCCCTATATAGAGTCCCCCACGCACGAAGTATGGAGCCAGCTTCGGCAGGATCGTGAGGCCGAATAGCACAGCGCCGAAAAGAGCGATGGATATGTACCTGACATCATCCGGTATGGAGGCAGGAAGAAAGACCGAGGCAATCAGAAAGAGGGGGACCACCACGGCCAGGAATCGAATCGGTACGTCGCATAACCAGGGGCCGCTAAGTATGTTCGAAAGCCACTTATTCGAGCGAAGGCGCACCGTTTGCGGGAAGGGATTGGCAATCAGCCCCTGCCCTGCTGCGATAAAGAGGGCCAGGACCGTGCAGGCAAGAATGAGGTAGAGGGGCACCACCAGAGTATCAGACCGCCACTGAAGCAGGAAGGCCAGCCCGACCATGCCTGCCTGAATCGTGTAAATCACTGTGACTGCTTCATAGTGGGACAAGCCGGCTTTCATCAGTTTATGGTGGAAATGTTTGCGATCCCCGGTAAAGGGGGAACGGCCTTCGGCCAGCCTTTGTCCTGCCACACCGAGCGTATCCAGAAATGGCAGTCCCAAGAGAAAGAGGGCCAAGGCCGGGCTATAGGGCCCTCTGGTCGAATCGGTCAGAAGGATGGCCAGTATGCCCATGATTAAACCAAGCAACTGACTGCCGCTGTCTCCCATGAAAATCCTGGCCGGATAGGTGTTATAGCGCAAGAATCCCAACAGACCACCAAGGAACGGGACCGTCAGCAAGAGGACAGTCTGATTGTCGGAGAGGTACGCCAGGTACCCGATTCCGCACAGAGTCAAGAAGGAGAGCCCGCCTGCTAGACCGTCGAGGCCATCCGAGAGGTTCACCGCATTCGAAGCTGCCACCAGGAAGAACACAGTGACGGGAATTCCGATCCACATCGGGAGTTCAGTAGCCGGTAGGAACGGAATGCTTTCGAATCTGATTCCTCCAACGGTCGCGACCGCAAGGGCGGCCAGAATTTGCCCGAGTAATTTGATCCGGTAGTTGAGGTTGACACGATCGTCCCACAGGCCGAATGCCAAAATAATCGCTCCGCCAAGCAGGAATCCCATCGTGGGTTCGTCTTTGGGAGCCCACCAGAGAATGCTGGCAAAGGCTCCCACTCCGAATGCAATGCCTCCGACCTTCGGAATAGGTGACTGGTGGACTTTGCGTTCCCCCGGTTGATCCAACATGATATGGAATCGACCAGCCAGCAGACGCAATGGCTGAACCAACGCCATGCAAATGAGCAGCGCAGTCATGAAACTGAAAAAAATGGCACTGTTCATAGGGCTCCGCTTGAGGTTGGAGGTACGAGGTTGGAGGCTCCCAGAGAGGTTTAGGTTAAGGTTAAAGGTTGAGCAGGGAATTTTCGATCTATTTACGTCCGCCTTAACCTTAGCCTTAACCTCAACCTTCCGCTCGGCCTCAACCCTCCAACCTCAGACCTCCAACAATCTTTCAGTCCGGAACGTATCGGAGTAACTCCGGTTCAATCGTTGATACAAACTTGCGGAGCCGTTCGTCAACGACGTCTTCCGTCTCACCCGGGCCGACGATTGAGGCGATTCTCACGAGTGCCCCATCGGTCCGCCCTCGCGTCAGGCCATCCCAGAACATAAATAATTTGACGAGGTATTCATTGCTGAGGATCCGTTCACGCTGTTTGAACCAATACAACACAATCTGTTTCTGACCGCCCTTTTGGATCAAGGCCCGATTGACATGCAGCGGCCTGATCGTCGCTGAGTCAACGGGCAAATCCACCCCATCCAATGAGGAGATTTCCCAGCCACCGCCTGGAAGACAACTTTGAGGAGAGTGGGCAGACTGTCCCTTTCTCTGTGAGCGATAGTAGGCTGCGTACAGGTTGACCGGCTGACCATCTTCTGATCGATAGTCGGCTAGCAGATAATCGTCAAAACGAAGCGCATCGATGTACTTTGTTTCTAATGTGCTTGATGTGCCTACCCACCCATCGAGTTTCATGGGGAAATCGACAAAGATGGCTCGGTCCGGTGGAACCTCTTCACGCTCGACCATGAATGTGGAAGCGAAGGCGACAGGAACGAGAAGAGCGACGCCGCAAAGATAGGCGGGGCTGGGAAGCCCCCTGTTGGAGGTGTGAGGTTGGAGGTTGGAGGCGTGGGGATTGTTGGAGGGTGGAGGGCTGAGGATGGAGGCATTGGTGCTTGAGGGATTTGCCTCGGACCTCAAACCTCTAACCTCAAGCGCGGCGTCAGACCAAGTAAATTTATTAAGAAATGACGACGCATGCTCCTTTGGTCCGATTTTGGCCAAGAGCCACATCTCTAGAATCAGTAGACCCAGACTTGCCATGAACAGCACCCAGCCTTCGAAGAGATGGGAGAACCCTTCGGAGGCCTCCTGTCCGTACCATTCGACCAACACCCCGATCACTCCGATGCGAAATCCGTTTACGAGAACAGAGATCGGAATCGACGAAAGGACGAGCAGCACTCGCTTCCATAACCGATCCTTGAAGAGATAGGCACAGAGCAGGGCGAGGGAGGTGAGTGGAAGCAAATAGCGGATGCCGCTGCAGGCTTCGACGACTTGCAGTTGAACCGGTCCCAGGTCGATCACATTGCCTTCACGGAAGGCCGTCACGCCGACAAACTGCAACCAACCGACTCCCAGAGCCGAGGACCACAGTTGTAGTCGACTCGACAAACTATTATAGAAGAAATTCGGCAACGGGATGCTGGTCAATAGATAGGCGAGCGGAAAGCCAATTGCCTTTGCCCCGGGTACTCCAATGAGTGCGATGACCAACCCGACAATGACCATCCAGAGCGACAGATGCTGCAAGACTAATAATGTGGCAAACTCGCCGATCACATACAGAAAGAGCCCCGCTACAATCACAGCAAGACCCCACCATGAGTGTCCATCACTAGCCACAGCGATGCGATGCCGCGCCTGCCAGATCAAGAGCAGACTGATCAGCGGCACAAACATCCCGTGACTATAATCCTGGCTGCCGATCCAGTGCTCGAATAGAAAGGCCAGGCTATCGGCATACATATATCCCAGGAGGGCAATGGCAACACCGGCAGTGAGCAGACCCCACAGCACCAGGCTGGGACCGCCGGATAGCGGAAATGGTGTGGTTGTATCCATGGTCGTAGCATAGATCATGCCCTACTACGTAGACTTGATCAACCCTACTGACGGATTTCGGCACCATACGGATAGGGAGTGGGGAGTAGTAAGTGGTCAGTGGCAAGTGATGAGGATAGGT
>JACAFD010000263.1 GCA_013388555.1 Nitrospirota bacterium | reverse complement strand
TGGCAGACCTTACCGGATGAGATCCATCTCGCACGGGCTTGGGTTCCGCCGGGGCATTACCAGGTGCAGGCCAGCGAATCCCATGACGCTCTGCTGCCAGAGGCCATGCGCACCCTGTCCCTTGGGCCGGGCGAGACTGCCGTGCTCATTCAACGGGTGATGCCATGATGAACGGAATGTGTGTCGCGAGCCGAATCGGGGTGGTGGTAATGGCATCACTCGCGGTAGCCGCCTGTGCATGGTTTGGAGGACAATCGAAACCAGATTGGGTCGACGGGGTGAGTACCGCCTATCCATCCGGACAATATCTTGTTGGGGTGGGACAGGCGGAGAATCGGGCGGCAGCCGAGGATCGGGCTTATGGAGCGGTGGCCCGTATCTTCAAAGCCGAGGTTCATGCGCAGGCAAAGGACTGGGAGTCGTATCTGGTGATCGAGCAGCGCGGGCATAGCACCGCTGAACGACGTTTGACGCTCGATAATCTGACCCGGGTCTCGACCGATAAAGTATTGGAGAATGTCCGGATCGTCGAACGGTGGGTCGATGTGCAGACAGGACTCCAATATGCATTGGCGGGGATGCACCGGTCTCAGGCAGAGACCGCGTTCATGGAACGAATTATCGAGCTGGATCGATCGATCAGCGATGATGTCGGGGAGGCCCGGCAGTCCTCCGATAAGCTGGCAAGAGTCAAAGCACTGAGACGGGCTGCCAGAAATCTAGTGCTGCGGGAGACCTATAACGCCGACCTCCGTGTGATTCGATCGAGCGGGCAGGGTACCCCCGCAGCCTACCGCGTCAGCGAACTCACACACGAACTCGAACAGTTTCTTGCCACGAATCTGGTGCTGGCGGTTGTGGTAGCCGGCGATCAGGCTGAGCCGGCGCAACGGGCCTTAACGGAGGGATTGCTCAAGGAGGGATTGCAAGTTACGAGTCGGCCGTGGAGAGAGGATCGCTCTTCCATCGGCGGGGATTCCAGCGGACCCTCTCCGGAGTTGCTCGTGCGAGGCATGGTACGGGTATGGCCGATCGACGTGCGCGATCCGCTGTTCAAGTTCGTGCGATGGTGCAGCGATTTCGAAGTTGTGGATTTGACCAGCCAGCGGGTGGTCGGCGCCTTGTCAAAGGGTGGGAAGGAAGGCCATCTGTCGGAGCGTGAGGCGACAGCCAGAGTTGTGCGTGTCATGCAGCAAGAGTTTTCTGCCGAGGTGGCGAAGGCCATTGCGGGGCATGTGTTTGGAGAGACGGAATTGCCGGTTCGGGCAAGCCAGCCCGCGGGATGCCCGCGGGACGGGCTGGTATCTTCGCCGGCGTCAGCACCCCACTAACTGAGAGAGAGGGAATGTATGGCCAAATCGAGGTCGGAAGCAGGGCGAACAACAACTCGTGCACCACGCAGCCGTGGCCGCGGGTTGACGGTCACAAAACAACGTGTTCCCAGCCGCTTGGCGAAGCGTCGGCTGGGTGAGCGGCTCAAGAACGACACGGCGTCGTTCAATCAAGGCAACCTGGCCGACAAGTTCCGCAAGGAAGGATATGACGAACTGCAGCTGGATGAACTCCAGGATCGTCTTTCGAAATTGTCCGGACCCTTGGCTGCCATTATTCTAAAGGGGAGGGTGTGATCGCATGCCGTACTACTATTTCGATTCGACAGCGTTGGTGAAACGATACAGTATGGAGCGCGGCACACGTATCATCAACAGGCTCATGGTGAAGCGGAGCAAAGTGGCAATTCTGCCGACCTGGTCTGTGACGGATTTTTATACGGCATTCGCGAATCGAGCGCATCATGAAGAGATTACCCGGGATGATTGCTACTCGGTGATCCATAAGTTCGAGAGAGAATCGCAGGAGGGACTGTATCAGTTCATTGCCCCGACGATGCAAACGTACCTAGCAACAAAAGAGCTTGCGTTGGAGTATCCTTCGCTTCGTACGCCACAGGTTTTGCATTTGGCGCTGGCCCTGGAGCTCAAGCCCTTGCGGCTGACCGTCGTGAGCGCCGATGCACAATTGCTCACGGCCTGTCATTCTGCGGGGCTGCATACTATTAATCCGGAAGAGGATTGATGAGATCAGGGTAGCCGTTTGAGACACGCGGGACGGGCGGGACAGGCGAGACTCGGCAGAATCCATTCTGTCCATGTCGCGCCGTTCTGGCCTATTCCGTGCGTCACGCTTCACAAGAGCTGTGTTGCTGTGTCAGCGGTTTTTAGGAGACCTGTTCCAATAGTTCCAGGACCGCCTCATTCCATCCTACCGGCCCTATTCCCGGGGCATGAATCATCCCTGACACATGGATATCAGGGTCGTATGATCCGTCCGGTTTTTGGACGAGAATCGGGTAATCCACCATAGCGAGCAGCGGGGCATCGTTGATGCTGTCTCCGATCCCGACAGTTTCGATCGGCCCCATCTGTCCATTCATGCGCTGTTGGCGTAGGTAGCAGCGTAGGAGCACGGAAGCGGCTTCCCCCTTATCGTTGTCCCCAGTCAGATGAAATAATCGCCCGCCTTTTGTCCAGCGCAGGCCGCGAGTGACGATTTGTCGGCAGACTTCTTCGACGAGTGCCTGAGGGCCTTGTAGGAGGTAGGGCTCGTCGTATTCCCGTTCCTTGGCCAGGAGGGCGTCAGCATAGGGGAGTCCGGTCACCTGCATGATGGATTCTACCGACAAGTCGCCGAAGCCTTGTAACGGCGTTTCAACAGCATCTTCGATTTGTTTCAGGACCTCGCGCAGCATGTGGTAGGGGAGGCCTAATTCGATGACCTGGTAGGGAGACCTGGTTCGCATGCGTTCGAAGGGGAAGTCGAAGAGACCATGAGGGATAAACACCGCTCCTCCATTCTCGACAATGAAAGGGTCACAGTGGGCAAGGCGTTGGCGAAGTGGTTCCATTTCGGCGCGTGTCTTACTTGACACCAAGATAAGGGGAATCCCTAGCTTACGGAGCACAGTGAGAGCCGGTGTGGCCGCCTCGTACGAATAGGTCGTGCTATCCAAAAGCGAGCCATCGAGATCTGTATAGACGATCAAATTGGCCATGGATGTGTACTGTTACCAGTGATGTAGATCATCGACTGTGCCGGATCTTGGTCGGGCCACCAGTCGTCGTTCCAGAAGCCCTTTCGCGAGATCGGTTGCGCCGAGTCCAAATGCAATCGCTCCGGCCAGTACAATCCCTCCCCAGGTAATGCCAAAACCCACGACAACAATGTGTTGAGCAATGCCGAGTTGCTCCAGCGCCATGGCTCCTGCGAGAACCTGGATTCCCCAGCGGGAACAGGACGCAATAAGTCTGGCGGGAGTCAATCCGGCGTTGACGGCGGCAATGAGCACAGCCCTGGATGTAAAGTTCGAGAGAAAATACCCTGCCAGGAGAATGACCGTTGCTGTGACCAAATGGGGCACATAGGCCAGCAGGGAGTGGGCGAATTGGTTGATCGGAGCCAGGTTCAAGGCCCCCAACGCCGTGATGGAGGCCAGCACAATCACCGTCCAATAGATGCTGTGGCCGACCAGACGAGAGGGATCGGTCTTGACCCCGCCACGCAAGAGTGCCGCATTGAGTCCCAGCCGATCACAGAGATGGTCGAATCCGATCATGCGAAGCAACCGTTCAACGAAGAAGCCGAACGCCCATGCGGTGAGAAGGCCACCGAGCAAAATAATGCCCATGGCAAGCACGTTGGGCAGGACGGTCAGCAACTGGTGTCCGAGGAGTTGAAGCGGATTGAGAAGCGCCTGGCTAATGAAATCATTCATGATCACCTCCTGCGGCAACGGTCGTGTGGTGTAACAGAGCCGGAGTGAAGGGTTGAAGCGCCCGCGGTTGCCAGCATTCAACCAGATAGGGTTTCATGTGTTCGAATGTGCGGCACAAGGCTTCGATTTTTTGTTCTGCTTCCTTGGACGTCAGGCCTTGGGTGGCTTGGACGAATGAGGCAGTACGGCCTAGGTACAGAGGAGTCAGAGCTTTCAGAAGATGATCGCGCGGCATGATCCGCTTGTGGTATGCAGTGGCCGCGTCGTAGACGATCTGGACCCACAACTCATCGGGGATACGGCAGTCGGTGCCGGCGGTCCCCTGGAGGTCTCGCAAGCGAGAGACTGTGTCAGTTGCCAAAATCTGTTGCCAGATGGGTCCAAGATCGGTGAGGCCGTGCCGGTAGTGGGACACCATCCGCTCTACATTGACATGCACCGGTTCAACCCCGACCTCGTAGGGAAACCCAAAAAGTGGAACCGGTTGCGATGTCCCCTGCCGGGACCAGAGATCTTCGTGCTGCTCCATCAAGGCAAAGAGTGCTCCCATCACTTGCACCAACATGGTCGACAGATCGGCAGAAGGATCCTTGGGATTATGGATTTTTGCGCCGAGGAAGCTTTGGCAGACCCGTGCGCCGCTGGCGATGGCTTCCGTTGTCATCCAGATATCGATGCCGAACCGCGCCACTTCCGAATCCCAGACATGCTGGTCGAGATAGTGAACTGCGAGTTCACCGGAGAAACCAAATTCCCCGCCAATGGGCTGGCGGATCTGTTGTCCATACAGAGCCCTGGTAAGGGGGTAGGCAAGACTGTTGGTAATCGTGCCGTCGTATTTGTGGCGGAGATAGTAGGGAGCGACGTAGTCGTATCCCTCTTCCATGATCGGGCGAAGTAACAGCTCGATCCATTCCGGCGAAATACTGCGGAGATCTGCGTCGACAACTGCGCAGGCCCTCGTCTTCAATCGCCGTGCAATCTCGAAAATTGTCCGGAAGGCACTCCCCTTTCCGGGGATGCCATGGTACGGCGTGACGATCCGGTGCAGGATGCTTTGCTGTTCGGCAATGAAGAAGTGTTGGAAGTCGATTGTGGTGCGGGCGACGATGGCCGTCGTCTCATCTGAAGACCCTCCATCAGAGTTGACCAGGACAGCCCGATGTCCGGGGAAGTATTTGGCGAGGCCGACGCTTACAGCCTGGACGACGTGCCCGACCGTGTCCGCGTTGTTGTAGCTTGGAATCCCGACGAGGATCTCCGCCGAACCGATATCTTGAAGCCGTGCTTCAGTTGGTGCAGTGAGTGGTGTGAAACTGGTGCTCATGACGGTTTGGTTGCCGCGTCAGATTTCGGGTCCCAGGCATGATCCGTTTCGACGGCCTCGATGAGGCGATCGAAAATATTGGGGACGGCATGCGTCACGCGCCTCCAATTTGAAATCATAGGGACACCGAGCGGGTCGTCGAGAAACCCGTCGGTGGCCAGCTTCATTCCTTTCAAGAACACCTCGACCGCCGTTCGTTCTTGGTGCCGGTCGAAGGTGAGACTGTTGATGGCCGCGTCATTTTCGTAGCGGCTGATCGCCTCTTGAGCCGCTTGCAAATACGTTGCCCGCAACGTCTTGAGGACCCCGTCAGATAGGATGACACCTTCGCTCGCCAGATTCCTGAAGAGAAATTTCGTAATATCGGCGCACATCTTGAGGAGGCCGGCATCAGGATCCTGATCCGAGAGTTCTTGGTGTTTGTGGTCATAGGCATCCGCAATATCGGCTTGGCAGATGCGTCGTAAGGCACAGTTCCGATAGACCTCCGCGAGGACACCGATTTCGAGGCCCCAGTCCCCTGGAAAACGGTTGGTCCAGGCCAGGTCCCGCACCATGGCGAACTCGCCGGCCAATGGGTAGCGAAAGCTGTCGAGAAACGTCAGGAGCGAGTGCGGTCCCACAAGCTGTTGGAGGCTTCGGATCAGGGGAGTGATGAACAGGCGGGTTACTCTTCCATGGAGACGGTCTGTCACGCGGCTGTAATAGCCTTTGCAGAATTCATAACCGAGATTCGGATTCGCGATTGGATAACAGAGGCGTGCCAGATATTCCCGATTATAGCTGGTGATGTCGCAGTCATGGAGTGCGATGACCTGGCTGTTGTTTCTGGCCAACACGTAGCCGAAGGCGGTCCAACAGCCCCGTCCCTTGCCCGGCAATCCGACATCGAGATTATGATCAACCAAGAGCTTGAGGATGGCTTGGATGCGCGCACCGTCATTCCAGATGAGACGCACCCGCTGAGGGAGGACGGAAAAGAATTCTTTCGCCATGCGAAATTCCAAGGCCGAGGCACGATCCAACGAAATGACGATTTCGTTCAGGTAAGACACACTGTCGAGCGTTTCCACGATGGCCTTCAATGCCGGACGTCCCAATTCTGAATAGAGTGAGGGGAGGACCAGGGCAATGGGATTGGCGCGCCCATAGCGTGCCAATTCGCGTTCTAGTTGGTCGAGATTCGACTGCCCGAGGCGGTGAAGCACCGTAACGACACCATTCTGGTAGAAATCTGACATGGGAGCCTCCTTATGAACGTCTTGCCTGCCTGGCCTGGCTGTAAAATGCAGCGTGGTCACGAGTGGGCATCGAAGACGTATGCTGCATGCACCGTGGCGGCGGTGCATCAGTATATTACACTAACTGTGCAGGTGACATGCCACTGGGGAATGGATAAAGTGTTGGGGATTCGTGGCGCAAACCTAGTGAGAAGTGAAGAGGGTGGTGGGAAAACCCTTCACCTCGAGGATGCTTACTCTGGTGGGTGTAATTTGTCTTATGAATTTGGTTAAACGAAACTAACCAGATGAACCACATTAACCAAACAAACCAGTCAACTAGCCCGCATTATTCATGACGGTTCGTCGTGAAATCGCTGAGGCGCGTTGCGAGACCAGCGCGCGGAGCCCTGAGGCCCCGATGCGTACTCATGCAGTACGGTGAGGGTCCGAGGGGCGAGCCCGCTGGCCGAAGGCTCGTCATAGCAGCGGATCGGCGATTGCAGCAGAAGCGCTCATGAATGATGCGGGCTAAGGGCGATCCGTGGAGAGTCGTTTTGCGAGACGATGGGCAAGCCGCACCATGCCGGCCGAGCGATCGGCAGGATCGAGCAGCACGTTCATGATATGCAGGCGGCTGGAGTCGGCCAAGGCGGCAGCGAGCCCTCGCTCGAACTCCCCTTGGGTAGCGATCCTCGTGCCGACTCCTCCTCCGATCATGTCGCAGATCCGTTCATAGTGCCACTCGTGGACGTCGTTGAAGGGGCCCTCGAGAATTTCGCGCTCTGTGGAGTAGCCTCGATTATTCAGCACGATGACAATTGGTGTTTGACCATATCGCACGGCGGTCGAAAGTTCCGTTCCAGTCATTTGAAAGGCGCCGTCGCCGACCAGCACTATGGGTCGAAGCGTGGGGTCGGCAAACGAGGCGCCCACGGCTGCCGGAACGGCAAATCCCATCGAGGTGTAATAGGCTGGGGAGAGGAACTCGAACCGCCGGTGGACATGGAGATCGGCTGCTGCAAAAAGCGATTCCCCCACGTCGGCAATCACAAGAGTGTGTTCATCCAAGAGCCCATCGAGGTGGCGAAAGAGCCCGTTCAAAGTCACCGGGGCATCCGGTGCAATAATGGCTGGTGCGGAGGAGGGAGGCGCCGGTAGCGGGCGAGAAGGAAACACAGGGAGAGGATTGCTCACCAGTGCTTTGACAAAGTCTTGAAACCGAATTGCATCGTAGCGATGGTGTTTGATGGCCACACGATCAGCTGTTGCGTGAATCGTGCGCCCTTCCGACAGCAGCGGCGAATCAGCATGGAGATCTTCGACATCGGAAAGGATCGACCCCAGAATAAGCAAACAGTCGGATTCATTGATGAACTGTTGGACCTCGTCACGCGCGATGAGACCTCCGTATACTCCGACGTAGAGCGGGTGATCTTCACGGATGACCGACTTGCCAAGCAGGGTCGAGGCGATAGGGACATTGAGCCGTTCGACCAGGCGAGTCAGATCATCTTGGAGCCCGAATCGCCCGATCTCTGCACCGGCTAAGATAGCCGGCCGGCTGGCCGAAACCATCATAGCGCGGACCTCGGCTATGGCTTCGTCCAGTGCGGCGCTCTCGCTGGGCTCATCGTCCAGGCACAAAGGTCGTAACGGGTTTGCCAGGGGTGTATGAACGAGATCCCGAGGGATTTCAATGTAGATCGGGCGGCGATAGCGTAACAGCGACGAAAAGGCCCGATCCATTTCTCGTTCAGCGGTCGAAGGATCATCCAGCGAGATGGCTGCTACCGTAATCTTCTCGAAGACCTCCCGTTGGGTCGAAAAATCCCGAACCATGTGATGCAGATACGGCGTGCGAATACGCTCGGAGAGCCCCGGTGATCCGGTGAGCAACACTACCGGAGACCGCTCGGCATAAGCGCAGGCGATGGCGTTTACGGTATTGAGTCCACCGACGCAGTAGGTCACGCAGACCGCGCCGATGCCATTGATTCGCGCGTAGGCATCCGCCGCGAACCCCGCACAATCTTCCCTGGTGGTCCCGATGTGCTGAATCGGTGAGGCCTCGATCAATTTATAGAGACTGAGCACATAGTCGCCGGGGATCCCAAAGATATGGCGGACTCCCAATTGGTGGAGCCGGTCGATAATAGCTGAACCGATGGTCGGGATTCGTTTCATCATCAAGCTTCCTGGTTCCTCGAGAGGAAATCATGGTCAATCTTGCGCGTACGCGCAGCAAACCACAGCGCAAGGCAGCCGTCAAGTAACTAGCCCGCATTATTCATGACGGTTCGTCGCGAAAGCGTGCAGACGCGAAGCCAGATGGGCACGCGGAGAGGTGAAGCCCTGAGGCATACTCGTGCAGTATGTCGAAGGGCTGAACGGCGAGACTGCCCGTCGTCGCAGCGTATTCGCGCTTGCAGCAGAAGCGCTCATGAATAATGCAGGCTTAATACGCCTGGAGGGGGTTGACGTTCGGTTCGCGCCATTGGATAAGTATGCAATGGCTCTTCAGGATGACAATTCTCGAGGCTGTGTCCGTCTTTCTCGCGCCCATGCGGCAGTGGCACGGGGGCATCTCTGGATCTATGCCGGCTTTGTCGAGGAGGTCAGGGGTGAGCCGCTAGCGGGCGATGTGGTCGAAGTCATGGCGTCGGACGGGCGTTTCTACGCCAGGGGTGTCTACAATCCTGCGTCGAAGATTCGCGTGCGGATTTTGACCTTTGACGATGAACCCATCACAGAACAGTTTTGGAGAAAGCGCCTGGCGCAGGCCCTAAGATTGCGTCAGCGCATCGTCACCGGAACGACCGCTTATCGACTCATCTATGGGGAAGCGGATCGATTACCGGGCTTGATTGTCGATCGATATGACGACGTTTTGGTGATGCAGACCCTGTCTTCCGGCATGGATCGTCGGAAAGACATATTAGCCGATCTTCTATGTTAGGAATCCGGAGCACCGAGGGTGTATCTGCGGAACGATGCCAAGAGTCGCATATTGGAAGGATTGCCGATGGAGAGAGGATTTCTTCGGGGGGGCGGTGCGACGACGATCAACATCCAGGAGGGGCCGGCCAGATTTCTCGTCGATATCGAACGAGGGCAGAAGACTGGTTGGTTTTGCGATCAACGAGAGAATCGACTGGCGGCAGCCAAGTTGGCGGCCGGCGCGGAAGTGTTGGAAGTGTTTGCGCATACGGGAGCTTTTGGGGTTCATGCGGCGCTCGCGGGAGCCAAGTCGGTCGAAGGGCTGGACGTGAGTGAGGATGCCTTGGCGCTCGCGCACCGCCATGCACGGCTAAACAGGGTGGATGATCGTTGCGTCTATCGACCAGCGGATGCGTTTGAAGAAATGCGAAGACTGGAACGGGCCGGGCGCCAGTATGATCTGGTGTTGCTCGATCCTCCGGCGTTCGCCCGTAGCAGACAGGCTGTCACTCGAGCTTTGGCTGGATACAAAGATGTGAATTTGCATGGGATGCGACTGACCACGCCGGAGGGATTTCTGGTCACGAGTTCCTGCTCGCACCATGTGACTGAACAGGAATTTTGGGCAAGTATTTGTCTGGCGGCACGAGATGCGAAGCGGGAGGTCCGTTTGATAGAACAGCGTGGACAGGCTAGCGACCATCCCATCCTCGCCACCATGCCGGAAACGCGCTATCTCAAGTGCTTCATCTTACAGGTATTGTGAGCGAGACAAGCGAGACGTGCGAGAAAGGCGCGACTCGTAACTCTTCCCCGCCTCACCCGTCACGCTTTTCGCGCGTGTCTCGCGAGTCTCGCATGAATTATTAATCGCTCGGTGGTTCGAAGTGGCCCGATGGGCGGTTTTGCCAGGGGATCGTCGCCTGTTTGGCTTGTTTGACGAGGCTGCGCAAATTCACTTCCGCTGCACGGAGCAACTTCGGTTCGCCGCTTTGCATGAGAGCGGTGAGCAGGACGTACAGAGAACGATCCATCTGAGACCCGGCGAGAATACGTTCTATCACAGGATCGGGGCTGGGGGGGATGGAGTCCGTATGTTCCTCTGGATCGTTGAACAGGATATGAAACGAGGTCGGATGGCTAAAGAGCCATGCTGGAGGAATCTTTAGTGCGTCAGCAAGAGCTTCGAGCAACGAGGCCGAGGGATCAACCTCTCCCGCTTCAATCTCCTCCAACAGATGAGGCTGAAGATGTGATTGAGCTGCCAGATCATCGACTGAGTAACCTCGCGAGATACGCCAGGCTTGAAGTAGTTGTGCGACTGCCATGGCGCGATGATACTGAACTTAAGACCTCCCTGCAACCCCATGCGGTCCGGTTAAGTCCTGATTTATCTTGATAAACAATGACTTATGGCTATTCACTCACAGTGGAAGATGAGGCACGAAATCAGGTATAGTACGGTGTCGAGGGTATTCTTGATTTAGTGAGGAGAGGTATCATGTTAGGGACAGACATTCGAGGGATCATCGCAGAAGAAGAAGAAGTTCAGCGGCGTAAGGATGCCTTGAAATCGCTTTTGAGCATGCGTTCTAAACAGTTGCGCGAGTCGTTGGAACAACGGATCAAGCGGGCGCGCACTTGTGGAGATTGGATTCAGCTATCTAAAGAGGAATGTGCCTCGCTTCATAAGCGGGAGAAGCTCTATCTTAAGTCACAATTCGACAAGCTTCAGCATGAGCAGGATCGAACCAGAGGGAAGTTGATCGCGCTCAAACGAGCCAAGGCACGGGCGCAGCGGATTCGGGCAGCCGAAGCTGCATCCGGGCGGAAACGCCGCTGAGAAGCAGTTCTCTCCCCTGTAGCGCACTAGCCCGGACTACTTGTGAATATCTGCTATGTTGTCCGATCCTCTTGGCTGGCAGGCGTTGTATATTCAGCCCTACTTCTGATAGACGAGGCAGGCTTTGCCCTCGACCGCCTCAAGACGCCAAGTGTGAATCGTCTCCTCTAACATGGCTACCTCACTCCCCCTCCTGACACGCTCGCAATGAGCGCACATTCGCGAGTTACTCCTTGATAAAGCCGTTCGAGCACAGAGTGGTTC
>JACAFD010000217.1 GCA_013388555.1 Nitrospirota bacterium | reverse complement strand
CGAATACTTCGTAGCGTGCACTCAGAAACGCACCTTGCTGCTGGGGCGCCCACTGGTATATTGTTGACAAGGATTCAATGAGGAGATTGTCTGATAAACGCGGGGGATGGCTGCGAACATGTATCAGACGATTCCTACCCCAAGCTGCTTTGGTAGTAGGTAGTATTATATTGGCGACGACGTCTCCATCTAGGGCGGTGGCCGTAGAGTCGGTTCCTGAATTTTTCCCACTTCGTCCATTTAATTTCGACGTTTCTTTTAATCAGCGTTCATTTGCGCCAGATACCAGAGTCATTGCCGCCCAGGCTGGACTCACTGCCTTTCGCTACGGCAACCTTGAGGTGAGAACAGTCTACCAATACTATAGTCAGCATACCCCCACATTTGAAACAGACCAAAATTCTTTGTACCTGAATCCCCGCTGGAATAACTTCATTGATATCTTGGATTTTCCAAAAGACAATCCGATAAATCGGATGATTCGACATATTCTCTTTGGGCCGCTGGAAGACAGGGTAGTGCCATACCTTGGAGCGCTCGGTGGAGGAACGATCCCGGGCCGAGATTCTAATTCCCCAGGCTATCTCTATGGAGGCCAGGTGGGAGTGCGATTCCCTATAGCTCGAGGATTTTCGATCGATATGGGGCTCCAATACATGCGACTTGAAATTCACTTCCAGGGTAACTCTGACTTGTCGGAACAATGGCTCTTTACAACCGGAGTTCGATTCTGAACGGTATGATCGTTGGTAGATCCATCATAAGCATACGATCGATTATGAGGAGACTACGACACTGCCTGAAGGAATACGGCTGCTCAGGAGCCTGTCCGACATTGACCGTTCTACTACGGCGAACAATCCGCGACCATCTACGTCGTGCTCGGCCAGAAAAAATCCTCAACGTATTCCAGCGAATACGCCTCCGGTTTTTCCGGGCCTTGCGCCGCTCATCTGGCCGCACCTCCTTCGCCTCGTCACGAACGGCGTTGTCGCTCAGGCTCCTAGGCCTCGTCCCGTTCCTGATAGCGCTCGGATTCTTTCTACAAGGCTGCGGACTTGTCTTCGATGCTGTGGAACTGGTACACCCTTTTGCACGCCATGAATTGTCGGCTATCTGTTCGCAAGGACAGGTCCGTATCGGAATTTCCGTTGAACCTTTTCGTCCCTTTGTATTTCCAGCGGTGTACACCGATGAAGGGGTTCGTGTCACCGGCCTTGATGTGGAGCTGATCCGGGAGGTGGCCGACGCGCTGACCACGTATTGTGGCGGACAGAATCCCATCGTTCCTACATTGCACCTCACCCGGTTCCGTGATCTCTTCATCGAGATGAATGAAGGGCACCTCGATCTGTTTGTCTCATCTATCGGTGGGAATGTTCCTGGCGCAAGACCTGCTGGCTTATGGTATTCAATTCCATATTATCATAACGGCGGCGTAGGGGCTATTACACAAAAGACAGAAGTAGCTGAGAGAGTGCGGGCGCAGTTTCAACGTCAAGCTGGAAATCCTGACACGCTTGCGGCAATCCAAGCAGGGCTTTCCGGCTTGACCGTTGCCGCTCAGAAGGGGAGAACCGCGCACCTCTATGCAGAAGCCAATCTTAAGAATATCCGGCTGCTCATATGCGATTCGCTTCCAGCCGCCGTGGAGACAACGGACCCACGCATCGATGTGATTTTATCCGAGCATTCCATTTTCGATTATGTGACGAAGCATGTGTGGCCGGACTGGCATCTCCTCACACGGAATGATGGAACGCCCCTGATCCTGACGCAGGAATCTTTTTCCATTGTCACGGTTGATGAAAATAGGCGTCTGCAGTGGTTCCTCAACAACCTGCTGTATCGGTTGGAAGAGTCAGGGCGGTTGGAGAAGATGCGGAGGCGTTGGTTAGAAGAAGATTATGCGCCGACTCGACGGGCAACCACAGAAGGCTTGCCGTTTGAAGTTTCAAAAGTGCCGGAACATTATGACCAAGGACAGTGTCGCTTGGCAGCCGAAAGATGAGCAAGAAGGGACTAGTCATGATATCCCGAGCGGTTTCGTTCATATCACTGAGTCTTGCGTTCTTTCTTGTGTGGTCAGGTATTGGCTGGGCACAGGCAACTCGCGAAGAAATCGAAAAAACCGCCCAACATTTAGCCACGCTGCTCAATGTCGGACGTCTCATCGTCGAACGCAATCAGACACTGATTAATGATCCCCGGATAGGCGATAAAGGATTTACGCCGGAGGTATTTGAACATGCGGTTGTCGATGAGTTTATCCGCCAGACAACCATTGATCTGGAGCAACTCCCCTCGCATCTTTCCTCTCTTGCGAAAGAATTATTGCCGGTGTTGCTTCAGTCGAGCAAGGAGGTGGTGGCTGATGCGCAACTTGTGATCAATCAACGAGGGATTGGGTATAAGAATTTCGTTCCGGCCACCTTCGGCAGCCAAGCCGCTCGAAAGTTCTCCAATCGCTCGTACGTGAAAATAAAGCAAACCGCACTCAATCCAAGGAATTTGAAAAACACGCCTGATGCATACGAAGAAAACGTGTTGAAGCGGCTGGCTACGCAACCGGCCGTAGACACTTCCATCACAGAATGGATTGACAATGGAAAGACCCTGAGAGCCTTGACTCCGCTATATTATTTGCCAGATTGTCTGGCCTGCCATGGCAAGCCCAAAGGCATCTTGGATATTTCCGGTTATCCGCGTGAGGGCGCCCAGGAAGGCGATCTTGCCGGTGCGATCAGTATTCAGATTCCAATGAAAAGTCAGTAGCAAACTGTCCGCCCACTTTATTCATGAACATTGTTGCTGCATTTGCCGATCCGCTGCGCTTACACGTGAAGCTTGAAGCGCAGGACGGAAAGAGTGTGTCTGTATTGTCGCTTGCGAGATACGCTTCACGAGGAGCGCGGCTTAGGGCTTTTTTCGGTTCGGCAGATGGCCGGAACGTACCTGGCAGGCCAGGACGTCGCAGATCACGCGAGTGGAGAGTAGAGCGGTGATCTCTGCCGCGTCGTAGGGAGGAGCGCATTCCACGATCTCAATCCCGGCTAACGGCTTGTAGTCTGCAATAATCTGAAGGAACTTCAGCACTTCACGCGGCAGGAACCCGCCCGGCTCAGGCCAGCCGGTTCCAGGCACAAATGCCGCGTCCAGACAATCGACATCGAAGCTCAACCAGACTGCGTCGACGCCGTCCCACGCCACTTCGAGCGCTTGTTTGGCCGCATTCTCAATGCCCATTTCTACACAGTCGGTGACGGTCATGATGGTGGTTTGGCGTTCACGCCCGGCCTTCACACCGGGCCTCGGCGCCTGCCAGCCGCCGATTCCGATCTGGACAAGATTCTTTGCCGGCACGTTGGGAATGTTTGTCGCATGAAACCAGGGTGTGGTG
>JACAFD010000239.1 GCA_013388555.1 Nitrospirota bacterium | reverse complement strand
GAATCATATAGACGTGGCCATCGAGCATTACGTCACGAAGCACATTCAACAAAAGATTTTCTCGGCCATGAATCAGCTGCCAGTAGCCGAGTTCGGCGCCAAAGTAGTCGTGGCCTGCCCGCCCGGTGAGGAACACGACATTGCCGCGTTGACGGTTGCGTATCGATGTCGTGTTCGCGGCTGCCGAGTCTACTATTTGGGAGCCAACGTGCCCGTTGCCTCGCTGACCAACCTCTGCGGCAAAGTTGAGCCAGACCTGACGATCATTTCATTTCCCCTCGCATTATCCGACAACCAGGCCACGCAACTGGTCCAGGCCCTTGCGGATGAAGTAAGTCCCGTCTCCAATCTCGCTGTCGGCGGACACGGGGCGATCGCCATGCGGCACCTTTTCGTGAAATCTAATATTCAGATCGTGGAAGACTTTGCTGACTTGGATGGCCTGCTGGATCGACTCATACAGCAGTCCTCATCCCGAGAGTAGCAAGGAGAGGCCGGTCAGATGACACAATATCCCCTCACCCTATTCTTCGACGGAGCCTGTCCAATCTGCGCACGAGAGATCGCCCTCATGAAACGGTTAGACCGGCGACGACAACTGGATTTCTGCGACTTCTCAGCTCAGGAATATGATGTGGCATCCAGAGGTTTTTCGACTGAGGATCTGGCCACAGTGATTCACGCCCGTTGGGCTGATGGGAACGTGATCACCGGCGTCGAGGTGTTCCGAGCCATGTGGGAGGCAGTCGGCCTGGGATTTCTGGCTACACTCAGCCGTCTCTCGTTCGTCGAACCACTTGTCCTGAATGCCTATGCATGGTTCGCGCGTAACCGCCTCTGGCTCACCGGTCGTTCGCATGCATGTACTGGAGACATATGCAGATCAGCCCTTTCAAGCCGGCACAGTCCGTGAACTGATTCGCACCATTCCCAAGACAGATGATGAGCACCATGCACCGTGTCACATTCCAACAGGACAAGATTACCTACGATGCGGAAGAGGGACAGTGGCTGTATGACGTGTGCGAGGCTGCTGGATCCTCTGTCCCGTTCGCGTGTAAAGCGGGGGCGTGTGGTACCTGCGCGACGCAGGTTGTACAAGGCGCAGAGAGCTTAGGGCCTCAGATAGCGCGAGAGATTCGTACGCTGGAAAGCAATGGTCTGGACCCTACGCAGTATCGACTCTTGTGCTTGGCGGACGTTCACGGAACGCTCACCCTGGGGGCGAGTGCAAAGCCACAACACGCGACAGCCGCACTCGGTATGTGCACGGTGCGCGTCAAAGAGTATCGCCCGCTTACCTTGACGGTCTGTGAACAGAGATTTGCAGTCGAGTCGGGGGAAATCACCTTTTCTCCGGGCCAATATATGATCTTTCATGTCCCAGGAATCGACAACGTCATCCGGCGGTCCTACTCGATTTCGTCACATCCTTCCGACAGGACACATTTCGAGATTTGTGTGCGAGCTGTTTCCGGCGGCTTCTGCTCCAATTTCATTCATCGGCTCCGCCCCGGGGATTGTATCCAGGTCGAAGGCCCCTACGGTGACTTTCGATTGGACGATGGATCGCAGCGAGACATTCTGATGATTGCGACGGGAACCGGTATCGCGCCCATCAAATCGATGCTGTTGTCTCTGCTTGGGCAAACGGGCACTCGGCGTATCCGATTGTTCTTCGGATTGCGCAATGTCTCCGATCTCTTTTATACCACCATGCTGAGCGATCTGAGAGAGACGCACCCCTGGTTCGAACCGACCATCATCCTCTCGCAACCTGACCCGATGGGATGGCCCGGATTGCGAGGTCGCGTCACAGACTTAATTAGTGAACAGGTGTCTGCCGACGAAGCCTCAAACACTGATGCCTACCTATGTGGAGGTCGTCCAATGATTGAAGAGGCCAAACGATTGCTGATCCGTAAAGGCATGAAGGTCGACCGTATCCGCCACGAAAATTTCTTCTAGAGGATCGATGTTGAGGGAGACCAAAGTCGTGTTGTGCCTTGTAAGCTTCCCTGTCAGGAGACCGTTTCACCAGGGATCTTCTGACCTCGGTCCCGTTTCGAGACAGACCTTAACTAGAGCAGACGGCCTATTCGGCAGATTGTAAGGTCTGAGGTTGTCCGACGAACTCACTTGGGGTCAGGTGTTCGAGGGGGCTGTGAGGCCGGCGCAGATTTGGTGTATTTAGGCTGTTGACGCCTCTTGGTTCAGGGTGTCCGCTCCGTTCGCTCACTCACTCTTTGCATCAAGACCGGATGAGGATCTTTTAATACCTTCTTAATCCATCTCTCATCGCTGGTTGCTACGCTGCTCGCAGTACTTCTAGGAAGCCAGACACGGCGGAAATAGTTCACAAGGAGGTTTGCACATGAGGATCAGGAGCATCCATATTGCGACAGGTGTGATGATGGGCCTTCTGTTGGCTGGCGCCGCTGTGGCTGCAGACCAGCCGGTGAGCGAGGCGCCCTATGCGCATGGAGACGAGGCCAAACTGCCGAATGGCGTGATCGGCTTGTCACTCCAGGTGGGGGCGGAGCGTATCGGTGATCCAGCGGTGCTGTATGTCGGGATGGTCCGTCCAGGGGGACCGGCTCAACAAGCAGGGCTTCGACATGGAGATGAGATCATGAGTGTCGATGGGACAGCGGTGACGGGAAAGAGCTATGAGCAGGTGGTCAAGATGATCCGAGGAGAAGCAGGAACCATCGTGAAGCTGGGGATTAAGGGTGGCGCAGACATTCGTGAAATTTCCATCACGCGGGTGGCTAGCGATAGGCTCCCGAAGGGTCCGGCGGGGTCGCACGGCAGCCCAGCTCGATAGGACTCGGCCCTCGCCGTCTGTTCATGGATTGCCGAATCCTACAAAGGCCCGATCGACAGGAAACGTGACCTTCGCCCCGGTTCGACATTAACCGTCACATTGCCCCTTGGGCTGTTGTGTGTATATCTCCTAGGATGCGGCGATGGCGAAGAACACGCACCATGGACCTTGGCAAGCGTCACAATGAAAAGAGGGAGAACAACCCCGTGCGACTCGAACTGCTGTTACGGTTAGAAGAAAACTTCAGAATATGCTTGGAGCCGATTCACATGACTCCGCTCCAGACTGGCTCCCTCCTTTTCCTCAGTCGTTATACGGGGGCCAAATTGACGGACGCCGAACCCTGTTAGGCCTGGGGCACCCGGCAGTGAGTGTCTTGGTAACTGCCTTGAAGCATAATGGCTGGATGACCATGCGGCGCACGGTCAGGTATACCCTCGCCTAGTGTTTGTCATTCAATCGGTGGAGAAACGTCCTCGTCCTACAAATTGTTTTCCTCATACCAGCCCGCTGGGTCCAACTTCAGCTCGTCGATTATTCTTGTCAATGAGTTGCGAAGAGAGTGACGCGGCTCCCAGCCGAGAAGCGTGGGGGCGCGGGAGATGTCGAATGTATAATGGTCGTCAGACAGATCGATCATCCACGGTTTGAGGAATGGGTCTGCCCCGGGCCACAAGCTCTGGAGCCAGTAGCCAAGCTTAGCTAATGCCTTGGGAATGCGAAATGTCTTCCATTCTTTGCCGTGAAGCTTGCGGCTGATGGCGCGTTGTAACCAATCGTAACTGAGCGTTTCCGATTCGCCGATGAGCAGCGTCGTTATTTGAGGAAGTTCTTTGCGATGTTCGACGGCGAGGACCAACGCCTCGACCAGATCCTCCATATGCACGAAGGCTACCCCATGCGTGATGTCGCCGGAAAAAATACGGCCGATGAACCGCTTTTCGTAAATGCGCCGGATCTGCTGTGCGAGGGGGATTGAATGGCAGCGATCGTCGTACACGGCACCGATCCGCATCAGCACCACCGCACGTCGCCCCTCTCACGCACGATCAGTTGTTCCGCCGTGACCTTTGACTTGGGGTAATCCCATTTCGGGTCGAGTGGCCAATCTTCGTCTATACGCTCTCCCGGTTCGCAAGGCGCATGCGCGAGCATGCTGCTGGCAAATATGAACTGCTCGACCTCAAAGTCACGCAGCCCATGCAGCAGCCGTTCGGTGCCGCGCACGGTTACTTGCTCGTACAGGGGACTCGACTCACTTGCGAAACTATAGTATGCAGCAAGATGGAGAATTGAGGCGATCCGCCTGTGCCCGAGACGACGAACTTCGTCCAATGCTGTGTAGACGCTCTCATCCGAACTGAGGTCGCAAGCGATGACATGTGCGGTCTTGGGCGGCGGATGAGGTGGCTCTTTGCGGTTGAAGCCCATCCCCGTGTAGCTCTCTCCGACGCGATCAAGGAACGCGCTGCCGATCAGCCCACTGCTGCCGGTAACAATCAATGTTCCCAACCCCGTTTCGATTGTCGGAGTTTCATTCATATCCCCACCGCTGTGTTCTTTCGTCGCGCGGAGGCGTGACATTTGCGGGCACGTCAATGACAGGAGCGTCATCCCGGTCCATGGCTGCCTGTCCCTTGCACGTGCGTAAGCTCAGTCCGAGATGCTCCTGGGTTTCTCGCACGACAGGGGCGGGAGTGAAGTATGATGATAGGGCCAGCCATTCTTCACGTTTCGTGAGGTGCAATCGTTGATATCTTGCCATGTGCAACACCCGTACCCTGGAGAGACCAGGATGCGGGTGTTGCACTAGAACCTTGAGCCCGGACTGGCACCTGAATCCGGCACAGTTAATCCCTGTCTCGGAATAGGACCAACGTCAGTTTTTCATGGTGCTGCGCCGCAGCTTATCTTCATCGCCTCGGTAGCCAGATTGACCGCCTATCCTCATGCCAGAAGTGTCGTCTGCTACGCCTTTGAGCTTATCTTCATCGCCTCGGTAGCCAGATTGACCGCCTATTCTCTTGCCAGATTCGCCAAGTTGCATATCGTCTCCAGCCAGAGCCGCAGTACCAGACAGACCAAGGCACAACAAGAAAGCACAAGACATGACACCGACTACTTTGCAAATAGATAACATGGGAACCTCCTCGGTTAAATGTGAAAACAACCACACCTCTTCATAAAACGCTCACCGGAAGCTTTGTAGATAGGGCCCGGACCGATTAAGAGTGCGATCAGTCTTTTTCCAGCGCCTCCTTCAACACCATCGTGCCCTGCGCTTTACTGGCATTGAGGTCGCTCTCCGGAACTTTCTTATGCACCAGGTTCTGATGGCAATCGATGCAGGTAGCGCCCTCCGTTTCCATCTTCTTGTGCGCGGCTTTCGCCGAGGCGCCAGGCGGCTTGGTATTCTTGTGACAATCCCGGCACGTGACGCTGTCCCAGTTTTTGAGCGACATGCGCGCGTAGTGGGCCATGATTTGCCGGCGCTCGTTGAATTTCTCGACCGTCGAGTAGTCGTACTTCATTTCCGCGAGCACAGCCCGTGTTCCGTCATACATGTGCGTCCATAGGGCCAGGTGGAAATTGCCCAAGCTCTGGGGGACGTGGCAATCCTTGCAGCCCGGATCGGCCCCGAGCGCGCCATAGTGCGAGGACTTTTTCAGCTCCTCATAAGGGTAGGTCTGGGAATGGCAGCTTACGCAGAACTCGGTCCTGGAGAGGGCGTGCTCCCCGCCGAATACCAGGGCGATCGCTCCGACCGCAAGAACGGCCCCAAGAAGCAGGGCGCCGCCCGACACGTTCAAGTATTGCCGTAACTTTTCTGCCATGACCACCTCCCTCGCCTTAATGTCCACTGTTTGTATCATGTATGTCTAATGTATAAACCATCTTGTCTCATGTGTCAAGTGTTTAATAAATAAATATTTGACAAACATATGACAACGTAATACAATGAAGCAAAACAATGAATACTCATAGAATTCATAGAGTTGCAAAGCTGACCGGTCTCTCGAAGGATGTCATTCGCGTCTGGGAGAGACGATATGGGCTTGTCAAACCTTCACGGAGCTCGAATCGTTATCGTGAATATAACGACGAAGAGGTGGCACTTCTCCGCTTTGTGAAGAGTCAGATGGAACAGGGTGCAACGATCGGTGCACTCGCAGCGGAGGGGCATAATCCGCTGATCGCACGAATGCGTATTGCGACTCCAGTATCTGCAGAGGAACAGAAGCCGCATGAACGGCTATTAGACGATTTGATGAGATCGTTGGACCCGCTCGATAAGGCAGGATTCGAACGCCGGCTTAACGGCGCAGTGGCCGTCATTCCGTTTGAGGAAGCCATCCAGCGGATTTTACTGCCACTGCAACGACGAATCGGTGCGCTGTGGCACCAAGCTCGATCGAATACTGCCGTCGAACACTATGTGACGAAGATCGTCCAACAGAAGTTATTTTCGGTCATGAATCAGCTTCCGGTGAATGAATTCGGTCCACGAATCCTGATCGCCTGCCCCGAAGGTGAAACCCATGAGATCGGCGCCCAGGCCGTGGCCTACATCGCAGCGACCAAAGGGTGCCACGTGTATTACCTCGGCCCGAACCTTCCCAGTGCAGACCTCGTGACCTTCTGCAAGACGATCACGCCCGATCTCGTACTGCTCTCTCTCACTGAGGTAAAACCCGAAGCCACTGTGCTCCAACAACTCAAGGAGCTTGAGTTGTTGGCCACTCGCTGGTCTGTTGCCGTAGGTGGCCAGGGCGCCCGTGCTATTGAAGATCGCCTTCGTCATACCAAGATCGAACTGCTCGACGATCTCACTGCACTCCACAGCCGCCTGGCGATTCTTATCTCAACCCGCATGCTTGCCGCTCGTTCCTCATAAGGACTCCGCGTAGTCGCATGATGTCGGCCATTCATCAAAGGCACAAAAGACGGACGGTGACAAACACCATCCTGGCCGAAAGGTCATTCACACCGAGAGGTCTGGAATGAGGAGGGAGTGGTGCCGAAGGCGGGATTGTATTGGAAGGGTTTGCCTACCCCATAATTTTTCAGATTCCAACCCCACGTGGGAAGTCATTTAGGCGGCGCACCTTTGTTTGACGGGTTCAAGATATGGACGTTCTTGAACCGTGATTATCGTCATTTTCACACGCAACGAAGAGAGAACAACCATGTAATCACGTCCTGCCCCGACCCTAGCGTCCCCGTTCTCGTGATCGTCACTTCTCACTTCAGTAATCCCTGCCTAATACTCACACGTTCCGACCACGCAATCGTGCGATGCCTCGCCCGTGCGCTCTTCACGTTACACCAACCGTACAACCCCGAAGGAGACACAGGAAAAAGCAATCGTGGCGCAAAATGGCTAGAACCATATTCGGCAAGAAGGCAACCCTCAATATCGGCTATGGAAACGATGGACTGTTTGCGGTGGTGACTCGTGGCAGGCAGCAAGTAGGCTTTTCGCGGTGGGCCACCAGGGAAGGAGCGGAGAAGTGGAAGACTCGCATAGATAAGGCGGGAGGCTGCGGTCCTTGCCTCCAGAAAAATGGGCATGACATCGTTGATCTTGGGGTTGCCAAGTAGCCCGGAACGTAGCGTACACCGTTTTGTGTAGGGTGTCACAGCAGAGGAGCGGGGGATAGAAGGGAAAAGCGTTCTATCCCCTCAGTAAGACCGACGCTGAGTTCCGCGTGTTAGACGTACTTACGCATACAGCAAGTCAGCTCGACTCAGCTGTGGGAACGTAGCCCCAGCAGGGCGGGGTTGGGGCTGGATCATCCTGGTGAGTGGTCCTGCCGACAACGACACGCGGTACTCATTGGGATACACGGGGGCCAGCGAGACTTGTCCCGACCGGCTGAGACGGTCCACTGACTTGTAGACAGGTCCCCACCCGATGCCCGTGAGCCTGCTGAGACTTTCTATTGTTTGTGCCCCTTTCCGCCGAAGCAGCAGCAGCACTTTTCGATCGACTGATTGTGGATTGGAAGGTTGTGTGATTGTGGGCTTCATGGTCCCCCTCCGTCGCAGAACGGTGAGAAGCAGCGTGGCAGGTACGTGTGGATAAATATACGCTCACGCTCACCCGCGTGCAACAGATTCGTGCAGAGACTCGCGGAACCAATGCACGCGTCCCATCTGCCATACGGGATAGGGATGCTTGCCGACGAAACCGTGAGGTACGATGCGCGTCTCCTTAGTCTCTGTGCCGTCGCCACTGCGACGGCACAGGCTGTGGATCGGCCCAGAAACTGGCGCGCACCCACCTCCAAGTGACTCCAAATAATGAACCAGAAATCACGATCCAGGAGCGGCATCTGTGTGTAACTTGAGTGCGAACCCAGCTATCAGAGCGAAAATTCATCACGTGATACGTAGAATGCCGGGCATTTTCTAGGAATAGTTGTTTCTGATTTATTTTGTTGGAGATACCGCTATATGTTGCGGTACGCAGCATCGGTCAATCAATGCTCAATTATTAGGCAAAGAGTTCTTAGCGATGGAGAAATGAGTTGGTTTTTGATGGCAGGGCGATCTTATGAACAGACTTATCCACAGAACCTGGGGAGAGAATTTTGTGAATATTTTTCTTGATCTTTCTAAATATATTTTTCCCCCTTCGTCCTCGTCTTGTGTTGATCAACAATTCCTCGTCCGTCGATACGCCCGCCCTTGGCTACCACTTCCTCCACTCCCACGGCGGCACGGGTTATGGGTCAGCCCACAAGCCTTTCTTCGTCTCTCGCGCTTCCTTCTCTAACCCCCTCAAGGACCGTATCCCCTGGCGCGTGCTTCCGATTCCACCACCGCCTTCTCGTTATGTATTTGTGGCTAGGACGTGCTTCGCGTGAAACCGGGGGATTTACCAATTCATTTGCACAATCGGCCATGCGAGCTTTACCATAATGATATTTACGGACCCTTTATCAGGCTCAACACATCGCCGCGTTGCTCGCCCCTGTCTGGCGGGTGAAAAGAAGGAGGTGCGTATGGCTAGTAAAGGACTGGTCGCTCAGACCGCTCGTGAGGCGCCGAACGTTTCCATGAGAGAGTCGGTCATTGCTCCGACCCTGCTCCCTGTTTGTTGTCTCTGCAGTAAGATTCGAGACGAGACCGGATCTACCCCTGATCGTGAGCACTGGGTCACGCCGCGGACGTATCGACAGACCCATGGCGTGCAGGTGGCCAATTTCCCTCTCACACACACGTTCTGTCCGCGGTGTTTCACGAAGTTCATGGATACACTTCGACAGTTCCGCGGGGAGATCGGATCGTCGCCTTGACCTTGCCTTAGCTCCCAGCACGACTCCCCCCTGCCTTTCTCGCGAGTTCGGTCGGGCACGGGACCGAGAGAGGGGACCGTATCCCCGGCGCATGCTTCCGGTACCACCAAAACCAGCTCTCTTTGACCAGTGTGTGATTGACGTTTGTTCCATCCAGCAGGATCATGTCTCCAAGGGTGCGCTTGTACTTGTCGTGGCCGTGGGTCTGGATCGTAACTTCCTTGTCGAAGACCAATTCAGAGGCGGCTTGCTTGGCTCGTTTCCAGAAGGCTTGGCCTTTCTCCGGGCAGTCGATGCCACTGAGGCGGATACGTTCAGCATGATGGCCGTTCAGGACTTTGATGGTGTCACCATCGAGGACGAACGTGAACAACCTGGCCGGAGAAGTCAGCAGCGGGGGCTAGCGAAGGCATTCTGCAGGGAAACTGGCAAAGTTGTTGAGATACCTGTCATCGACGGAGATCGGCCGGGAGACAGAAGTCCTGAAAGAACTAACAACCGAGTGACAAGAATGCTGCGAGTAACGCTACCTTGAAGACTACACTCGGCCCCGAATGCGACCGCGACTGAACATGGAAAACCCCAGAAGGAACTTACAGCACGACGTTGTTCACTGCATCAAGAAATAAAGTGAGTGAGTGCCGCATCCCCTGAAACGGAAGCCAACTCACCCTCTCTCAATGGACGTAGGCGTGAAAATCGCCACTGGGATAGCTGCATACAATGAGAATAAGCAGCACCCAGAATAGCCGTAAGTTTCGCCACATGAGATAGAGGTTTCTGGGTCTCCTGTTACCAGGGCGAGGGGGACCTATTCGCTACAGAGCCGCTTGAGTTTCGCCTTCTCCTCCTGGGAGAGATTCACAAATTCGACCCCAGCCCCTTCCCGCCCGACCCATCGGATCTCCGCTCGGGTAATCTGCAACACGGCAGTCTCATCCTGTGGATTGAGCTTCACGGTGAAGTGGTGGCTGCCAAAGAAGGGTGTAGCCAGTTGCAATTTACACCCCGCCTTGGAGAGATTCGTCACCACTCCGTTGGTGGGACCGCTCTTGTCTTCGACGGTCGTGAGAATGGTTACTACTCGTCTAGCGCACCGTCGGGGGTCAATCACCTTCACGGGAAAACCTTGTTTGGGAAGAAACAATCTGGCCAGGTCCATGGGGTATTTCGTTCTCCGTCGCTTGTGTGTGCCCGCGACTACATCAACAACTATCCTGCCGAGCGGGGTTAGAGTGGTCGTTAAATCCGATGCCGCAGGTCAACAGACCGGCGCTGGTCCCAGTATTCGGAGTCGGTAAAATCCCTAGGGCAACGGCGATCGAGGACGCATGGGGCCACGCTGCCACACTAAGCCCAGTGCCAGTCCTATCACATGCAGAGATGGTCTCCCTATAAATGGTTACACAGATCCAAAGGATGTTGGTATGGGGCCATGCCACATGCCATTTATTTGGGTCACGGGTACGTCCATGGCGCTCCAGCGCACCATTAGGGTCCTATGCTTCAGACGGACTTCAACCATCAGCACCCTCGTAGTCTTCCTGTGAAACAATCAATAGACGCCTAGTTTCTTCGGTTCGTCTATATCGCTGTGGGGGTCTGCCGTTGTAGACATAGTGTGCTCAACTACCTCGTCGGAAGACAGGCACCGAAGCATAAATATAGGGAGCGAAGGTTGTTTCTATCCTACGAAACAGGGGAAGGGACGCATGGAGAAGGGCATGGGGGCCTCGCAGGGAGGCGTATTTTAGGCTGGTGCTAAAAATGGCGCAAGGGATGAGGTGGGGGAATGGATGTATTTCGAGGGAGGGCTTTCTCGACCAAGCTCAGACCAACGAAATGCCTGCGCGATCGTCTACTGGCTTCCCGGTCCCGATGACGGCGGGATCGGGCCACGCCACGAGGCTCTGAGGGTCTTAACTGGTTGGTCTTTGTCAGGCCACCAGACGGTCAGTTCCCCATTGGTTTCACGGACCTGAACCATGATATCCCGAGATGGGGGGTCACGCCGAAACCAGTAACAGCCAGCTTTGGTAGGCGGCTCTGTGCTCCACTGGATATCCGCCGCTATAGGAGAAGGCGCGTTGACCTTAGAAGTTGACATTGGGGAAGGCTAGGCCGTCCGTGGGGAGGTGTCAAGCGGGGAGCAAGTGGGCGAAGTGGGCTGTGAAACGGGGTATTCTATTCATTCATATAGACTCGTTATTCCTAAAAAGGTGAAACGTACGGTCACCTCGGTCACCGTATAGGTCACAAACCCATAGAGAAGCTGGAAATAAACCCCCACAGTAAGGCTGAGAGACCGATCCCCATGAGAATCCACGTTGCGGCAGACAGAAAGTTGTCGCGGCTTGGATCAGATGGGTAATCAATAGCTAATTCGACCCATACCGGGTGCTCCTCAACAATCTCGGCCAAAGCCATATTCCCGACGGCTCGGGGATACGCTGTTGGTCGTTTGGATTTCATTGGCGCCTTTCTTCATCACATAGCCGTGATACCCCCTACATTCCAATCATCGCGATACGCCCACAGCACACCCTACGCCGCCTGAGGGAGCAACAACTGACTGTGTGCCTCCGCCAGAAACCCTGAGAGCCACTGCTGGTCATCAACTCCCAGAGAGTGGAGGTCCAACCCGAACTCGTGCCCCTTGACCCACACCACGGTCGCTCTGATATCAAATGGTTCTGGCTTCGCTGGGGGGCCGCCCCACAGACGAAGGCGCATTCCGACCTCTACCGGCATCGTGCCGGTGACACGGAACCCTGATGCCGTAACATCGAGAATCGTTCCCTTGCTGAGAAAATGCCTACTGCCTAAGAAGGCATACGAGACGGGCCAGCGGACAGGGACTATCCCGTCAGCCACGACCGACCGCTCTTCCTGAATTACCCCCTCATCATGGACATATTTCATATTGCCCTCCTTTGTTGAAGCGACAAGGTGTCTGTGTCTACTGAGAAGAGGTTAGCGGTGGTTCCATGAAGCCGATAGACCCAAAGGAAGTAGTTCAGAAGGGGGGGGGTGCGGAGAACAACGGTGAGCATGGTGATAGGGCAGAAACAATTCTCTCAATATTTCCCCCTATATCACTCTAAAACGGTGGGAAGTACGGTCACCTCGGTCACTTCTTTGACCAATCGCAAATCGCCAAGCTCAGACAAGCCGTGGCTGAACCGATAAGCGTATGTGCGGAGACGTTAGACGTCGCTATGACTCGCCCGAACACCCTACTAACACGGCATGAGAATGCCGCTCGCCAGGTGCCTGGAATCGCTGCGCTATAAAGAGAGTGGTGCCGAAGGCGGGATTTGAACCCGCACACCCTTGCGGGCGCTAGACCCTGAATCTAGTGCGTCTGCCAGTTTCGCCACTTCGGCATATCGAGGTGGAAGCGGATTATCCTGAATTATTGAGGGTCGCGTCAAGCAAACGACTTCGATCACCGGATCTGTGATTCGCGTGGGGTCCAGAGTCCAGCTGCCACGATGTCGCGCCGGTCCCCGCTGATCACAATCCGCTCGCGGACAAGTCCGGCGGCGCCGAGTAGGGGAGCTGCTGCGATCCACGGTGCCTCGTCGGCGATCAAGACATCAAACCGGACGCGACTGAACAGGGGGTCATTCAGCACCCGCGATGCCGTGGTCACCAGGACTCTTCTATTCTGGAGAAACGCTTGGCGGTTCGTGTCTTCTTCCGCAGCAAGCAATTCCCGGATCTTTTTCGTTCCACCAAGCCGGGTAATCTCTTCCTTGAGATCGCTAAACTCCGGCCGCATATCTTTCGGCACAGCCGCCTCCGGTACAAGTTCAGCGATACGCACCTTGGCGACATCGACTTCCTTCCGCAGTTCGGCGCACTGACTTTCGTACAGCTGGAGGTATTGCTGCAGAGAATCGACATTTTTCCCGACGGCCTGCAGGCTGAGGCGTTGCAAGAGTGGGAGGTTCTCGTAGTCAGCCAATGTGGCTTGGACCTCTTTGATCTTGGCTTGTAAGTCGCTGATCTGTGTCAGCAATCGCCATTCCAAGAGGCGCACCTCATCGAGATCCTTTTGCTTCTGCCCCTTGTGCGCCAGTACCGGTGTCAACTCTCGAAACCGTTCGTACTTGCGCCTGAGTGCGGCCTTATCCGCACGCGACTTGGTATAGAACTGATCCATCTGGGCTTCGAACCCTAGCTCATGAATCCCGATGCCTTCGACCTGCTGGGCTAATGCAATTTCGTAGCGACTTACCCAGGTCTGGTGTTTGAGGCCTGCGGCTATTATGGATCGGGCGGCTGTCCCGACAAATGAGTCTGCTGTCTGGTGATTGGGACAGACGACCAGCGTGCGTTTATTAGTGAGAATGAACTCGATCGCCAGCGAGGCTAATCGTTGCCTGCGCAGGGAGAGATCGTCATCCCAGACGGTCATGAGAGCCGACGATCCTGCGCTCGTCCGAGAAAGTTCCTCCGTTCCCCTTGTCGCCCCGAGGAGTGGAGCTAGGCGGTCTGCCGGGCCGAGTCGATAGGAGTCCGGCTGCGCGATCATGTCACGCAGCCGCTTGGCCGAGGTCACCAGGCGCCCTGCCCGATCGGGAATCACGGTCGCATTGGTACAGGACTGTCCGATAGCATCGAATGTCTGCACAAGGATCACCTGGCCTTGCCCGCTAAGCACGATGCCCTCGGTTGGCTCCAAGTCATCCTGCGGGATAATCGAGCAGGGAGTGTCATCTTCAATAGATGCGCCATGCGGAAGAGTCAGCTCATACAAATGAAGCGTGCCGACAGTATTGACAAGTTTGCCCGCCACCTGAGTAATTGGCTGGTCTGACGCCGTGCCACGTATCAGTTTCTGCTCTGCCTCAATCCGAAGCGCCCATGTCTCAATAAGATCTCGTGCGGTCATGAAATCCTTGCAAAGTCCTTCGTGTTCGGTGTGTGCCATCATACGGTCGGCCTCTTACACCTGTCCAGCCTGTCACAGCGTACTCTCGCGTTGGCGATTTCCCGTGAACCAAGACTAAGCACCATCCGTATGCTCATTGCGAATTGACTTTTTGCTAGCCCACCAGTATCCTCTTTCCCTTTCCAACAGAAGGAGTTAGAGGTATGAAGGTCATTCTACAAGAAACGATGGATGGGGTAGGGCAGCTTGGCGATCTACTCGATGTGAGAGATGGGTATGCCCGGAATTTCCTACTCCCCCGCAAAAAAGCAGTGCTGGCTGATAGTCGTAGTATCAAGGCCTTTGAGCACATCAAGCGTGTAGCTGGAGAACGGGCAAAAAAGGAAAAACTCGAGATCGAAACCCATGCGAAGAGTATCTCAGCGTTGTCTCTCACGATGCAGGCCCAGGTCGGCAAGGACGACAAGATGTTCGGCTCGGTCACGGTCAAAGACATTGCAGAGAAAATGTTGGAGCAGGGATTTACAGTGGATCGGCGCAAGATTCAGCTGGATCATCCGATCAAGGAACTCGGTACCTTCACCGTTCCGATCAAGCTCCCTCGGGACGTGACAGCAGCTGTGGTGATCCACGTTGTGAAGAAACAAGAAGCCGAAGTGACACCTACAGAGGCCTAACAGGGGAGTAAGCTCTCATGAAGGATGCGGTGGGTTCGTTAGATGCACTCAAAGCTTCAGACCCGGCTGTTTATGCCGCGATTGCTGCCGAAGAAGAGCGGCAGCGCGACAAGCTCATTTTGATTGCCTCGGAGAATTTCGCCAGTCCCGCCGTCCTGGCAGCTCAGGGATCGCTTATGACCAACAAGTACGCCGAAGGGTATCCGGGGAAACGTTACTACGGCGGGTGTCAGCATGTGGATACCGTGGAGAATCTCGCCATCGAGCGGTGCAAGCAGATCTTCGGCGCAGAACATGTAAACGTACAGCCGCATGCAGGGTCCCAGGCCAACATGGCAGCCTACCTGTCCGTGTTGAAACCAGGCGACACCATCTTGGGAATGGACCTCGCCCAAGGCGGTCACCTCACCCACGGCAGCAAGGTCAATTTTTCAGGAATCCTTTTCCGTGTGTATCCGTACGGTGTGGACCGTGAGACCGAAACTGTCAACTATGACGTGGTGCAGAAGCTGGCGGAGGAATGCCGGCCACGTATGCTCGTCGTAGGCGCCAGTGCCTATGCGCGCACCTTCGATTTTCCACGATTCCAACAGATCGCGAAGTCGGTCGGCGCCTATCTGCTGGTCGACATCGCTCACATTGCCGGGCTGATCGCCGCAGGGCTCCATCCGAATCCTGTTCCCTATGCAGACTTTGTCACCACGACCACCCATAAGACTCTACGAGGACCACGAGGCGGCGTCGTGATGTGCAAGGCTGAGCATGCAAAAGCGGTCGACAAGTTTATTTTCCCGGGCATACAAGGCGGACCCTTCATGCATGTGATCGCGGCGAAGGCCGTCGCCTTCAAAGAGGCCCTCTCACCCGGTTTCAAGCGGTATCAGCAACAGGTGATCGCCAACGCGAAAGTGCTGGCCCAAGGACTCCTCGACCGTGGGTACAAGATTGTGTCAGGCGGCACGGATACGCACCTGATGCTGATGAACTTGACCAACAAGGGTATTACAGGCAAAGAAGCGGATGCCGCACTGGACGCTGCCGGCATTATCGTGAACAAGAATGCCGTACCTTACGACGAAAAGCCGCCGGCCGTCGCCAGTGGTATTCGACTGGGAACGCCGCTTGTATCTACCCGCGGGATGATGGAAGCCGAGATGAAAGAGATTGTGGGCTTGATTGACCGGGTGCTGCAGCATCGGCAAGACCCTGCGATGCTCGAAGAAATCCGCACTCAGGCCAAAGCGCTTTGCAGCCGTTTCCCGTTTTTTCATACCTACTAAATCCACATCAGACGGGGCAGGATACCGCCTGTGAAATGTCCGTTCTGCGATGAACTCGAAGACAAGGTTGTCGACTCGCGCATGGCGAAGGAAGGCGAGGTGATTCGCCGCCGCCGGGAGTGTCTCGGCTGCAAGCGTCGCTATACCACCTACGAACGCGTCGATGAGATTCTTCCCATGGTGGTGAAAAAGGACGGCCGCCGGGAGTCGTTCGACCGTACAAAAATCCTCGCCGGCCTCAAGAAGGCCTGCGAAAAACGGCCGATCAGTACCGCTACCATAGAAGCAGTGACGGATCGCATTGAGAAGCGTATTCAGGAAATGGGGGAAACCGAAATCGAGAGTCGGATCGTGGGTGAAGAGTTGATGAAAGAGCTCCATCAGCTGGATCAGGTCGCCTATGTTCGCTTTGCGTCGGTCTATCGTGAGTTCAAAGACATCGACCAGTTCATGGACGAGCTGAGAACGTTGGCCCAGCAACGCCGCGAGCGGTGAGGGGATAGGGCCCTTCCCCCCTCATCCTCCTCTTCATGGGCTCCCACCGCTTCGTCGGTCTACAACAGGGTGCAATTTCTTAACGAATAGGCGTCAAGATGCCGACAACCCAAGCCCTATCTCCCAGGCAATTGCGCAAAAGCGGAACATCGAGCGCCACGCATGTCGCGATCATCGGCGCAGGCCGTGGTGGCACGGCGCTGATGGAGGTCTTTGCGGCAGATCCGCTAGTCCAGATTGTGGGCGTGGCGGAAATCAAGGCCAACGCTCCTGGCATTGCACTGGCAAGGCGGCTCAATATTCCTGTAACCCGCGATTACCGGCGACTTTTGGACCTCGAGCACGTGGATCTCCTCATTGACGTGTCGGGCAATGCCAAGGTCTGGGAGTTGCTACAAGACTTCCACCGGATGGGCGTCACCATCATAGGTGGAGCAAGCGCCAAATTCATGTGGGAGCTCATTGAGGCCCGCATCCGTGCCACGGCAGAGATCGAGAAATCCTTGAATAAATACCAGTCGCTCTATCGACTTTATGTCAAGGAGACAGGTGTGGCGGTGACGGATGAACGGACGCGTATTGCCTGCGAAATGCACGATGGCCTCGTGCAGAATCTGGCCGGGGTAAACTTCAAGCTGGACCTGAGTCTACAACTGATCCGAAAAGATCCGAAAGCCAGCTTGGCCGCCTTGCGCGAAAGCAAAGCGCAACTGAAACTGGCCATTCATGAAGCGCGGCAAGCCATCTTCAATCTCCGCCCGCTCCACTACGAGAAGATGGAGTTGCTCCCTGCCCTGACCAACTATCTCACCTCGTATGAGACTCAGTATCACATCAAGACCCAGTTCCGCGTATCCGGCGATGAACAGCTCTTGTTCCCGCGTACTAAGATCTTCCTGTTTCGCATTGTGCAGGAAGCCCTCAGTAACGTGGAGAAACATGCGAAAGCGACTCGGGTCACTGTGAGGCTGGACATCGATCCCAAGCTCCTCCGCGTCACCATCGTGGACAACGGCGTGGGGTTCGACATGGATACCGTGATGCGTGATCCCGATAAATGGGATCACTTCGGCATTCGTGGAATCCTGGAGCGGGCCCGGCTCGTGGGCGGTGAAGGCAAGATAGAGTCCAAAAGAGGGCATGGTACGACCATCGTTGTCGACATCCCCCTGGATAAAAAGGAGACGAAGACCCATGGAGAAGATTAAGGTGCTTATCGCAGACGACCATCGCGTCGTACGCGAGGGGCTGGCTGCGATCCTCAAGATGAAAGACGACATTCATATCGTGGGGGAGGCCCAGGATGGTATGGAAGCCGTTGAGAAGGTGAAGACATTAGTTCCCGACGTCGTGCTGATGGACGTGAGCATGCCCCGGATGGGCGGGGTTGAAGCGACCAGACAGATCAAGCGTGAGTTCCCTCACATTGGCATCGTGGCTCTAACCATGTATGACGAGCAGCAATACATTTTTGATTTGGTGCGCGCCGGTGCCACAGGCTATCTCTTAAAGGATTCAGAGTCCTCGCAGATCGTCGCTGCAATTCGCGCCATCTATAAGGGCGAGTCACTGATCCATCCATCTGTGGCGAGTAAGATCTTGGCGGAGTTTTCCTTAATGTCCCAGAAGAAGGGGAAAAAGTCTGGATGGGTCGAGCACGATCTGACGGAACGAGAGATCACGGTGCTGCGCTTGGTGGCAGATGGTAAGACAAACAAGGAAATTGCCAACAACTTGGACTTGAGCGAAAAGACCGTCAAGAACCACGTGCGGAATATTTTCCATAAGCTCCAAGTTTACGATCGTACTCAGGCAGCAATCCTGGCAATTCGGAAGGGCTTGATCGAACTGGACCCTCGGCCGTAATTCTTGTCGACAGCAAATGGGAACATCTTGACCAAACAGCGGCTTGCAGTTCTTCTTAGCCGACCAATCACCGCATGTTCTTCTTGTCGGCTGCTGGCAGACATGAGCCTTTTCATCAATCGTTTCCGTCGACCCTGGTTGTTAATTCCATACTTATCTGCAGTGGCTTGTGAGCAATAGGGGGTGAATTTCGATTCGATAACTATTGGAAAAGTCACAGCTGTTAGATTTTTGCAACAAAGCACCATGTCGTCACACTCAAACTATTTACATATATTATCAATGTATTATGAGCCATTTTCGCAATAATTCTAGCTGGCACACGAGTTGCTCGTGCTCCCACGTGTACTTTATTGAGGTGACTTTGTGAGGGCTCAACAAACCTTAGCGAATGCCGTGAGTTGTGTAGGAGCTGGGCTCCACTCAGGACAGTCCGTTACCCTCACGCTCAGGCCTGCTGCACCCAATACGGGTGTCGTCTTTGTGAACCGGAATGGCAAGGACGGAGCCTTCCTCGCAGCTTCTATCGAGCATGTGGTGCCTATGGAACTCTGCACCGCAATCAGCGGCAATGGGTTTCAAGTACAGACGATCGAGCATGTCCTAGCCGCATTGGCCGGACTCGACATCGATAACGTTTATGTAGAACTTACTGCCGGCGAGGCCCCTGTCATGGATGGCAGCGCGGGGCATTTTGTTCGCTTGATTCGGTCTGCTGGAATTGTTTCCCAAAGCCGACTGCAACCCTATCTGAAAATCACACGGCCTCTTGAGGTAGTGGATGGAGCGCGTCGAGTTCGTATCGAACCATCCTTAACTACCCAAATTACTTATTCCATCCACTACAATCATCCTTTGATCCAGACTCAGACCTATGGCTATGAGCACTCAGCCCATACTTTTGAGCGCGAGATCGCTGATGCCAGGACATTTGGGTTCTTGCAAGAGGTAGAAGCCATTTGGTCTCGCGGGCTCGGGAAGGGCGGCAACCTCGACAATACGATCGTTCTCTCTCAAAACGGTATTCTAAATGAGTCGGGTCTTCGCTTTGCCAATGAATTCGTGCGACATAAGATCCTGGACTTGATCGGAGACTTCTCGTTGCTCGGTGTACCATTTATCGGGCATTTGCTCGCCGAGCGTTCAGGGCATGCGTTACACACGCGCCTTGTTCAGCAGATTCTCGCCAGCCCTGATAGCTGGGTATTGCTCAATACCGACGACGCAGTCGCTGCGCCGGAGCTTCGTTCTGCCATGGCTGCACCGCGATTCGCATCGCTGGTGACCCTGCAGGCTTCCTGACACTCACTCCCTTAAGCTCCTAGAAGAAACCAAACGCATGGGCCTACCAACACAGGCTGAGATGTTTTGATGGCTGAACTGTAATTCAACGTCGGGAGCAAGTAGCCTCGCTCCCGACGTTAGAATCAAGGCGGGGACTACTTCTTCTTCTTCTTTGCTGCTTTCTTCGTCGCCAAGACTCTCACCCCCCTTCGTGCATTTGAAGGTCTAACTAACTCGGCACACTACACTGCGTGGATCAAGGACTGTTCCAACGCTTCGAACGTATTAGGGCCCACTTTCTTGAACCGCTTGTCTCGTTTCAATGATGTAGCCACGGAGGTCAGCGGCGTTTTTCCCTTGATCTGGAGCCCGCCCTCGACCAATCGCTGCACAAGTTCCTTTGCGTGCATCGGGCGATTCGCCTCGCGGAGCATTTCGTAGGCAGCTTCCGACACGCTTTTCCCTGAATACTTGCTCCGCCCCATGAGGATTTCCCGTGACTGGTCGGTGACATCCGTATTCGGCCGCTGTCGAGCACCTTTCTCATCGGAATAGAATTGACTTGAGAGACTGGCAAGCTTGGCTTTATCGGCTTCAACGCGGTACAGGGTTTCTGCCAATTCCAAGTATTTCTTGATCGTGGCGATTTCGTCGTCCAAGCGGCGACGTTTCTTTTCGAGCTCTTGCAGGCGGTTCTTGTACGCGCTGATTCGCTGCTCAAGACCAACCAATATATCGGTGAGTTCTTCCACGAGCTTGCCCCAAGATGAAGCATACTTGCTTTATAGCATTGCTTTCGTAGCAAGTCAATAGATAAAGTTGCAGTAAAGACTTGCATGGCATGATCGCTTTAAAACGATTCAATGCTTATCGGGAATGCTTTCTGCTCGGTCAATAACAGCATCAAGATACCGTGGCAAAACACGGTCTCGTGCTATGATGCCGCCCCATGTCGCTGCCATTAGATCAGGATATCCCTCTCGACACTCTTCTTTCAGTTGCCACTGACGCGGCTCGACGGGGAGGAGCCGTTCTAACGGAATGCGCGCGCACCGGCTTTCATATTGAACATAAGCAGAGCATCAACCTTGTCACGAACGCCGACCACCAGGCAGAGCAACAGATCATCGACATCATCCACGCCGCCTTCCCGACCCATGCTGTCCTTGCCGAGGAACGCGGGCTGACCGAGCAATATCCATCCCGCTACAAATGGGTGATCGATCCGCTCGATGGCACAACAAATTTCGCGCATGGGTTCCCGGCCTACTGTGTGTCCATCGGGGTGGAATGCGACGGACGTGGAATGATCGGGGTAGTATACGACCCGACTCGAGACGAACTCTTTACTGCGCAAATAAGTCGTGGAGCTTACCTCAATGGAATTCCCATTTCCGTGTCCGCAACGGATCATCTCGATCGTGCGCTACTCGTCACCGGGTTTGCATACGATATTCGCGAGACTCCGAACAACAACTTGAACCACTTCGTGCGATTCGCATTGAAGGTACAGGGATTGCGCCGAACTGGAACGGCAGCATTGGACCTTTGCTATGTCGCTGCCGGCCGGTTTGATGGATTTTGGGAAGTAACACTGAACCCATGGGACATGGCAGCTGGAGTCGTCATTCTGCGCGAAGCCGGTGGCACAGTGACGGACTTCCAGGGTGCTCCTCACTCGATATATGGGCAAGAATTGGTCGCAAGCAATGGGCCAATCCATCAAGCCATGCTCGACCTGCTCCAGGAAGACCCAGCTCATTCGTAAGGCATCAGTTCCGCTGCGCTCGCATCACATTATTCAGATAGCCGAACCGTCTCGGTTGGCCACAGGTGCCTTCTAGCAGATATACAGACAGAATGATGATGCGGTATGATTCCTGCGCAAGAAAGAAGGAGATTGCTGTATGGCAGGTTCAACGCCCCCATCGGGAGATCCAAACGGAAATCTATCTCAAGCTGCAGATGCCGAATCACACACCAAGGATGTGGAGCTGCTGCGGGTACTCGTGACCCGGAAGGGCACACAAGTCGATGTTCAATGGGCAATCCATCCTCAACTCAAACATGATCTTCTGCCCCGGGAATGGCAAGAAGTCACTGACCTTATGGCTAAGGTGACCGGTATCGTCGGGACACGATTTTCGCAAGTGCTCAAGCAAGCCGATTCCGAGGCGCCTAGCAACGCATGATTGCAATCAATGATGAATGATGAGTTGTGAATGATCGATGAAGGGTAGATGCTCCTTCATCATTCAACCTTTACTACGTACAATTTGGAGTTGCCTATGGAGACTTATTATCATCCCCATGATCTGGGCAAGTTCGCAGAGATGGGCAAGGGCAACAAGGAGCTCTGGGAAAAATTCATGGCCTACTACGGCGCCGTGTTTGCTGAAGGGGCTTTGAGCGAACGAGAAAAGTCTCTTATCGCCCTCGCCGTCGCCCATGCAGTCCAATGTCCCTACTGCATCGATGCTTACACGCAGGCTTCTCTTGAAAAAGGCTCGAATATCGAAGAAATGACGGAAGCCGTCCACGTCGCCTGCGCGATCCGGGGTGGTGCCTCGCTCGCGCACGGAGTCCAGATGCGCAACGTGGCCGACAAACTGTCGATGTAATGGGACTGGTGTCGCGCTCAGCTACAGGTAGGGGTTTTCGGGAACGGCGAGGGTAAAGTATTTTCCACGTTCTTCATAGAGGATTCGTGCAGCCGTCAATGCAGCGAGTGCCTGATCGATCCCGTCGTCGCGACTCCCGTTCTTATGTGGCCGACATGCCAACAAGGTACGGATCTGGTCAGGACTCTTGGCCGTTTCGTTACAGGCCTCGATGATTTCTGCCGAAGGCCAATCAAAGCGCCGCCGTATTGGTGCCTTCGGATTTCGACCATCGTACACTGTGACATAGTTCATGGCCTTCGAATAGTAGAGAAACGGCCGATCGCTCGAACCGGCCAATCGCTGCCACTCCTGCACCAGATCGACCAATTCTTGGAATACCTGCCGATCCACATTCCAATTGTCCAGCTCGTACTCGAAATCGTACGCGATTTTGTTCAGATCCACCTGTCGCGCATCATAGATATACTCGTAGGCTATCCCAGGACCAGTGTTGCGGACACCATACTCATGGGGCCTGGTGTAGTAGGGGCTGAAGCGCTGCAGCCAGAATCGTCCAGTCGCTTCCGGTGGCTGCAGATGGAACAATGACGGAAGCAGTTTGATTTGGCTCCGATAGTCGTCATTCGTTTCTCCGGGAAAGCCGAGTAAGATATTCCAGGATACTGCAATGTGGTAGTAGGAACTCCACTTGAGGCAGATGATGTTCTGCATCGGTGTCACGCCCTTATCCATCGCCCGGAGCTGATGGAGGCTGAGACTCTCCAACCCCGGCTGCATGCACTTCACGCCGCCGGTCGCTAATGTGCGAATCTGGCTCTTATGGAGGTTGCTCTTGGTTTCGATGAAGATATCCAGATCGCAATGAGCTGCAGCGAATTGTCCAAACAAGTTGTCGATATATTTCATGTCAATGATGTTGTCCACCAGGCGGAAGCGTGCCGTGTCGTATCTATGGGATAGGTAGGTCATCTCTTGCGCAACCTGCTCCGGCGATTTGGCGCGAAATTTCATACTCTGGGCGTTCAGCCCGCAAAACGTGCAGTGATGTTTCTCACCCCACCAACAGCCTCGAGAGCCTTCGTAGAGCAGAATCCGATCCAATCCCTGAGCAGCCTCACCAAGTTCGGCAAGTAGGTGGTAATAGTCGTCGTAATCTGGGGGGCCGGTGTTTGTGAAGTCTCTAAAGAGAGAGGTGTTCGGCGTGAATCGGATTTGGTGGCCTTGCCGGTACGTGACCCCGTTGGGTACGCTGTGGCCTCTTCCTTCCAGGATCGTTCGGACGAGCGCTGGGAACGTCTCTTCCCCCTCACCGACCACGACGTGATCAATAAAGGGAAAGGCTCGGAAATATTCCAGTCCCATCTCACCGTCGTAATTTGCTCCGCCGAAGACTATCGTAACGTCGGGATACAGATCCTTGATCAATTTCGCCATTGTGAGACTGGCGATGTTTTGATCGAACGTGGAGGTGAAGCCGACGATCTTGTACTGCGCCCAGTCAATGGCGGTCAGGGCCCAGGTTAAGAACTGTGGCGCAGCCCTCTCCGCCATGTCCTCGAAGAACGAAGCCGGACGCCCACTTTCTTTAGCAACCTGCTCAAACACCGGCTTAAACAGGCGGGGATACTCAGCGCGCTTGGGATTGTCCCGGAACAGGAGATATGAAAAAAGCCATTCGCCAAACAGCCCTCGTTTCTCGCAGATCGTTTCATAGAGGGGTACGCCGATCTTATAGGCAAAACGGACATTCAGATGATGGCAGTCGACGGGAATATTATGTTGAGACTTGAGCAGCGCGGAAAGGGTGCCCAGCTGGATCGAGGGAAACTTCGAGTAACTGAACGGCATGTTGACGAGCGCCACCTGGGCCTTGTCGCTCATGTGCTGCCTCGTTGGCTCATGCCACAATCATCTCGAGGTTAACCGGCACTCGCTCGAAACGGTTCAAATTCACGATCTGCCTTGGCCGCCAAATAAAAATCGCTCTCTGTCAATCCGTTGATCTTGTGCGTCCAGATCTCGATCTTGCATTTGCCCCAGGCGAGATAGAAATCGGGATGGTGGCCTTCCGCTTCAGCCACGGCGCCCACCTTGTTCACGTAGGCCAAGGCCTTGGCAAAATCGTTGAACGTATATAAGCGCTCAAGATGTCCGGCCTGGTTCAGCGTCCAGCCTCGCCCTAGCTCTTTCAGCAAAGCCTGCGCACGATCGGCTGGGATAGGCGGCACCCCGCCGCGGCAGGGAATACATTTGTTGTCAGCAAGACTCATGGTGGCCTCCTCTTGGATGGGAATCAACGTCGCATGTCGATTGTATCTAGGATTCGTATTCTAAAGGGGCTTTAAGAGGAAGGGCAAGGTGGGAAAGCCGTGAGATTGAGTGGTTACTCAGCCTCATCAACCATGCCGTCTGCGGCACAAGAGGCTCTTAGTGGCCTGAGCGTGAAATCAGCCACGCACAGGACCGGTTGGTTCACAGCTTCTGTGTGCTTGTGGGCAACATTATTGGCGGAGGTATCTTCACCACAACGGGATTCATGGCCTGTGATCTCTGCGATCCGATGCTGATTTTCCTATTGTGGTTCATCAGAGCGTTCTTTGCTATCGGTGGTGACATGGTCTATGGAGAATTGAGGGCCGTGCTTCCTCATGTGGGAGGGGACTAGGTCTACCTATAAGAGGCCTATGGACCACTGGTTGCTTTCCTCATCTGGCGCAGATTTGACAATCTTCTTCAGTGCAAATCCTGACAAGACTCGTCAAGGTGCCTTCCAACAAGGCAAGAGCGAGCGAAATGCCGAGTCATACTTTTGTCGTTCTGCGAGGTATAAAGCGGGGCGACAACGACGTTGGAGCAGATTTTCACGAGCCGAGAACAGCGCGGGCGACCCTGCACTAGGTGGGAGGTCGCCCGTGTGTGGCGCTTATGACGCCAAGTCAGCTATGTAGATTGTCTCGGCCCAGCTAAAACTGAGGCCCGCTCGACAGTCGGAGCATTGGACAACTGATCGGGGGAGCTCGAATCTATCCCAGGCGCTTGTGTTCCTCGCGCCAGCATCGAGTTCTCCAGAATGGAAATGAGCCAGTACCTTAAAATTGGTCTTTTGTGCCGTTACGGCACAGCCAGTGGAGAACCGGCTAGCACGACCGATCAGAAGCCCGCCCTCGAGTCGGCGGGCCTGTGTGGCCAGGTGGAGTCAGGTCATCCATCGCTACCCTCCTCTCTTGAGAAAGTTGGCGGGGGTACCCGTTTACAGCCGCGCGTTCTGTCCGGTCCCCCTGATCGAATGAATGGGCCGTAGGTTCCTCATACGCCTATTAGAAAAACGTGTCAATGGGGAAGACAATACGGAGGAGAATAATTCTTCACACTGATACATCAAGCATAAAACATACCGTGATCCTGTCAGATAATGCCATTCGCTAAAGTTGAGCCGACAATTTCGGAAGGGATCCTGACCCAACCACTTTTGAGCGCCGAACTCCAGAGAAGCGGTTAAGTAGATAAAAGCCATAGTGATGGCGGCGAGAGAGTTCAGTTTCACACAGGCTCGCTGGCGCCGCCCTGCTTTTCACTCAACGGCTCTGGCTGAGGCAGGTTCGATCTGGGCCTCCCCACTACGCTACGAGTATTGTCAGTAGCAGTTGGAGAAAAAATTGCCCTACCCATCGGAAATAAGTGGCTTGACAATGCGGCCTCCCATGGAGTATTAAACAGACGATCTATTTTAATTCCTATCGGAATACTCATGTATGAAGGTTTCTCTCAGGGCAACCTATGGAATTATGGCGGCAGTCGATTTAGCAATGCATTTTGGGACCTCACCAGTCCAAGCGAAGTCGATCGCACGACGGCAGGCAATTCCTGCTCGATTCCTTGAGCAGGTCCTTTACGGCATGAAAAAGGCCGGTCTTGTATCGAGCCATCGAGGAGCCCAGGGGGGGTATGTGCTTTCGAAGAAACCGTCCGAGGTATCGGTTGTCGAAATCCTCGAAGCGCTTGACGGTCCGCTTTCACTCCCAAGCGGCGGAGCTGGCCGTACACAGGGGCGACGACTCAGCAAACCGGAACTTCTGCTTGGGAGGGTTTGGGAGCAGGTTTATCAAGCAGAGCGCCATGTACTCGAAGCTATCAGCGTGGAAGAATTAGCCGGTCAGCAACGAGTGCTTGAGGAAGAGCGGTCGTTGATGTACCACATTTGAGGCTACCTATGAATCGCACACCACTTAACCTAGTGCCCATAAACATAGAGCCCATTGCTCCTACCATTGTGGAAGAGATCGAGACTTTCGAAGCGGAGGCCCGGCGCCTTGTTTCCGGTGATGTTTCAAGCGATCTGTTTCGGCCATTTCGCCTCCAGTATGGCATCTACGGCCAACGGCAAGCCGGTGTCCAGATGGTCCGTATCAAGATCCCCTTCGGCGGGATGACGGCGAATCAGCTGCGGCGGGTCGCGGAAATAACTGAGCAATATGCGACAGGTGTCGGGCATGTCACCACACGTCAGGATATTCAGCTGCATTTTGTTGAATTAAAGGATGTGCCGACCATCATGCGCGGGCTGGCTGAAGTTGGTTTGACCACCAGAGAAGCTTGCGCCAACACAGTTCGTAATGTAACGGCTTGCCATCTTGCCGGGATCTGCCAGGGGGAAGTGTTCGACGTGACGCCTTATGCGAAAACCGTCGCGCTCCACCTTTTGCGGAATCCGCTCAATCAGAGCCTCCCGCGTAAATTCAAAATTGCCTTCTCCGGCTGTAAGCAGGACTGTGCGCTCACACCGATTCACGATATCGGGCTCTTAGCGGCAAAGCGCGCGGACGGTGCTATTGGCTTTCGAATGGTCGCAGGCGGCGGTCTTGGCTCAGCTCCTCGGCTCGCGCAGGTTCTTCGGGAGTTCACTCCGATGGATGAACTCATCCCAAGTGTGGAAGCCGTGATTCGTGTGTTCGACACCTTGGGCAATCGGAAAAATCGTACGAAGGCCAGGATGAAGTTTGTGATCGAAAAGCTTGGCTTTGCGGAGTTCAAACGTCGATGGGAAGAGGCCTACGTCTCAATGGGGCATGCCCGTCCCACCCATGAGCCCATCAAGTTACTGTCGTATCCGGACGAACCAGTTCCTCTCATCATGCCGATGTCAAATGGGTCGAAGCAGGTAACGATGCAGACCAATGGGCATGTCAACGGCGTGCCGGCAGAGACGCCGTTTGAGATGTGGCGACGGACCAATGTGGTGCGGCAGAAGCAAGAGGGCTACGTCGCCGCCGTGACTAAATTATTCATGGGCGATCTTACGGCAGAGCAGATGCTCTTCATCGCTGACCTTGCGGATCGTTACTCCAATGGCAACATTCGGACGACGATCAATCAAAACATGATCATTCGATGGATACCGGAGTCGCGCATCGCTGACGTCTATGCCGACTTAGCCTCACAGGGCTTGGCCGATCCCGGCGCTGAATTGGTCGAAGACATTATCGCCTGTCCCGGCACCGATACGTGCGGGCTGGGAATCACGTCTTCCAAGGGCCTCGCGCGAGCCCTGGCAGAGGTATTTCCGGCCGGGCGAGTCCCTGAGGATCTGAAGGATGTGACGGTCAAGATCAGCGGGTGCCACAACTCCTGCGCTCAGCATCATATTGCCACGATCGGCTTGCATGGAGTAGGGAAACGGATTGGTGAGCATGTCGCGCCTTTCTATGAATTGCATTTGGGCGGGAAGGTCAACGGGACGGCGAAGATCGGACAGATGGTAGTCAAGTTGCCGGCCAAGAGCGTGTCGGCGGCGATCACACACTTGATTGATGTGTATCGGCGGGATCGTCTCTCCGGGGAAGGCCTGCCGGCCTTCATCGATCGGGCCGGCAAGGTCAAACTCAAGGACGAATTGATTCCTTATACCATCGTTCCATCCTTTCAAGATGATCCAACCTTCTACTACGACTGGGAAGGCGAAGAGGAATTTGTCTTAGAGGATCTTGGGCCTGGTGAATGTGCGGGAGGTGCGCTTGAGATGATCGAGAACGGAATTCTTGAAGCCGACCAAGAGCTGTATCAGGCAAAGCTGCTTGTCGATAACCATCAATATTCCGTCTCGGTGAACAAGTCTTATCGTGCTGTGTTAGCCGCTGCCAAGGCGTTGCTTGTCACTGAAGGACTTGAGCCGTCGGCGGATGCAGAAACATTCATCGAGTTCGACAACAGGATCGCACAAAAAGGCATCGTGCCGGCGATGTATCGGGACTTGAGGGAGAGCGTCGGTGATTTAGGGCCCAAGGACACCACGAGCGAATCGGCCCGCGACAAGATGGTCTTTGCCAAGGGATTCGTCGACGCCTGTCGTGCAGCCACAGAGCAGATGGGCAAGGATCTCAAATTGGCGTCGACGGACAAGGCAGAGGTGGTCTCGACCAATGCGCCATCTGAGCTCAAGCCGGTTGTCGTGTCCGTGGCCGCGCCTGCTGCATCCACCGTGCCGGTCTACGATTTGCGCGGGGTTGCCTGTCCCATGAATTATGTCAAGACCAAGCTGAAGCTGGAGATGATGGATGCGGGCGAACGTTTGGAAGTCTGGCTCGATGCGGGCGAACCCATCAAAAACGTGCCCCTAAGTTTGAAAAACGACGGACATATGTTGCTGCTGCAGGAACCACTCGAAGCCGCCGCAGATCATTATCGAATTTTGGTCGAAAAAGTGGAGTGATGCGGCAGAGGGATGTTTCCTTGCTCGCGCAACGCGCACGATGAAGCGGTGCTCCCCTGGGTCAGAGCGCGTCTCAGCGCGCTCTGGGTGGGCGGGTGAAAAAGATGCGCGCAGTTGGAAATCATCCCAGCGCCGCTTGAAGTGTGGGTGAGAGAAGAGAGAACCGAATGGCCAGTATGTCATCAGAAGATCTGAAGACCTGGGGGGAATCGTTTGAGGCGAAGCAGCCGCAAGAGGTGCTGGCTTCCGCGATCGAACGATATGCGCCGAAGATTGTGCTTGCCTGCAGTTTTGGGGCGGAGGATGTCGTGCTTCTGGACATGGTTCACCGTATCGATCCCTCCGTGCCGCTTTTCTATCTCGACACGGAGTTTCTCTTTCTTGAGACCTATGCCACGCGCGATCGTGTGATTGAGCGCTATGGGTTGCAGCCGCAACAGGTTATCCAAGTGAAGCCGTTATTCACACCGGAGCAACAGGCGGCCCAGTATGGCGAGGCCCTGTGGACACGCCAGCCCGATCAATGTTGTGAGTTGCGCAAAGTAGAGCCGCTCACCCGTGTGCTCAAGGGCTTCGACGCTTGGATTACCGGGATTAGGCGAGATCAGTCTCCCACAAGAGCCAATGCGAAGTTGATCGAGTGGGACCAGAAGTTTCAGTTGGCGAAAATCAATCCGCTCGCGAAGTGGACGTGGGAAGATGTATGGGCCTACATTCGCGTCCACGAAGTTCCCTACAACGAAATGCATGACCGCAACTATCCCAGCATCGGCTGCACCCACTGCACGAGCCCTGTGATGCTTGGCGAAGACTCCCGCGCAGGACGGTGGAAAAACTTTACCAAGACCGAGTGCGGGTTACACAAGGCTTCTTGATGTCGATGCAGGATTTGATCGCCAAGATTGCGAAGGGACCACGAGCTGCCAAGGATCTCACCTGGGACGAAGCGAAGCGAGCGATGAAGGCCCTCATTGAAGGGGAGGCCACGTCGGCGCAGGTGGGGGCTTTTCTCATGGCCATGCGGATCAAGATGGAGTCCGTCACCGAATTGGCTTCGATGACGGCGACGGCGCGTTCATATGTGGCGCCCGTACCGATCCCTCGAGAACTTGGCGTCGTGGATCTGCCGAGCTACGCAGGGAAACAAGACACCTTCCATGCCCTTGCCGCTGCCGCCGTCGTGGCTGCATCGGCGGGGGCGTCTGTGTTGATGCATGGGTATGACGGGATTCCTGGTCGAGAGGGGAATGCCGGTGTGCTCAAGGCCTTGGGCCTGCCGGTCGAGATGGGGCCGAAAGCGGCGGCAGAGGCGGTGGCGCAGCACGGATTCGCCTATCTCGACATCGCCCTCTACCACCCTCCGGTCTATCGCTTTTTGGAGATGCGACAAGAGCTGGGAGTGCGGAATATCTTTCATCCGATTGCAAGGCTCTTGAATCCGGCTCGCGCTTCGTCGCAGATCATTGGCCTGTCCCATCCTCCTCATTTTGAAAAGACCGCCGAAGTGTTGAGAATGCTGGGTTCCCATCGGGCTCTCGTGGTGAGCGGCGTTGAAGGCGATCCAGAGCTGTCACTTACCACCCTCACAAGGGTCTTGGAACTGCGAGACGAACGAATTACCCCTTTCTCGTTCGCGCCGAGGGATATCGGGCTCCCGCTGGGTGCACCGCGCGACATGGCAGGTTTTCCGTCGGATCAACGAGACAAGGAAGCGGATCTGCTAAGACGGATTCTCCATAATCAGTTGCAGGGGGGGGCCTGTCACTGGGTGTTGATGAATGCGGCGTTGATTCTGTATGCCGCGGGTAAGGGGGCCACATGGCCGTCGTGTGTCCCACTGGCCCGGCGAGCGCTCGAATGTGGGGCGGCGGCGAAAAAGTTAGAGGAGTTGAGTCAGGAGCCGGTTGGGATTGGTGTGACCGGCTGAGTACATTGACCATACGAGAGGCCCGATTCCGTGGAACACCTTCGTCAATTAGAAGATCAGAGTGTCTACATTCTCCGGGAAGCCTATAAGCATTT
>JACAFD010000150.1 GCA_013388555.1 Nitrospirota bacterium | reverse complement strand
TGGCGATCGACCGAGGCCGCCAGTGCGGTAAGATTGTACCCGCCTTCGAGCGACGAGAGCATACGCCCGCCGGCGTGACGTTTGGCGATGCCGGCCACGATGCCGGTGAGATCTGCGTAGCCCGCTTCGGTCAGCCCCATGCTGGCGAGTGGATCATCTTTGTGCGCATCGAAGCCGGCAGAGATGATCACGAAGTCAGGCCTGAAGGCATCGGCCGCCGGCACCAATGATCTCTGAAAGACGGCAAGGTACTCCTCATCGCCTTCACCCGCCTCCATCGGTACATTTATCGTGAACCCTTCTCCTGCCCCTCGACCCCGCTCCGTCGCGCGGCCCGTGCCAGGATAGTGCGGATACTGGTGTGTGCTGAAAAACAGCACGGAGGGATCATCTTCAAAACTGTGCTGCGTGCCATTGCCATGATGCACGTCCCAATCCACAATCAGCACGCGCTTCAGACCATGCTTTTTCTGAATATAGCGCGCGGCAATCGCGACATTATTGAAGAGGCAGAAGCCCATTGCGCGCCCCGCTTCAGCATGGTGCCCCGGCGGCCTCATCGCACAGAACACATGGTCCACTTGCCGTTGCATAATCGCATCAACCGCGGCCAAAGCTCCCCCGGCTGCCAGATAGGCGGCGGTCAAAGAGCCGGAAGACATTGAGGTATCGGGATCGAGGGGGACCCGCCCATTGGTCGGTGCATGACTCTTCAGCATCGCAAGATACGAGGGCGTATGGATTTGTGTGATCCATTCATCTTCGGCTTCTCGTGGTTCAATCCTGGCCAGCCGAGCTGCTGTCCCGCTCTGCCCCAACTGCTGGATGATCGCGCGCAGCCGATCGGGCGACTCAGGGTGCCCGGCCCCCATGTCATGGCCGAGATAGCACGGATCAAAGACGAGTCCTGTTTTTCCCATGGCCAAGACGTGAAATGTGAGACGTAAAAGGTGTAAGGTATCGTCAGCGATGGGATCAGACTATCACGCAGGAAAGTGCATAGACAATCAGTAGGAACCGCTGGTATCGTCAGCCATCAACCGAGGAAAGTGCGATGCCAAATCGACGAATTGAACCGCTCAAGAAAGTCCTGAGGATTGATCCGAACGACGAGGTGGCCTGGTTTGGTCTCGGAAAGGCCTACATGGAAGACGCAAACTTCGATGAAGCGGCTAAAGCCCTTCAACAATGCGTCACAGTCAAGCCCACCTACTCAGCTGCCTACTTTGCCTTGGCGCAATCGCTGCACAAACTTGGACGGATCGACGAATGCCGAACCGTCTGCGCCACAGGAATCGATGTATCCACGACAAACGGCGACGCGATGGTGACGAAAAACTTCGAGCTACTGAAGAGCTCGCTGCCATCCTAAGTTTAAGACTGCACTTATGAGCATCACACTTTACACAGTGCGAGACTCCTTCAGGGTACTCACAATGCCGGCGAACTTTTTCAGCATCCTGCTAAACCGCCTCCGCTCCTTCATCGTCGTCATCATCGGGAGAAAGACCGAGAGCTTCCGGCTGGCGCTTGGCAATCTCCTCATACACTTCATCCAGCCAGCGACTCGCGCAGCCGAGGACTTCCCTCACTAACGGTTCCGGTTGACCCGTACGCTTGATGGTCCACTGTGAAACATATTCCAATAGCACGTCCCGTTCGAACCGCTTCGACGATTGCATAACCAGCGATGTCATTTCGCTCAGCCCCGTTTTAAGAATCTCGTCCACCGTGTCACGCCCATAAGAGGTGCTGGCCGTCACATATTGGACCGCCCTATTAAGTTCTTGGTCGGTCATGAACTCTCCCGTCGCTCCAGCAGGATGCTCAAGAAGTCGCCCTTATCACCCGTCCAGCCACGGCGCGCCGAGGCGCACCGTTTCCCATGCAACATTCCCGCATCATTCAGACCCTTATAATACCGCACAGTACGCTTCCGGGTTCGACTCGCCTGCGGCCTTGCTAACACGCATTGTGGCCATCCTCATGAACTGTGCCCCAACTGTCCTATGCACGCGGGCCAGCGAAACTTTGCGTTGCCGAAATGGTTTTCCGCCGCGTGCAAGACATCATACCGAGAATGCCTCCGCAGATGGAAGATTCGCCCCAGAATCAGGCAAGAGGAAAATTCTCCACCTATGGCTATGGGATGGTATGATCTAGGCCGAAAAGCCCAGCCAGCGCGATGACGGAGATGAGACCTATGCCTGTGAAGACCGACCGGAAACATGAGACCTCACCCAGCACTTCTTCCTCAAAACGGCAAAGCCGCACCTATGCTGAGCGCTGGGACCTTTCACAGTTAGTAGAAGACCCGGTTCAGCGGTTCGATGCCCTGGCAGAAGACATCGAGACCAAAGTAGCACAGTTTGAGACTGCGCGTGCTCGACTGAGCCCGGCCATGGATGTATCCGTCTTCCATCCGCTACTGACACTCAGCCAAGACATCGCAGCTGCATCGTCCCGAATCAGCGCCTATGCCTACCTCTGGTTCTCCGAAAACACGAAAAACCTCGGCGCTCGTTCGTTTAAAACCAAGGTCGAGGAGCGGATCACCGCACTCCAGAACCGACTGGTATTTTTCGATCTCTGGTGGCAGAGCTTCGATGAGGACAACGCGCGCCGGCTTATGACAGGAACTGGCACGTTTCGGTATCACCTCGAAAGCATTCGCCGATTTCAGCCCCACACGCTGTCTGAACCGGAAGAGAAGATCGTCAACATCAAAAACATCACAGGCCGCAGCGCAGTTCATTCGCTGTACGACATCGTGACGAACAACTTTACGTTCACGCTCACCGTCAAGGGCAAACGGAGGGCGATGACGCGCGAGGAACTGACATCCTATCTCCGCCATACGCAAGGACAATTGCGTGAAGCTGCCTATCAAGAACTCTATCGTGTCTATGCCGATCATCACGACCTCCTGGGCGAAATCTACAAGACCTTAGTCAACGACTGGAAAGCAGAAAATTTGCAACTGCGCCGGTTTGCCTCCCCGATTGCCACGCGCAACCTCGGGAACGACATTCCAGATGAAGCCGTGGCCTCTCTCCTAAGGGTCTGTCAGAACAACGCTGGCATCTTCCAGAAGTATTTCCGTATCAAAGCTCGCCTGTGCAAGATCAAGCCGATGAGCCGCTATCACATCTATGCGCCGCATCGCACGGAACAGAAATCCTATCGCTATCAGGATGCGGCCCGAATGGTGCTGGACGCCTATCGAGAATTCTCTCCGCAATTGGCGAATCTGGCGGAGCAGGTCATACGTGAACGGCATATCGACGCGCGTACGAGACCCGGAAAAATCGGAGGTGCCTACTGCTACAGCGTCGTACCGGGCATGACCCCTTACGTACTCTTGAACTTCACCGGAGAGGCACGCGATATCGCGACAATGGCTCATGAGCTCGGTCATGCCGTGCACGGCATGATGGCGGCGCAGCATTCCATATTTACCTTCCATTCCACCCTCCCGCTGGCGGAAACAGCATCGGTGTTCGGAGAACGTATCCTGTCCGATGCCCTCATGAACCAGGAACGGGACAAGAAGGTAAAGCAGGGGCTCCTGCTTAACCAACTGGATGACATCTATGCCACGGTCCTCCGGCAAGCTTATTTTGTCCAATTCGAGAAACAAGCCCATCAGATGATTGCTCAAGGTTCAACTGTGAAGGATCTGGCCAATGCTTATCTGGCTCAGGTGCGACAACAGTTTGGGAAAGGGATTAAGGTCCCGGATGAGTTCCAGTGGGAATGGCTGACCATTCCACACTTTTTTGCCAGCCCGTTCTACTGCTACGCCTACAGCTTCGGCAACTTACTGGTCCTCGCCCTCTACCGGATGTATCAGAAGGAAGGGGCATCGTTCGTACCAAAATATCTCGACCTGCTCAGGACCGGAGGGTCCGAGTCGCCACAGACAATTCTCGCCAAGGTGGGAATCGATATGGCATCAGAAGACTTTTGGCAATCGGGGTTCGATACGATCCACGAGATGGTCGATCAGCTGGAGCGCACACTATAACGCGCCTTCGCCTTTCCAGGACAAGGCATATCACCCATCATACTTATCCCGCCTGCCCCCTTGACACCCGGGATAGGGAGGTGTATTATTTTAATGGTTGATAACGGTTATCATAATCGTTACTGTCGTTTGGGCGCTGTTCGACGATATGGAAATGTTGCCCATGTACCTCTGCCTCTGTCAGGGAATTACCGATTCCGATGTCCGTGAAGCAGGGCGGGACGGGATCACCATGCCTTGCCAACTCAAAGCGAAGTTTAGACTGAAACAGCGAGGATGCTGCGGTCGCTGCTCAAAGAATATTGAAGAGTTTGTACAGATCGCGACGAGCGCACAGCAAGAGCTTCCCCTTAACAGCGTACGAAGCTAGCCCGGACAAAGACCGCCTCCCCCGATCTGCCCCTGTACGACAACTGCCAAGAAAAATCCGCTCACCTTCGGTGAGGATAACCGGGTTTCCACTCACGGATGGGTCACCGTTAAGACATTGAATGAGAAAGTGGGGAAGAAGGAGACAGGGGCTGATCCAATAGCTATCCAGCCTGGCCGCGGTGGCTAAATCAGGCGAAGCCTATGCCTCGGTACGTTGAGCCTCTCAGTGGGCTGGAACAAAGCCGGCGCTTCGGTTCAATAACCTGCTACTGCGAAGAACCTCTCCGCATCGTCACAGCAACTTCGGCCACACGCCGACCCAACTCTTTGGCATCTGCCAACTCCTTGTCGTCGATACCAGGACTGTCGCCTTCCGTTGTGGCAGATGCGCCAAAGGCCCCGCCCCCACTGACGACGATCATCTGATTCCCCAGCATTGCGGCAAGGATCGTCAACATCGTCACCTCCTTCCCGCTCGACACCTGACCACCAGTGGCGAAGGCCGCGCCGATCTTGTTCTTCATCTTAAAATCGGGAAACACACCGAATTTAAACTGCCAGTTGTCGAAGAAGGTTTTCACCTCACCAGACATGTTCGACCAATAGACAGGCGAGCCGACCACGACTGCATCAGCGGAGAACAGGTCGTCTGCCGTCACCTTGCCAACCCGCTTCAACAGCGTCTGAGTACCAGATACGCTCTTCACTCCATCGACCACCGCTTCGGCCATGCGTTCTGTGTTGCCGGAAAGCGAATGGTAGGTTACGAGCACCTTCACCAACGGAGCCGGTTCGTCAGCAAATGTCTCGGTTGACCCGGCTACCAACGTCAACAGTAGGACAGACAAGAACAGTGTACCTGTGAAACGGGGATGTGGAATATGGGTGGGAGACGGAAACATCGAATCACAGAAAGACGGAAGCGGTGCCCAAGAATGGTGCCGGTTCAGCGACGGACAATTTCTTCTTCCATCCGTTCTTCAACAGAAACCTCCGTCAACGTTCCACGATAGTCACACTTGTGACAGCGAACCCGCCATTCTTCGATCCACTTTTCTTGCACATACGACTGCCGACATTTCGGACACACAAACACGCCTTTGACATAATGCACTTTCCGGGTCTCTTTCATCTGTCCTCCTTGCCTAGCCTGATCGAGGATGACATAGGCAACCGCGCGATTGCAAGACACCCTCATTCAGAATTGTCAACGATCACATGCGATGCACCAGGCCTCCGGCTTGACTCGTCTCCTGTGGGCCGATTAGGATGCCGCCGTGCAACGAGCAAGATCACTCACGCTTTTCTTCGCCCTCCTCTTATCCTTCCCATGCGGTGCACAAGCAGGGATCGATCCTGCCACACCAGGGTTGGTCCAGATTACCCTGCCTGGAGGAGCCATCATTCAAGCAGAGCTGGCCGATACGCCAGAAAAGCGCGCAACGGGATTGATGTACCGTGATCATCTGGATGCCGACCGTGGGATGCTTTTTACGTTCCCGCAAGCACAGGCCTGGGTGTTCTGGATGAAGAACACAAAAATCCCGCTCGATCTCATCTGGATCAATGAGAAAAAACAGATCATTCATGTGGAACAGAACGTCCCGATCTGCACCAAAACAGACGATAGCTGCCCCCAATATCGGCCCAACGAGGACGCACTCTATGTCTTAGAACTCCCGGGAGGGCGAGCTGAGGGTTTGAAACTGCAGCGGGGATCGAAACTTCAGTTCCGGGTGCCGTAGCAAGCTTCCCTCACACAGGATGCTCAAAAAGTTCGTCCGGCAAGGCCGCAGGCGACTTGAAACTGGAGGCGTACCCTCGGGGGTACGTTGAGGATTTCAAGGAGCCGAGAACGAAGCTGGCGGACTTTTTGAGCATCCGGCTAAGTGCGTTCCTGCCAGGCCCTCATCCGTCTCGCCGTAATCACTCCATCCACCCGCTCAACGGCTTTGAGCACCTGGTCAAGATGGCGGGTGCCTGAAACTTCCACGACAAAATCCAGGACGGCTTTCTGATCCTCCCGCGTCGTAATTTCGGCGCGGCTGATATTGGCATGGCATTCCGCAATTGCGGAAGACACATTCGCCAGCACTCCAGTCTTATCGACCGCCACAATGGACATTTTCACAGAGTGCGTGCTGGGTGTGGCAGAGTCCCACTCAACTTCTACGAGCCGCTCCTTATCATAGTCCAGCGCCTCAAGATTCGGACAATCGACTGCATGGATCGTCAACCCTCGGCCACGAGTGATATATCCGAGAATACGGTCGCCAGGCACGGGATGACAGCAGCGTGACAGTTGCATCAACAGATCCCGAGACCCCTTGACCTGTACGCCGGTGCTATCGCTTTTCCCTCCCACCGCTTTACTCACTGTGCGACGTTCCTGAGCCGAAGACGGCGCCGGCGTTCCGGACATTGAGGGCGTGAGTTTATCGATGACCTGCGATGTCGCCACGCGGCCGAATCCTACCGCAGCAGCCAATTCTTCGGTACTGTCGAACCCCGACTGGCGAGCGGCTTCCAAAAGCTCCGCCGATTTAAACATTCGAGCCGGCGCCATCCCCTGACGACGGAACTCCGACTCCAGGAGACGGCGGCCGATCTCAATGCTTCGCTTCTGCTCTTCCAGCTTGATCCAATGTTTGATCTTGGTCTTCGCCCGGGAGGTACGGACAAACTTCAGCCAGTCCTTGTGCGGTGATTGCGTGGGAGACGTCAGAATTTCTACCGTATCCCCGCTGGCCAGTTGATGCTTGAGCGGCACGATCTTTCCATCCACCTTGGCCCCGACACAATGGTCCCCGACCTCGGTGTGAATCGCGAATGCAAAGTCGACGGGTGTCGATCCTCTCGGCAATTCTTTGACGATCCCTTTGGGCGTAAACACATAGACCACATCGTGAAAGAGGTCGAGCTTTACCGAGTCCATGAACTGCCGGTTATCCGTCAAATCTTCATGCCATTCGACGAATTGGTGCAGCCAGCCGAAGGCCTTGCTGTCACGATCGGCAACGTGTCCCTGTTCTTTATACTTCCAGTGCGCAGCAATTCCGTGCTCGGCAATACGATGCATTTCCTCAGTGCGGATTTGGAATTCGACATGCTCTCCCTTCGGACCCACCACCGTCGTGTGCAGAGATTGATAGAGATTGGACTTTGGAATCGCAATGTAGTCTTTGAATCGCCCCGGCACAGGCCGCCAGGCTGAGTGAATGACCCCAAGCACTGCGTAGCAGTTCATCTTGGTATCGGTCACGATGCGCAGCGCGGTAAGGTCATAGACCTCTTCGAACGTGATCGACTGCTTATTCATTTTTTGGTAAATGCCGTAGAGATGTTTAGGCCGTCCGTGGACGTGTCCGACCAACCCGTTCTCTTGCAGGGCCTTCTGAACCAGCCGGCTGACCTCATCGATGTACTGCTGCCGGTCCTCGTCCCGTTTCGCCACACGGACACGTAATGTCTCGTAGACATCAGGCTTGAGATGTTTGAGACACAGGTCTTCCAGCTCATTTTTAATCCACCCAATTCCAAGACGATTCGCCAACGGCGCATAGATCTCCAGCGTTTCCTGGGCAATCTCCTGCCGTTTGGCCGGGCGAAGATGCTCCAAGGTGCGCATGTTGTGGAGCCGGTCGGCAAGCTTTATCAGGACGACCCGGATGTCGTCCGCCATCGACAGCACCATTTTTCTGAAATTCTCCGCCTGTTTTTCTTCATAGCTTCGAAACGTGATCTTGCCGATCTTGGTCACCCCGTCAACCAGATGCACGACGTCCTTCCCAAACTCCCTTTCGAGTTCATCAGGCGTCGCAACAGTATCTTCCAGGGTATCGTGCAACAGTGCTGCGACGATGGCGGTCACATCCGTCTTGAGCGAGGTGAGGACTCCGGCAACGGCGATGGGGTGTTGAACGTAGGGTTCTCCGGATAGACGACGTTGCCCTACATGCGCTTTTGCGGAAAACTCGTAGGCCTTACGAACAAGGCCGACGTCGGCATCGGCATTATAGCTCTTGATCCGATCCAGCAGCTGGTCGAGTCCTGTGACAGTTTCATAAACCATGATTCACTCACTTACTTACTCACACTCGGTCGAACGTCTCGAATGCGAAGCTGAATCCGATCTCGTCCGTTCCAGTGATTCAGTTCCGGCGTGAAGGCCAGGTCGACCGGGGTGCGAGACGGAATGCCCCGCTCCAGCAACGATTTCATGCCAAATCCGATACTGTCGAAGGGCAACGATGCCCCTTGCCGCACGGTCATTTTCAGATGTTTCTCACCAACGGTGCGCGAGTCCATGACTTCGAGCCTGGTCACCGCAAACGTGGGCTCTGGATTACCCGCACCGAATGGATGCAACGTACCGATTTCCTGTATCAACTGAAAATTCACCTCGTCCAAACGTACCTCTGCATCGACGTTCAAAGTTGGAAACTTGACGCTGCCGTGCGTCCACCCGGCTACCACGGCGGAAAACCTGGATCGAAATTCGTCGATCCGAGACTCGCAAATGGATACACCTGCGGCACTTGGATGCCCTCCAAAGGATTCCAACACGTCCCGACAGGCGGCCAACCCTTGATAGAGGTCGAACCCGCCGGTCGTCCGGGCCGAGCCTTTGGCCATGCCCTGCTCGTTGATAGCCATGACAATGGCCGGGCGCTCAAACCGGTCGACCAGGCGTGCCGCGACGATACCGACCACCCCGAGATGCCAGTGCCGGGAAGCCAATACGAGTGCGGGCGGTAATGCTTGATCTTTCAGCGAGGTCAGCGCCTCCGCCATGATATCCACTTCGATGCGTTGCCGCTCCCTATTCAGCTGTTCAAGCCTGTCTGCCAATTGCTGAGCGTCAGACGGATTGTCGGTCGTTAACAACCGCACCCCAAGCATGGCGTCGTCCAATCGCCCCGCGGCATTGATACGCGGGGCCAGCTTAAAGGCGATTGTCTCCGCCGTGCAATCTCGCGTCACTCCGGCCGCCTGCTTCAATGCCCGAATGCCACAGCGGGCGCCACGCGACAATTGTTGCAGGCCTTCGCGCACAAAGTTTCGATTCTCATCGTGCAGGGGTACGACGTCGGCGACCGTGGCCAACGCCACGAGATCGAGCAACGACTCCAGCGGTACGCCAGCAATCCCGTAGCGCAACTGGTAAGCCTGTGCAACCTTGTAAGCCAGCGCCGCAGAACAGAGACCGCGGAACGGATAGAGGGCATCCGTTCGATGGGGGTTGAGCACCGCCACAGCCCGCGGCATCGCCTCGCCGCTCTGGTGATGGTCTGTCACCACCACATCCATGCCCAGCTTGGTCGCCAACTCAATTTCTTTGTGCGAAGTTGTGCCGCAATCGGAGGTCACCAACAGCGAGATGCCTTCATTATGTAATCGCTGAACAGCGTCAAGATTGAGTCCATAGCCTTCGCGCAGACGATGTGGCACGTAGGCGCGAACTTGCGCGCCCAAACTTCCAAAGAAGGACAGATAGAGACTGGTCGCTGTAATCCCGTCGACGTCGTAGTCGCCGTAGAAACAAATCGGCTCCTGAGTCGTCACGGCCCGATGCAACCGTTCAACCGCCTGTTCCATGTCGGGGATCAAAAACGGATCATGCGGTGCCTGCAGCGACATCCATGTCGTCGCTTCATCCGTCGTGGTCACGCCACGAGCCAGGAACAGGGACGCGGTGGCCGGAGAAATGGAAAGGGCCTGGACCAACGACGCCCGCTGAGATAGATTGATATCGCGGAAGACCCAGAGTTTGGACTTCATGAACACCTCTTGAACGATTCTGAGTCTCGACAGAAGCTAACTATGTGAGAATTAAAGGGATACTAGCCTCTCAATGCTGCGTTGTCAAACCTGATACCGTCGAGCCACATTGACGACGGACGGAGATTAGACTCTGAGCTCCGGAGTGCGATGAGGAGATAGGAACAGGAGGGAGCAGATCCACTGGCCTGCTAACAGGCTGCGGAAATCTAATTTAGCATGAAGAAAACTTCGATAGCCTCCCCTACTTGAACTAGGTGAAACACCCCTGCGGGATGCTCAAAAATACCGTCCAGCATGAAGGTAGCGAGTGCCCCCCCCCGTGGCATACCATCTGGGGCGCACGGTGCGACGAATAAGGAGCACCAAGTTTGTGCGCTTCTCCGAGTGGTGAGGCGGCCGTGTCCCCGTTGAGGATCTGAACGATGCTGGCGGCCTTTTTGAGCATCCCGCTTAGGGCTACTCCCCCCCCTTTTGCACATAGTTCTTGACGAATTCTTCTGCGTTCGTTTCAAGCACGTCGTCGATTTCATCCACCAGCTTATCGATGTCTTCTTTCAACTTCTTGCCGGCTTCGACGACCTTCGGATTAGCCTTGACCTCTTCCTTCCCCTGCGGCTCTCTCCTGGGTTCCTGCTTACGTTCTTGTTTCTCCATCCGAGCACCTCCCGTGAATCTGGGAAACTCTCGTGGATCAGCCACCAGCATGATCCCGTACGACCACCTTACCTCACGATTCTTTCAACCGTCAAGCCATGGCGGAGAACCGTGACGCGAGGCATGAGCGTGACAAGAAAGATGTGTGCGGCAGGCACAACACGAAGTTCGAAGTTCAGGATTCGCAGTTCCGATCACCTCGAAGTCTCCCCCGTCGAGCTTCGTCCCGCTTTTTTCGCACATCCAGCGCACCTCGCTATTTCACAATCAGCGAGACGATCAAGAGGGCCACAATGTTGATGACTTTGATCATCGGATTGATCGCTGGACCAGCTGTGTCCTTGTAAGGATCGCCTACGGTATCACCCGTCACTGCCGCCTTGTGGGTATCAGTCCCTTTCTTCCCCTGCTCTTCGATATACTTTTTGGCATTGTCCCAGGCACCACCGCCGCTCGTCATCGAGATGGCGACAAACAGCCCCGTCACAATACTGCCGACGAGCATGCCGCCCAACGCTTGCGGACCCAGGATCACGCCGACCAGAATAGGCGAGATGACCGGAATTAACCCCGGCACCATCATTTTTTTGATCGCCGCCTGCGTCACAATGTCCACACATGTGCCATATTCCGGCTTGCCGGTTCCCTCCATGATCCCCTTGATCGTACGAAACTGTCTGCGCACCTCTTCCACCACCAATCCGGCTGCCTCTCCTACCGCTTTCATGCAGAGGGCACCGAAGATAAAGGGCAGCATCCCGCCCAAGAAGAGTCCGACGAGGACAGAAGGGTTGGAAAGATCAAACGTACTGGCCCCGCTTCCTTTGGCCACCTCACGTGCATATTCGGCAAACAGCACCACCGCTGCGAGACCGGCCGATCCGATCGCATAACCCTTGGTCACCGCTTTCGTCGTGTTACCGACAGCATCCAATGGATCGGTGATGTCCCGAACTTCCTTGCCGAGATGGGCCATCTCAGCGATACCGCCTGCATTGTCTGTGATCGGGCCGAACGCATCGATCGCCACGACGATCCCAGCCATCGACAACATCGACACGGCGGCTACGGCCACACCGTACAAGCCGCCTGATGCCGCACCACCGCAGATCCAATAGCTTGAAAGAATCGCGGCCCCGATCACCACCACAGGCCAGGCCGTAGCCTCCATCCCCACCGCTAGCCCTGCGATGATGTTGGTCGCATGGCCCGTTTCACTTGCCTTGGCAATGGCCTTCACCGGTTTATAGCTCTTGGAAGTGTAGTAATCAGTGATAAAAACGAGTGCAAGGGTCACAGCCAATCCGATCAACGCCGCGATGAAGTAGCTCACCCCACTGACCCCTCCCACACCATCCATGATCATGGTCGTTACAGGATAGAAAGCGACCGCGGCAATGCCACCCGCCACAAACAAGCCCTTGTAGAGTGCCGTCATGATCTCGCCGCCCTGGCTTACCCTCACGAAGAAAATACCGATGATCGTCGCAAAGATCGTAACGCCCCCGAGAGCGAGAGGATATAGAACCGGGGCACTTACTCCCTTGAACAGGGTAAAGGCTAAGACCATAGCCGCCACTGTCGTCACCGCGTAGGTCTCGAAAAGGTCCGCCGCCATTCCGGCGCAGTCGCCGACATTGTCACCCACGTTGTCCGCGATGACTGCCGGGTTACGAGGGTCGTCCTCTGGAATCCCCGCCTCGACTTTTCCGACAAGATCTGCGCCGACATCCGCCGCTTTCGTATAGATACCACCTCCTACACGGGCAAACACCGAAATCAAACTCCCGCCAAATCCAAGACTCAACAACGCATGAATCGCATGCTCCTGCCCCGCAAACTGCGATGCGACGGCATAGAACGTGGTAATAGCCAGCAAACCCAAACCGATCAACAAGAGTCCGGTCACCGCACCGCCACGGAATGCCACGGTCAACGCCGAATTCATCCCGTTATGAGCAGCCTGGGCCGTCCGGACGTTCGCCCGCACTGCGATGACCATACCGACATACCCGGCCACCGAGGAGGCCCCGGCGCCAATCAAGAATCCGATTGCGGTCAGTAGACCGAACTTATCGGAAAATGCCCCAGCCACCCACAACACAACGAACAATACTGCCGCGACTATGCCAACGGTCCGGTATTGGCGATTCAGGTAGGCGCTCGCGCCTTCTTGGATGGCCTTTGCAATGTCCTGCATCTTCTGGTTCCCGGCGTCAAGCTTGAATACCCACATGGCCAAGTATAGGCCGTATGCGATGCCAGTCACCGCCGCTATCAACGCAAACGTAATAATCACAGAATCACTCACAGTACAGTCCTCCCGTTACCAGTAATGGTGAAAAAGGTGTCCAGGTTTGCTCCCTGTCTGCCGCAACCCTGCAGGCATGACCGCGCCTAGACATGCGGTCGCGCTGGAGAGCCATTTTGACCATCATGCAAATGCGCTCATCCCAGCTTTGCGCGAAACTGCCGGCCCCATGATGTATGTCACACAACTCCCCGAGGCTTCAACCCATCAAAAGTACATGAGTCGGAAGGACGAAACGCGAGATAGTGCAGATTCGATCTGTGCAGTTAACTGCCTGAAAATGTGGGTCATTCTATACAGGTAGGAGAAGAGGATCAAGCTAAAAGACAGAGCAATCTCGTATAACAATCGATGGACTTTTTACCGAGAACAGAGGTTTAAGAATACGTTTCCTTATCCTCCTGTAGCCCCGGGGGCTTTCAGTCCCATGCAGCAAATGTTTCCGCTAAGCCGGAATCTTGGCAGATACAAATCCTCAGGGATGCGGCGCGCGTACGTTAGCGTGTTGAACAGCGTTAGAGTCTTGTATTCTTTAGTCTTTAATCATGCCGGGATAGACCTCTTTCATACATACGTGGCAGATTCCATGACTAAACTCTGCTTCTGAATGGGTTTGAATATATTCCTCTAAATATTGCCAGTTCCCGTTGTCTGTCCGCACTCTCTTGCACTTGGCACAGATTGGAATTAACCCGTGCAACACCTTAACATCCCGCAGCGCTTGTTCGAGTTCTTGTGTCCGCATCAGCAATTCCTGCTCTCTCGCCTTACGGGTGTCTCGTTCTTTTTTCATGGCGAGAGCCGAGGACACGCGGGCAACGAGTTCTGCCGGATTGACCGGTTTACGGATATAGTCCATTGCGCCTGCAGCGAAAGCTGCGAGAAGCGCCTGCTCATCGGTCTTCACAGTGATGACGATGATGGGAATATCCTGGAGCCATTCGGTCGCCTTAATTCGTCGGCAGGCTTCAAGCCCATCCACACCGGGCAGCAAGATATCCATAAGGATGAGATCAATCCCTCCCATCTTCTGTCCAGCGCTGTTCTGACTCAGCATCTCCAACACCGCCTCAGCAGAATCGGCGACCATCAGTGCCTCATAACCGGCTGCGTGAAGCCTGGTTGATAGCAGTGTCTGCTCATCTCGCGAATCATCTACAATTAAAATGGCCACGATTCTTGTCTCCCGTTGCAGAGGAATATGTATGTGGAGCGCCTTTGAGCCTGTCGGAAAGATTTGTCTTTCGACTCATGTTGCCCATTGAAACTACCTGATAATACGCTCAGTCGTGTGGCAAGTTCCATAGAGGTTATTGGCCCGGGCTCTTCCGGCCTCTAAAGCGATAGGTTTACGGCGGTAGCCGACTTTGTTATAGTGCGCGGCGGAGGAAATACCCGTGGGCATGGCGCCAGACTATATTCTTGTGGAAGGTAAGACGTTCACCAAGGCGAAGCTCTCACTCGACAACCACGTCTACAAAAACTGCGCGATTGATGACTGCGATGTCTACTTCAGCGGTGGACAATACGAATTACTTGACACCCACATTACGAATTCCCGCCTTATCCTCAACCACCCTGCCAAGGGTATGTACAATGCCGTCCAGATCTTTAAAATGAAGTCGCCCGGCTCCAGCATCATTTGCGACTAATAACCCGTGAAGCGTATCTCGTGAAGCGTTGTTCGCTCTGAGCAGAAATTACCCTTGCTTCAATCCGACCGCGCTTCACGAGCGACGAGCTACGTTACTTCGTGACTGGTATGTTCTCGACGTACTTGACAATCTCGATCGGCTGGAACACTGGGTCCATTGATCCTCTGGAAGACTCGGCTTCGACGCGCTGGATGAATGCGGGAGGACCTGTGAGGGGCGCGTAGTTGAGGGTTACCTCAACATCGAACGTCTTGGTATCTTTCGGCGTGGAAAAGGTAAATGTCTCGACACGCATTTCTTCCGCCTTCAAGACCGTGTCTTCAAGGACCTTGACTGCCTCAAAATCGAAGCTTGTCTTCCGGCCCTTGCTGTCCTGATAGACTCGGCCATAGACCCGCTTGTCGGTGAAGACGGTCTTCAGATTCTTTCCCTTGATATCCAGATCCAATAACAGAGAAGCCCAGGCCGGATGGGTGGCAGGCAGACTATGCGGGACGAGGCTCTGCACCTTGACTGTGACCGTGGTTTTCTCGCCCTCGACTCTTGTCTGGACGTCCAGCTTGGCCGCTTCCTGGCGAAGCTTGCCGACACGTCCGGGGAATGTATGGTTTGCGACTTTCCGCTTTTTCTCCCCGTTCGCTGACTCACCAATCTGCTCCGGCATGTGACAGGTCTGGCACTCTTTGCCTGACTTGACCGCCTTGTTCTGATCCCAGCCGCCCAGCAGGTCATTGGTCTTCCCTAAGTTAGCAGCCGAGGGGACCGACTGGTGGCAATTGAGACAGAGGTCTGACTGTTGAAACAGCCCAAGCTCCATCGACTGGTGAGCAAGGTTCGGCACGAAATCCCTATAGGGGCCATAAAGCGTCTTGCTCTCAATATCGTACGTGGGCTCCGGCGGATGCTTGGTTCGATCGACCTGTTTGATCAAGTGACATTGCGCACATGCTACTCCGTCCAGTAACGGGTCACCAGACTTGGCCTCATCGATAAAGTGCTGAACCTGATCGGGGAACTCACGCACGTGCGGAGCGTGGCATCGAAAACACTGGGCTTTGTCTTTTCCTACCGGGGAAGCCAAGAACATGTCGAGCGAAGCGCGGAACGCCGGGGAATGGATCGAACGAGCGAGCGGAGATGTTTCCCACTCTTCAAACACACGTTCATGACAACGTTTACATTTGCTGGCACTCGGAAAGGCCTTTTCAAGGGTGTTCGGAGACTTGCCCGTTTCTTGCGCGAACGTGCCGTTACTGAGCCCCTGCAAGAGGAACAACGTCAGCACCACAACAATCATCCTCCTCGAGGTCCTCTCAGAGATCGAGTCTCGCACCATCATTCTGGTCCTTCTGCTTCAAGAGCTCAGAGTGTTTTTGCCCGGTAGGTTAGGAGGCGCGGCTGCGTATACTCATCCAGAATCTTCTTCGCGCTCTCCCGCTCTTTGTCGGTTGCCAGTGTCGCAAGATATTTCTCCTTGAGCTCGGCTTCAGGCGTCGGAATCAACGCATAGTTCAGTACCGCTTCAATCGTTGTGGCAGTCGTGTCAGACGGAATCGCAAGGGAGAAGGGAACTTTTCGCGTATGCCCCCCCTTGATAAAGGGGTCAGGAATCGGGCCACGAAGAATCTTGTCGTAGGACAAACCGAACTGCTTAGTCTCTTCCTTCAGCACTTTACCCTGCGCATCCCTCACAGTCAGGACTAGAAAAAACTGCTTGAGCACAGGGTCACCATCGGGAAAACTGTGGGGAAGGCTGCCTATTTTCACCAGCGCCGTTCCCTCCACCGACGAGGCAGACTTGGTGGTCTCAAGATCCACCCGAGGCATCCATTCAGCCTGTAGATTTCGATTCTTGAGGATGGTGCCGGACACGACCACCCCGCGGAACCAGTGGCGACCGATAGCACGCATCATGGCGCCGCGCTTCGAGGTGGAACTGCCGGTCGAAGGCTCCATATGGCAGTCTTGGCATACTGTCCCCTGCAAGATCTCACCCGGAAGATCCTTCTGCGTGACATCCTTGACCTTGTCGAAATGGCACGATGCGCAATAGTTCGCGCCACGGAACAGCGCGGATTGCATCGCAGGGTGGACAAGATTCTCCTCCGGATTTGCATAGGGGCCGTAGAGCATTTTGCCTGGCTCGATCTTGAATGAGGGCGGAGAATTCGATGTCTGCTCGACTTGTTTGATCAAGTGACAGGAAGCGCACCCGATGCCTTCCACTTTCGGTGTGCCAGCCAGGACCTGAGCCATAATCTTGTCGGTATGCTGAGGAAAGATGGTAGTCGATGGTGCATGGCAAGAGAGGCAACGTCCCCGTTCGTCAGTCGTCGGATTGGTCTGAAGCCAGAGGCCCAGGACCGTGCGGAAGACCGGTGACTCTAGGGCTGTCCCATGCAACAGGGAAGCATCAACCCGGCCGAAAGTTTTGAGATCGGGCGTCTGCTCACGCGCGCCTTTCCATTCTTCATAGTGTCGATCATGGCACTGTTTACAATTCTCCGATCGAATAAAGATTTCTTCAATTTCCGCCACCCAGTCGCCAGAAGCCTGAACCTCTGTCTTCTGCGCAGTGGCATGGCCGACATACAGACTTATAGCGCCCGCAACGAGCGTGAGGACCAAGGCGGCGATTCGTGGTACGGACCCTCTTCGTCGTAACATCATCAGTCCCGCTTGCATCCAACGAAATGAAAATTTACCCCCCATCCAACCGGATCGCCTGGATCAGCCGGCTCATAGGTGCCCACGGTAAAGTTACACGCTTTCATCCCGCGCTGGATCGCTTTCCCAAAATCGATCATGTTTCTAATTTCTGTCTTGTCGATTTATTTAATGATGGATCGGACCTTGATGCCAGCATAGTCGGCGCGCGAACTTCCGATCACTTCGAAGACCGCAACACCCTGCGCCCGTTCAAGTTTCAATTCTTTTTTGATATCTTCGTCTACGTCTCCAACAATGACGCCGAATTCCTCTCCCAACCGCGCGGCTTCATCCACGGTCATCAGCTCCTGATTTGCCGCACTCACCAGTGTCGGCGTGAGACCTGGCAGGACCCCCAGAATGAGGCAGGCACACAAGAAAAAAGCCCTTCCACTCCGAAGGGCCTTTGGTTGCACACCGACTAAGCCGATTCGAACACCCTCCAACGTTTACGCCTCTCTACGACCCTCTCGCCAAAATAGTTTATTGCCTGCTGGAATATTTTACATGTGCGGCACAGAGGTGATACTCCCACAGGCTGCTCAAATAAGCCGCCCAGCAAGGCCCCAGCGAACCATCACTTTATAAGGGGTGGCTGGGATGATCCCAACTGCGCGCGTCCAACGAGGGCTTTCTGAAGCCGCGCGTTGCGCGAGCACGGGGTCGTCCCAGCTACCCCGCCTCCTTTTTCAGCAGCCTGTTAACGCTTTGCAACTGGGTCGATAATGAGCTGGAACCAAGGCGCGACAGCCTTCTGTCCATTCCGCTCTTTATTCTCACCATTCCACACGGCAAACGATACGGTCTGCACGCGGCCCGGGATCAGCTTTGCTTCGTTCTCCTGCTCTTCACTGACTAATGGACGGCGCATGACGACACGCCACACCCCGTCTTTCCACACAGCACTCCCCTGGACACGCCCCTGTTTGTCTTTGGTCGTCAGAGTACTAAAGCCTCCGCCGATAAGGTCCTCGACCGAAGAGATCCGGCGTGGAATGACTTCAAATGTTCGCACACCTTCTCGAGGTTTCTCGGATGTCTTGGCTGCCCGGCGATCGATATCGCTCTGCCAATCGGCCTTCCAGTGCCATATATTGATGTAGTGATCGAGTTGGCCCATGCAGAAGAACGCGGGTGCATCGCCGAGCGGCAGTCCTATCGCAACGCCGTCGCGAAAAGTCCCCGGTGTCAGGCGGTCATTCTTCGTGTTGTCTTGCCATTCGAGCAGAAATGCGATGTCCGTGCCATTGTGAAACGACCGAACCGTTAAGGCTCGGACAGTCGGCTCAGGCCAAACCGGCCTGGTAATCACCTGACCGCTCAATGGAATAGTCATCGGTGATATTCTGGACCAGGAGACATCCTCTGGCCCAAGCGGCAACTCTCCCTCGACAAGCCGCGCGCGAACAATCATCCCCTCGGAACTAACAAGAGGAACACCGAAGCCCACTAAGACCCCGGCCATAACCAGAATAGAAAGAAACAAAAGAAACAGCGGGCGGGAAGAAGTCTTCGTCTTTGCCCGCACTATGCCAGGCCCTCGAATAACAGGCGTGAGCACACCCTCATCCATTCAGAGTACCCCAAGGTCTTGGCAAACCGTGCGATTGTCTCAGGATGGCTACCAAAGTTTCACTCGGCGAATTTTGTTTTCTCCTCGCTCGCAAATGTAGAGATGCCCCTGAGAGTCCAGGGCAAGGCCGACTGGGGAGTTGACGACAGCCTCCACTCCCAGGAGTCCATCTCCATGTTTCACGGTCCCTGCCGATTCCTTCGCCACGAAGCGCGCGGCGCCGCAGCCACCCATATTCTTGTCTTCGTAGCCGCTGTCCCCATTGCCTGCCACCGTCGTGATGAATCCGGTGGCCACGTCAACTTTACGCACCCGGTGATTCATCGTGTCGGAAATGTAGAGATTATCATGTCGATCGACCACCACAGCCTCCGGCGCATGGAGCATAGCTCTGATCGCCGGCTTGTCATCCCCGTCATAGCCGTACCGGCACACGCCGGCCACTGTGGAGATAATACCGCTCCGGTGATCGATGCTGCGTACTCGGTTACTGCCTTTGTCGACGAAAATAATATCGCCCTTCCCGTTCACCGTGAGCCCCACCACATCATAAAGTCGAGCTTCGATCGCAGGCTTTCCATCGTCAAGATACATGGACATGTCCAGTCCGTCTGAACAGACCGGCATGAGCCAGCCCTGGTCATCGCTGAAATCAATCCCAATGGCATCGCCAGAGAGCACGACTAAATTACGCGCAACGAGGGGCTGCTCACGGGCCTCGTCTTCGGCCGTCCAGGTTCCTGCCACAGTCGTCACTATGCCGGTCCCGGGATCGTATCGCCGGATTCTGTGCGCCTGCGTGTCGGCGATGTACAGGACATCATCGGGGTCGAAAGCGATAGCGGCAGGCCAGGTCAGATTGATTTCAAGGGCTGGGCCGTCTCCGTTGAACCCATGCTGCCCGGTGCCGACGATCGTGGTAATAATGCCGGTCTCATGGTCCACTTTCCGGATACGGTTACTACCTGAATCGCAGATAAAGAGATCATTATGGGAATCAAACGCGACGTCGAGCGGTAAATAGAGCCCGGCTTCCCCACAGGGGCCATCGTCTCCACTATAGCAGGTTTCACCGATACCGGCGAAATTGTGGAGTGTTCCTTCTAGGAGATTGACTCGCCGGATCCGATCGGAACCGGACTCGGCAAAGTAGAACCACGTCTCATTCTTGTCGAGTGCCGCATGATGGGGAAGAGGGACCCCAGACTTGATTGCCCGTTTTCCATCGCCGGTGCTCCTAGCCTTACCATTTCCAGCAAAGGTTTCGATATAGCCAATCGCGAGCTGCAGGTCAGTTTCCATGAGTCTGTGGCCCAATTCCGGCGATTAGCCGCGTGAAACTGATTGAACCGGTGCCGCCGGCTGCTCCACAGGAACCGGCCCTTGCGCCGAGGCTGTGGGGGTTGATTGCTGTGGAACGGCTGCCATCTGCTGCTGAGTCCCTTGAGCTTCGCCTTCAATCGCGTCCGCTTCATGGACAGACTTCTTGAAGCCTTTAATCGCCTTGCCGACCCCTTCCCCCAACTGGGGCAGTTTCCCCGCACCGAAGATAAGGAGCACGATGGCAAGGATCAGAATCAACTCTGTAAAACCAAGACTTCCAAACATGATATGTCCCTCCCTACAAGTGGGGCGATCAGGATGCGCTGCTCTCCTTAGCCCGTTTGGAAAATCGTTCCCTCAACCGCTTCCGCGCCTGTTCAGCCTGTTCGAACATCTTTGCCTTGTCGTACACACTAATTAAGTTGTAATAGGCAAGCGGTTCGTCGGGATTCTGTTCGACGGCTTCTTCCATGACCTTGATGGCGAGATCCGTCTTCTTGTGATTGAGGGCCAACTCCATCAGCTTGAAACTACCCTCGAGATGTTTCGGGTCCAATTCGAGGGTGCGGATATAGCACTGGATGGCCATGTCGATCGTGTTGTAATCCGTAACCTCTGGATTATCGAGTTCCACGTATACCCCTGCAAGATTATACCAAGCCATGGGATCATCCGGCGTAATCTCCACAAGGCGCTCGTAATACTCCTTGGCTTCCATGAACTTTTTCTTGTCGGCATAGACCCGCCCGAGATTGAAGAGGGCCAGGACATCGTGAGGGAAGACCTCGAGCGCATGCTTAAACTCGGCCTCCGCTTCATCCGTCATGGCCTTCGTCGCGTAGATCGTCCCCAAATTCGAATAGTACATTGCAAGGGATCGATTCATTTCTGCGCGGAGGCCCTCCGCCATTTCGATCGACTTCTTGACTTCTACGAGTGCGTCATCCATGCGGCCTTTACTGAAATACAGTTCGCCTAATCGACAGCGGGCCTGGAAGTCATCGGGCTCGGTCGCCAGAAGTTTCTCGATCTCGGCGATCTCTTCGTCGGGGCTCAACGGCTGATCGCCGGGATCGACAACGGTATGGCTTTGGTCGGGGGCAGAAGTCGTCGGTTCATTCATATGGTTCCCAATCCTCAAAAGATCTGTTAAATATGCCCTCCCACCAATGAATCCTGTCGGCCTGCCATGGATGCATTGGCCGCCGGTGCAGAATCCGTCGAATCACGACGATGCCGGTCCATCGTCAACAGCATGGCACCGAGCACTACCATGAGCGTCAAATTCGAATACAGGAGCGCATAGCCAGCGATAAACATCAATCCGAGTCCGTATCCGGCGAGTCGGCCCATGGTAAGCAACTTAATGACCGTGTATGACCAGCACAACAAGCCTGTCATGTAGATCGCAAACGGAAGGAAAAACGTGTAGCCCATGCCGAATTGAAATATCCACCCGATGCCGTCTGCCGCCTTACGAATGTTTTCGGCCATCCCAGGGTCATACCGCTTGAGCAGATAATCCAGGAATAGCATAACGGTAAACACAGATACGGAAGTTGCCCAAAACCAGATGGCGCGTCGGCGTTGCCGCTGATTACGCGTCCGAAACGAGACACCACGCCCATAGGCCCACATAACAAGGATGCTGGACAAGACCAACAGCGCTTCACCCCCGCGATGGGCCTCATAGACGAAAGGCGGGGCCGCAACGGTTCCGACAAAACTATAGATGGTGGACACGATCTGGTAATACAACCACCCACCGATCCCGAGGAGATAGGTGATACCCATGGCGCGTTGCGACCATTCCGTGTGGGTCGAGAGGTATTCCACCATGAGGCAGATGAGCACCACTAAGGCCACAAAATTGTAAATTGCCGACCCCAGAAACGCAGGCGGAATCAACAAGAAGCCCACCGTGAGAATCAAGAGCAGCGCAACGCAGGGAATGATAATCAGGTTCATTCCCGTAAACCCACGACTGGCTATTCGATTGATGCCCGCCACGCCCAGAGCAAGAAACAGGAGAATCGCCACGACATTGAGCAGCCACTGCCCGATTTGCGTCAGCGCTGTGAAGGTCGGGACAATCCATTCATGCTCCTGCGCCAGCTTGCTGAGATGCATTCCTAAGCGTGACACGAGCCGATACAGAATCAATTCCGAGAATGAAACAATCAGAATGAGCTTGACCGTGTACTGAAACAGAAGGGATTGATCGCCGATCTTCCCCGTAATCCGGTCGATGGTGGGGTTCGTGGCAATCACGCCGCACACCCGTAAAGAAAACGCGACTGATACCGATCAAAGAACAAGAGGGTCAACGTCGTGCAACAAATGCTCATCACGACCCCGCCGGCTGGGGCACGCCCACTTCCTGGGTCTTGGCTCGTTCGATATACAATAATCCATCGGCCATGGAGTAATTGAACGGCAACTCGCACACAACTTCGCTGACCTTTTCGTAGACCTGCTGATACAGCCGCTCCGCTTCGTCCGGGGTCATGCCTTCCGACACCTCGTAGAAAAACCCCAGGCTCAAATCCTCTGCCGAGGGGCGCATAATACGCCTGATTCCATAGCTACCAGGGTCGCTCATGATCGGCGCTTCTTTCTCCAAATCGAAGAGGCAGGGTTGACAAGAGAATCCATACGATCCATGAAGCCGCTCGTTCTCCACGATGAAATTCATCGTCTCCCGGGCTTCTTCTTCCTTTTCGGTTGGGAACCCCACGATGATATAGCAATGCACCGCGATCCCCAGATCGACACAATCGTCGGCGATGCGACGGACCCATTCCTGCTTAATCCCCTTCTGCATCAAGTCCATCACACGCTGATTGAAGGACTCCAATCCGAACACGATCTTCAGGCACCCGGCATCTCGCATAGAGGCCAGGAGTTCACGGGTCAGATGCTTTTCGAACCGCATCTCACAGGTCCATTTGATGTCCAGTTTCTTGTCAATGATCTGCTGGCACAATCGTTTGGTCGGCGATAGGGCGAAGCATTCGTCGGTAAAGAAGAAGCGCTGTGCGCCATATCGCTGCTTAAGCCATTCCAAGTCCTCGACGGTCCGTCCCGGCTCCTTCTGCCTGAAGTTCTGGTGATCCAGAGTGAGAGCACAGAACGCACAATCCTTGTAATAGCATCCCCGTGAAAACTGGACAGGCAACACCGCCTCCGGCGCCAGATAAAGTCCGAGAGGAAACCCGTCGTAGTTGGGGGCCGGCAACTGGTTGATATTTTCAGAATAAAACGGCTGATTGACCGTAATTTTCCCGTTCTGGCGATAAATCAGGTTCGGAACTTTGCTGAAATCTCGTTTCCCGGCCAATTGATTGACGAGTTCGAGCAACGCAGTTTCACCCTCGAACACGATAATGTCGTCGGTCAGATCGAAAAGACTCGGGCAACGGCGTACATTATCGACCAATCGGGTAAAGATACTGCCGCCGATGGTCAGATGGATGCCGGGAGCGGCCTCCTTGATCAAACGACAGAGCGTCAAGCCCGGAATAATCTGAGAGGTGGCTGTAATCGACACTCCGACCATGTCTGGCTGGTCACCGACGATTGATTGAATGAAGTATTGACGGAAGAGCTGGATATAGGGGTTCTGAGATTCGTCCCTGATGATCTTCATCAGGTCTTTCGAGGAGTAGATGGAACAATTACCGAACTGATTGTCAACGACCGTTAGTCGGGTCGGGAAATAGACAGTGGAGAGCACCTCCAGCCATTTATCGATAAGAAAAAGACTTTCCTTATAGGATTCGAGGTCGTAAAAGCCTTCTCCCCGGAGGGTCTCCTTGGCCGGCTCAATTCGATCGATGAGATAGGGAAAGCGGTCCAGCGACTCCACCACTCTGGCCAAATGCTCGGCACTTCCCGGTCCAGTTTCTCCTAGTCGTTCCCGCTCAAGCGCGTGTTGTTTATCGGCCAATTCCTGATAGAGCCCTGCCCCATAAGACTGGGTAAGTAGCCCATCTAAGAGTTCAATCCCAAGATCTCGCTGAGCAACATTACTGACACCGCCCTGGGCTAAAAACCCCTTCAAGGATGGGAGGCTTAGATAGGGCTGTGATGGGTGCCACGTCGGAGGAAAGAGCAGTGAAACTTTCATGCTAAATCTCCGGCCAACTTGGAGAGCGAAGAAGGTAGTTCCTCAATATACCGAAGCTTTTTATACACTCCGCCAACTGTCAAATGCAACCACCGAAAGCCCTCTTAATCAGTACACCGTAGGTATGCTGCCGGACAAGACTGTCTGCAAGCAGATCTTTAACCACGGATGCTCTTCGCTGCATAAAAAGAGAAACCCCATCCCGGCCTGACGCCGAACTGGGGTTTCTCATTCCGCTATCCCTCGCACCCCTACGAGATACGAGAGAGTATGTTCCGCGACCGGTTTCCTACTAAAGCTTCAGGGTAAACCAGGTGGAGAGGGCCTTCATGCCGTTCCGTTCAATGTTATTACCGTCCCAAACTGCGAACGCGATCGGCACTGACATTCCCGCTTTGAACTGGGTATCATTGGCATCACCGGTTTCCAGTGCACGCTTCACCACCACACGCCACGTTGGACCGCTGTATCCGCCACCCTTGACGGAGCCAGAGGGTTCCCACACACCGTTGCCGATGACATCCTGATGCGCCTGCGTCGTGAGGGTGCTGAACCCATTGGCATTCAGATCCTCAACCGAGCTCACACGCAAGGTCGGATCCGACATGATGTTACCGGACCAGATGCCAGGATTGAAGGGCCCAAGGCTGCGGCCGATCCGATCCGGATAGGTCACACCACCCGCCGGCTCTTCGAAATAGAAATCCCAAAAAATACCTGGGTATTGGTCATCCACATCCCAGATGCCCGCGCTATCCTTACCGAGATCCTTTTGCCACTCTGCATTCCACCGCCAAATATTGGTCGTGCCCCCCGACTGACCCATGCACTGGAAGGGTGGCGCTCCAGCCGTGTTGACCGGGAACATAACCGCAGCCTGATCCCGGAAATCCTGAGGACCGATAGTCGTATCGTTCTTGGTCTGATCGTTCCACTCGATACGCAAACCGATCTCTTTACCATTAGTCATGGCTTTCACGAATACCGACTTCACCGAAATATTCGGATGCATCGGTGTAGTGATCAGCTGTCCGCTCAATGGAACAATCACCCCGGGCACACCTTCCCAGACCGGGTTCGCGCCATCCATCGGAATCGCTCCCTTGATCATCTTTGCCGGAATCGTCACTGGCTGGCTGACTGCTAACGGCACCTGCCCGATGGTCAGCATGACGCCGACGATCAACGCAGAGACAAGTATGCCAAACACCACACGCTTGCTGTGTGTCTGCACCAAGCTCATGAGATACGCCTCCTCTCAATTAAACGATTTGGGTTCACAGCGGATACAGATCAATTCTTTCCAATCAGAATCATAATGATCGCCCAAGCCACACCAAACACCACCGAAGCGATGATAATCCCAACCCTCACACGATTGTTCGTTGGCTGTTGATCCTTGCCCACCTTATACTCTTTCTTCCGATAAGATGAAACACTTGGGGCCTACGATCATGGCTGGAACCCACCACATAGAAACCTTCACGATACAGGAACGGTCAGGCGGTTCCCACCGGCCCTTCCCGCTCCTTGTCTTTTCCTTGATCCGTCTTGTCTAAGAATGAATCGGCCCCAACTTCGTTCAGCAACACACTCAGTTCATTACCCTGGTCCTGTGCGCCACACTCATACGTCTGGCCTTCCGGCGAATTGAAAGTCGCCGGCCGATAATCGGACTCCGAATAGGGTTGCGGAACGACGCCGAGGAACGCGGTTTCGAAATCCATCCACTCTGCCATCAGATCCGCCACGTGTTTGTAGAACCCGGACGAAGCTTTCCTGACCAGCATCCGGCAAAATAGCGGGACCCACCGGCCGATATGATTCTTGACAAAATTTTTCTGTGCGTCCAGGACGATCTGAGTCTTGTCTGCTCCATCGTGACAGCGCGAATAGGATTCTTTGTATGCAAGGAAATGCATGAACTCGAATTCGACGCTCAAATGATCCAGCCGCTCATGGATGTCCTTGGACAGTTCCACCCCGAACGCACGATAGAATCCCGCAATATCGCCCATGACTTGCGATTGAGCGAACACGTGGTCGTTTCCGAAAAGCGTTTCGTAGGGAGGGCAATCGAGGGTGATGACGTTACTAAACACTCGGCGATGCTCGGCTTGCAGATCGCCGAGTTTCCAGTTGACACATTCCGACGCGACGACCTTCTCGATCTGATCGAGCTGGTTGCGCAGCAATACCAGCTTGAGCTTGGCCCGCTCACCCCCGATGCCGTCAAGCGCCTGGTCCAGGGCTTCGAGCGCCGCTCGTCCATCGTCGACAAACTCGCCACATTGCACGTAATCAAGGAATTCGTCGTCTTCGGGATAGAGCAGGCTCCACGACACAAGGAGATAGAGTTTACTGCGGCTGAGGGCGCGTTCGACGGCTGGTGAATCCTTAATAGCCGACGACGTGGGAATGACCCCGACCACGGCCGGGGAACCTGCTGGCACCGGCTGTTTACTCGCCATAAAAATCAGCTCCTCAGTTTACCCTGCTGCCCACAAAAAGCTTCCTGTCATTTGAGGGCAAACCATAGGGGGCAACATTTTGTATCGTAGGTATCGGTCCTGGACTTGTCAAGCGGGATCTTCCCTTAAGGGAGAACTACTCAGACCCTTAGGTTTCCGGAAAGCTTCCCCCTCGGGATACGCCCCATGTCTCTCCAATTCTCGCGCATGCAACCACGCATATGTTTGCAGGTCACGAGAGCGGCTGCGCTAACAATCTGACCGGTGTAATTCGAATGGCTACGCGATCGTTCACTGTCCGGCAGACCTGTTCACACAGCCCGCATCCGACACAACGCTCGGTCGTCACAACAAGCCGCTGACTATCAAAATCCATTGCTAACGCGTCCGTGGGACACTTCGACGCGCAGGCATGGCACCCCTGCCCTGCTGTGCAGGCTCGGTGCGAGACAACCGCAAGACCCATTCGTATCTGTGTTCGTCCTTCGATCGGGAGCAGCGCCTCGGTGACACAGGCCGCGATACAGGGCGTATCCTCGCAGAGGAAACAGGGCATCTGATCTGCGAAAATCACCGGGGTCCCATTCAACGGATGGAACGTAATCGATCCATACGGGCAGATCTTGGCACAGTCGCCGCACTTTGTGCATCGCTCCAAAAATAGCGCCTCGTCAGTAGCACCGGGGGGACGCAACCAATCTGTCCGCAACTGCGGTGGAGCAGGTTGTTCCGGAGCGACCGCTTGTTGTTTGGCAAATTCCTGTGCAGCTTTGGCAACGGATACGACGGAATCTTTGAGGAAGTCGCGGCGGCCGTATGAAGAATCGGTAGCCACAGTCATGCACCCTTACATGACACCGTCGGCACGGAGTTTGTAGACCTCGACGCAGCGATCACAAGCCCCGAATTCAGTATCCCAGCCAGGGTGATTCTCGCGGATGAAATCGAGCACATAGGTCTCAAGCTTCTTGTCCATATCCTCGACCCACGAATAGGTCGGAAATCGGCACAGAGGACAGGGAAATCCCGGCATCAGCATGACTTTATTTTCTGTTTCTGGAACCTCGCCCCCCTCGACTTCCACGGCCCGATCCATCACACGCAGGGTGTCTGAAGCCATTTCAATCAATTCCGAGTGGGTAAAGAAACTCGTTTGCCACAACCCCTCGAACACCGATTTCAATTGCGGCGCGGGAATCTTGCGATACCAGGAACGGAATTCTTTGAACCGGTCTTCCTTCCTCAGCATCGGTTCCTTGCCGGCTGCTGTCAGCCGGCTGTCCACGGTGAGACTCCACAAGATGCGATAGCGATGGAGAATGAGAGTTTCCTCGCCGGGATTTTGCCCGACCTTGGTATCCGGATCATACCCAAAGGCCGGATCTAGCATGTCCGAGATATGAAGCAGCTCATGGCGGCAATAGCGCGTGAGCGCCGGATCGTAGAATCGTCGTGGAATGAGCTTAATCCCCACCCCTTTCAACCCTTTTTCTTCGAACGCTCGAGCCAGCTCGTGTTCGACGGCTCCCCACTTCCTGAGAATATCGACGCCTTCCTGATCTTCTTTGAGTACCCCCTTGACGAGCACGATTCCGACTCGCTCTTTGAGTAATGGATACTCGGTGAAGGCATCGCGGATGATATCGGAAAAACCCCAGGTCCCGAACAGATACTGGTAGAGCTTCTTGAACTCACTCTCACGATCGTCGAGCGTAAATTTCTCATAGATCGGGTCGGCGAGTTCGTGAAATTCTTTGTAATAGGTGGGGTCACCTTCCCGTTCCGTCTTTTCGACGAACGAGTCAATGACCTCTTGCAGCAATGCGGGCTGAAAACGAAGTTCCATACGAGTACTTTGGGGGCGCGCTAGCAAGCTGCGGAAAAACTTGGTTTACACACAATAATACTGTTGGAGTCTTGCAAATTGGCGCTGATGGCAACAAAGCCACAGGATGCTCAAAAAGGCTGTCCAGCAAGCCGCAGCGAGTGAAGAAGGCTTAGGTCGAGGTTAAGGTTAAGCGTCGAACAGGTTCTTGTTTGCTCAACCTTAGCCTCAGCCTTAACCTTCCCCTAACGCTGGCGGACTTTTTCAGCATCCTGCTAGAGTGCATTTCCCTTCATCAGCGAGATCACACTCATCATCGTGACCTGGTCGTCGTCGAATCCGCCATGCGTCGTGCTCTTCGATTCCCTGCCCGGTGCCGCCCAGGCAAAGACGTTTGCCAACTGCTTCGCTGCGATCTTGTCGTTAAAGTACTTCTCCAAGCCGAGTATCGGGGTCCTCTTTCCCTGTTCAAGCGACTGCGACACCAGGTAG
>JACAFD010000247.1 GCA_013388555.1 Nitrospirota bacterium | reverse complement strand
GCTGAAGCGTCGGTCACGTCAATCGAATCGGCGGGTGCGGAAGTAATTCCCCCCGTTCCACTTCCAGAGTACGTCAATGGATTGGTCGCGCGGGCTAAACAAGCTGCGGGCCGGCTGGCTACGCTTTCGACTCTTGTCAAGAACCGGGCTCTTCTTGCAATGGCAGAGGCGCTGGAAGAGCAAAAAGATGCGCTCTGTGCCGCGAACGATCTGGATCTGGAGGCCTTCGGGTCTGTGCCTGGAAAGCAGGCGATGGCCGATCGACTGCGTCTTACGGACAAGAGAGTCGCCGAGATGGCGGCAGGGTTGCGCGAGGTGGCTGCGCTTCCTGATCCCCTCGGTGATATGTCGAAGATGTGGACAAGGCCGAATGGAATGCAGGTTGTGCGCGTGCGGGTGCCCATCGGCGTCATCGGAATTATTTATGAATCCCGCCCGAACGTTACGGCTGATTCCGCCGCCCTCTGTTTGAAATCTGGTAACGCCTGCGTCCTTCGGGGAGGGAGTGAGGCGATCCATTCCAATACGGCCATTGCGACGATACTTTCGGAAGCGGCAGAGAAAGCTGGTGTTCCGAGCGGGGCAATCAGCTTTGTTACACGGCCCGATCGTGAGCTGGTTCCCCTTCTTCTCAAGCAAGATCGCTATATCGATCTGATCATCCCGCGAGGCGGCGAGTCCCTCATGCGCGTCGTGACGGAACATGCCACGATCCCTGTCATGAAACATGACGCCGGTGTCTGCCACATCTATGTTGATGCCGATGCCGATCCCGCCATGGCGGAGCGGGTCTGTTTCAACGCGAAGGTGCAGCGGCCGTCGACCTGTAATGCGATGGAGACTCTCTTGGTCCACCAGGGGATTGCGCGCCAGTGGCTTGCTCCCTTCATCGACAAGTTGGTAGCGGCCAAAGTCGAGGTGCGCGGCTGCGAGAAAACCTGCCAGTTGTCATCGTCGGCCAGACCGGCGGGCGACGATGATTATGGAAAGGAGTTCCTCAACCTCACCGTCGCGGTAAAAGTAGTCAAGAATGTCGATGAGGCGATGGAACATATTGCCAAGTATGGTTCTCACCATACAGAAGCCATCGTGACAGCCGATTATTCGAAGGCCATGCGGTTTCTGCGAGAAGTCGACGCCAGCGCTGTCTTGGTGAATGCTTCCACCAGGTTGAACGACGGTTATCAATTCGGGCTGGGAGCAGAAATCGGGATCAGTACATCCCGGATCCACGCCCGAGGTCCGATGGGACTGGAAGAATTGACCTGCTTCAAGTATATCGTGCTGGGGAGCGGGCAAGTCCGCGAGTAGATGCCCTCCGATCCAAGCCGTGCCGCATTGACAACCCCCGGTCATCTTCGCTTTTCAACCAATTTCCCCTTCGTTCAGGATCTGGAGCAGGCAGGCGGGCGAGTCGTTCGCCAACCTACAGGGCATCTCGTGTTCTATCGCTCGGATGGTCGCCGGTTTCTGGCGACCGATCCGGAAGGGAACCCGTTACATGAATGCGAGTGGGGGACAGATGTCACAGGCAATGTAAGACTCTGCCGTGCTCGGGTACGTTTAGATTGGAATCACTGGGTCGGATTGAAGCCGGCTGGTTTGCTGAATGAAACCAGCCTCAACCTAACCAGTAAGCCAGGTTGGCAGGGTCTCAAGGCCGATGATTTGCGTGCGATGGCTGCGCAGGCGCTGCGTGTCACGATCGAGGATGTGCGATTCTTCTATCGGGATGAGGATCTTCTGATAGAGCCATCGGGGCGGGCGACCATCCGTCAGAGGAAAGATGCTCTGTATGTGCTTCAGGACGGGGGGTTCGAGCGGGTCCGCTTCATGTCCTGTATGGGGGCAATGACTTGGTCCTCTATCGACTTTCTACCGGTGGTCGAACTCTTTAAGTCGCTCTTACCGGGAACTGGCTCTGGGGTGTTTGAATTGATCCGCGGGCTCTACGATGATCAGAACGAGGGGAAGCCGAGTTCTCGACCATTGCGGTACAGAGGGATTCCCCCCTATCCCTCGGAAGCGGCATTCAGGCTGTTTAGTAATTTCTTTACACCCCAGGCGCCCGGGGGGAATGACCCCTTCACGCTCTTTATGAATCGGGAACAGTCCGGGCAAGTGGTCTGGTTGCCGGCGGCTTCTACTCCGGTTCGATATTTCTATCAGCGCCCGGGGGGTTGCCTCACGTTCCAAGACAGCAAGTTGCTCAAGGTGACGGTGGCGTCAGATTCCTCCGGGCTGTCCTATATGAATTCGCAAGGCCGTCGATTTGTTCCATACGATCGGAGCGCGGAGATTGTTGGAGAACAGGTGATCGTGAAGGATCGAGATCGAGAAACGACACTGGCTGTGCCCCTACCGCAGGGGAGTCTCAGAGAGACTGGTGGCCCAGTGTCTATAAGCCCGGTCGACTGGCGGTCGGTCTTTGTCCAGGGAGTTCCGACTATCCTTCCTGCAGACGCCTATGGAGCGGTGCTGCTCTACCCGGAAGACGCATCTGAAATCAGTGAATGTCCGGCGCAACCATTCGTGGCCGATTACATACAGGATATTGGTGAACAGGATCGGGAGATCGGAACGGTGCTATCGAGAGCTGAGCACGTACTCATTGACAATGGCGATGCTGTGGTTGCGACTTGCATCACTTTCGATCGCTTGAGAGACTATACTGTGCTGGTCCGACGTCCAGCCTATGCACAAAAGCAGGCACAACACCTCTGGAGCGTCTGTGCGGAGTTGCAGCGGTGGGATTGGCTCTCGCATATCCGATTCGTTTCGGACGGGGAGGCATGCAAGCAAGGGGCGCATGATTCCTATGACTTGATATACCATTGGGTGCCCTACGATAGTGCAGATTTACCGAACAGTCTGGCCAACCGAATGAAGATGATCAGCCAAATGCTTCTGAGGGGAGGCCATGCATTTGTCATCGGTCCGGCACAGTTGGGTCCCCACGGAGTATCCCAAGGACTCCATATCTGCTGGGAAGAACTGGTCGAACGACTTCATACGTTTCGGATGCATCGCACGATCTTGCCGAAAGCAAGGCTGAGGGCCGGTCTCACATTGTTCCACATGAAGAAGGTCTAGCAGGATGCTGAAAAAGTTCGCCAGCGGCGTTCTCGCATCGCTCAGAGGCTCAACGTACCGAAGCGTACGCCTCGCCTCTTCACTCGTTGCGGCCTTGCTGGACGAACTTTTTGTGCATCCTGCGGAGGCATTCTCTCCTTGTCTCAGACGTGCAGGCCATCAAAGCGCTACTATGCCACCATGGTTTTTCCGCAACCTGTCAGATCAATTAGGTCACCGATAGGTCACCGAGATGAGTGAGCCGATTCCCGAACAAATTATCCGCGAGGAGCCTAGCGATAAGATCGTTGTCTATTGGGAACGGGAGTATTCGACTGCCATTGCGCCGGAACGGCTGAAGCTCGACTTTACTCCGCACCGGCCGTTGTTGTCCGGAATGTCGCTGAACGAGCAACGGACTGTGGCAGTCGAGGGCTACAAAGTGATCCCCGACGATTGTGGACCGGTGCGGACAGTCGGCCAGTACGGCTGGCTCATCCGGTCTCCGGCGGACTGTAAGATTCGACGAACGGCCGATGGGGTCAAGTGGCAAGCCCCGCCGATCTTGCCGGAAGAACGGATTCTCGGCTACAAGTCGTTTTCAGGCACCTATGTCGATTTGATCTTAAACAGCGGGTACCCCAAGCTGTGTTGCGGTATTCGGTTCTACTATCCCAAGCAGGTGGGATTGATGATGAAGGACGTGCCGAACCACTTCTATCACTATCCTGACCGGACGTTTTTTGTGTGGGAGGGGATGAAGACCCAAGAGTATAAACGCACGCCGAACATGTTCGCCTGGCTCCCGGACTATGACGCCTTCACCGCCAACTTTCTG
>JACAFD010000209.1 GCA_013388555.1 Nitrospirota bacterium | reverse complement strand
GCCCCTTCTAGTATTTGTATGTCGATCTTGATCTGCTGCACCCCAGTAGGATGAGCTAGACCGAAACACATGTGGATCGGCTGGGCGATCTGCGCGCCTGCTTCAACGATCACTTTTCCCACGATGGCGTCCGGTGTTTCCTCCAAATCTAGGCGGAGACCGGGAACGGAGCGATGGCTGAGGATGCGATGCCCGAGCGCCACGACATGCGCGATGCTCGTATCGTCGAGGATAGCCGGTTCAGCTCCGACCATCGGCAAGGTTCGTCTCAGCTCATCAAGCTCGGACATAGTCACAGACCTCTCCGTCGCAACGGACGCAGGTCCGCCCGCGGAAATGATCGACGGTTTCGCGCGGGCTGCCGGAGAAAATGATATGCCCGGCGCAGAGCTGCGAGGCCCGGTCGGCGATGAGCGCGACCTCTTCCTGGTGTGTGATCAAGAGGACCGATCCTCCGGCTGCTTTGAGGGCGCGAATGATATCGATAATGTGAGTGATCGAAAGCATGTCGATCCCCGCCGCTGGCTCATCGAGGATGGCGAGTCTTGGCTTCATGGATAAGACTGAGGCCAATTCGATCCGATGGCGTTCTCCCCCGCTCAAGGCCTTATCCATTCGCCGATGCAGATAGCGATCCGGAGCCAGCGCGACCTGTCTCAGCGCCGGCTCAGGGTCGCAGTCCTGTTTACCCAGGGTCAGGTATTCGCGAACCGTGACGCCTTCGAACCGGGCCGGCTCCTGCCATGCGAGGGTCAGGCCCAACCTGGCCCGTTCATGCATCTTGAGGGAAAGAAGGTCCGTGCCATCGAATTGCACGTTCCCAGCAGTCGGCGCATAACCCTCGCAGCCCATCAACAGGTAAGCCAGGGTGGTCTTGCCCGAGCCGTTGGCTCCGAGGAGCGCATGGATCTCACCCGGTTGGATTGCCAGATCAAGGCGGTCGAGAATCGCATGGCGATCCACCTCGAAGGTGAGATGGCTGATATCGAGTAGTGGGTGAGGCATGGTGACGCAACGGTCCGCTTCAATCGCACTGCATCAGCCATGCCTGTAGGAAGGCAGCGAATGTCGGGACAAAGACGGGCTATGGCAGATAGTAAGCGTAGCGTTTTGCGGCAGGGAGGCATTGTCACATGGGGAGTTAGGCGTCATCCTCTTAATCCGGGGCCCAACCCAGCGGAGATGAAGTGTGCAGATCGCTTGGATCATCGAGGTTCTCCCCCTCACATAGCGATGGCATCGGCCTTGCGTCACAAGACAACCATGAAGCGAAGAGGCGTGCTGAAGATCATCCTGATCCTGGTAGGAATCCTGATCCTGACTCCATGCCGGCCGCCCGCTTCTGCCGACGCAGCTGTGGAATTTGCACCGGGAGTGGGTGCGGATGCCGATCTGCCGGTCATCAAGGAGTTGGTGGCAGCGTTCAATGAGGCCGAGGCGGCGGTCAAGAAGGCCGATGTCGATGCGCTCATGAAGTTTTACGCCGCGACCTACAACTACCATGGTTTAAAGAGATCGGATGTGCGCCGAGTATGGGAGGAAGTTTTTACGCACTACGGGGATCTCAGTTCATCCCATAATTTCACGGAACTGAAATTGGTCCAGGCCGACGGCGTCAGAAAAGCGTATGTGACCTGCACCGGATGGCTCACCGGGACGGAGAAGCAGACAGGAAAGTCCGTCACCATTGATAGCTGGGTGCGCGAGGTACATTACCTCGTCAAGGAGGAAGGAAGGTGGCGATTCCTCGGAAATATCGGAGGGACATCCCCCTCGGCTCCACCAGCAAGCGCTCCCCATCACCCGCTCTTCTAGCAACGTGCGGAAATTGCCTGCCAGCGTTTCATTTCTGTCGTTAGAAATGAGTACTCGGATAGACTCCTAGTCTTCAATCTTCGACGGCTCGTGATGAAACGCGGCAATCTTTGGACGAACGAGATCGGCAAAGTCCTTGTACCGTAGCTTGATCGCACCGACATAGGTCCCGGCTTCAAACACAATGGACTCGTCTTCCGTCAGGAGCTGATCGACATACACTTCTATGCCATAGAGGTTGCCGAACGGGGGCATCGCTCCCACTTGGCAATCGGGGAACAGATTTTCGATCTCCGCTTCCGTTGCCAGCCGCAGGTCGCGGACGTCCAGGACATCCCGCAATCGTTTCAAATCTACGCGCCAGGTTGAGGGGAGCACCGTCATCACGAAGTACTGATCGGCCTTGACCACGACGACTTTCGCGACAAGTTTGCCTGGCACGTCAAGGGTGTGAGCCACGTCATGGGCGGTGTATGCTTTGGGGTGGTTGACTACTTCGTAGGGAATCGTGTTGGTATCGAGATAACTTTGGAGTCGTTTCAGAACCCGCATGGCCACCTCCCTCGATCGACTGTGATAGATGTGTGTAAAACTCTTCTTAAGAATAGAAGGAGCAAAGTAAATGCCATGCGTGATTGGTGCAGATGCCTGCGTATATTTGAGAAGAACAGAGGGGTTGCATGAACGAGGGAGTAGTATCAACCTGCGCCGCCTCGATTCACGTGGCATTATGGGACAATGGTTCATGCCCTCTGCCCTGAAATGCCACCAAACTGGCGCAATCCTTTTTAATCGTACCTGGCTGGGAACGTACCGACGCGTCGAAGGGGTCGAGTTGGGTCTCGTTCGTTTCCTGTGCCAGCGTTACGAAATTCTCAGTTGCGAAATTGACCTATGCGATATGATCAAGGATCATGGTATGGCGAAGCAGAAGTAGACATGAAACAACTTGCTTTCATCCTTGTCGTCCTCCATCTGCTACTTACGGGCTGTATCGTCACCTACCGGGATTTTCCCAATGCAACGAGAGACGCTCTTTCCATGGATCACGTAACCCAGCCTCTTTTCTATCATGTCGAACCGGTTGACGAGGCACAGAAGGAATATGGGAATCGCTGGATTAGCGCATTGTCCATGGTCTTTGCACCTGGCTACTATCCCGCTCAGTCTCGAATTGATCCATTTGGACAGCCTGGATATCATGCGGTAGGGCGGACCCTCGCGGACAGTGGAATTTTTTCCGACCTAAATGAGGCGCAGAGCCCGCCCAAAGCGGGGTTTTTTTGCAAAGTGGAATTTGAACCTATTCCGCCATCGACGGTGGTGCAATACTTCCTTGAGTCACAATTACAGTTCATCAACCTGGGAATCCTTGCCTTAATCCCGGCGTTGACTCTTCTCCCGTACTACACCGATGAAGGGGGTACAACCGCTATCTATAGCCTGTACCAGGATAGCCGATTGCTCAAAGCCTATCGGTACCCCATTCGCAAAAAGGGGGCGGGCTGGATCGGTTTGCTGCCGTTTGCCTGGATTAACTATTTCACGACAGATTTGGCGGGCGCTGTCGAGGGAGCCACGTTGCAATTTCTTATCGATGCGCAACGCGATGGTTGTTTTGCTGGTTCGCCTGATTGTGCGTCTTCTAAAGTGGCCCCGAAGGTTTTTCGAAGCTTGCCCCAGCTCGAGGGGAGTGGGAGCTTTGGGCAGCGAATTGAGGAATCGTTTCAACAGTATTGATGTGGGGCTCCTTTCCCCGCTCATCATGTTCAGTTCCTTCTTAGTAGCTGTAGCATTTCGCCACGGTCCTTCATTGCGAACGTGGCAAAAGGCTCCTGAATCGCCTATTTCTCCCTTGAAATTGCGGGTGTTCCGTGGCACACGTCATGCTGGCTCCTTTAAGAGAATCTTATGACCATGAGGGCAAACGCTTTCAACACCGAACGCTTCACCTTTCACGAACGCTACTGGGCCGTTCTCCTCATCGCCTTCATAGGCGCTGGATTTGTTGCCTGCGAGAGAACTCCCGACCAAGCACCTGAGCCCCCACAGGCCGTTGTGGCCGAGAGACCAGGACTGGTCCATCTCACGTCCGAGGAACTCGCGCGCACAGCTATCGAGGTGGCGCCGGTTGCCCGTGGGCGTTGCTGGTACCGAGGCAATATACCGCCACAGTTCAAGCCAACCAGAATGAACTGGCTGATGTAACGCCCCTCATCAGGGGCCGGGTGGTGAAGGTCTATGTGGATGTCGGTCAAGACGTGAAGAAGGATGCCTTGCTGGCCCTGCTCCACAGTACCGATCTCGGTGTAGCGGAGGGGGCCTACCTGAAGGCTGTTGCAAGACTGCACGAAGCGGAACTGGCGTACAAACGAGCCAGAGACCTGCAAGAACAGAAGGTGGTGAGCCTGGCCGAATTGCAGCGACGCGAGGCGACAATGAAAACGGCGCGGGCCGAGGCCCGTGAAATGTCGAATCGCCTCGAATTATTCGGGGTTTCCGAGGAGGAGATCGAGCGGCTGGATCGCGAGGGTACGATCAAGGCCGATGTGCAGCTGCGGGCGCCGTTCGACGGCCGGGTCATCATGCGCAATATCACGAGGGGCGAGGTCGTCGAGACGGAGCAGAAACTCTTCACCGTCGCGGATCTTTCGGATGTGTGGGTGGTCGGCAACGTCCCAGAGAAAGATGTCCAATATGTCCGCAAGGACCAGAAGGTCGAGGTGATCGCGTCCGCCTATCCCCATGGCATCTTTCCGGGCACGATCACCTACGTCGGCGATGTGCTTGATCCAGCCACCCGCACGATGCGCCTGCGGGTGACGGTGCCGAATCCCGATCTGTTGTTGAAGCCGGAAATGTTTGCCCTCGTTCTCGTCTATGTGGCAGAAACCCAGGATGCGCTGACTCTGCCGCTCGCGGCAGTCCAAAATGGCCCGAACGGGAAGATAGTGTTT
>JACAFD010000068.1 GCA_013388555.1 Nitrospirota bacterium | reverse complement strand
CGACGTAGGGGCGTGCGCGACAACCTCCGCAGATGTCCGTGTATTCGCAATCACCACATTTACCTTTCAGATGCGGATAGCGGAAGGAATTGAAGACGTCGGACTTTTCCCATAAGTCGGCGAAGCTTGTCTCACGGATATTTCCGGCAGACAACGGCATGTTGGGGCAAGGGGTCAGCTCACCATTAGGGGTCACACGCGCATAGTTGGTGCCGGCGAGGCAGCCTCCGCCCATATAACCCGTCGCTTTGGTAATAGGGGAGTTCGGATCCTTCTCATACGCAAGCCGCTTGAAATGCGGCGCACAACGGGCTCGGACGAGCATACCTTTGTAGTTATCCTGGCAGTTGACCAGGTAGCCAAGCACTTCTTCGTACTGGGTTGGGGTGATATCGGTCAGTTCTTCTCCTCGGCCGGTGCAGACCATGAAAAAGACATTAAGCACCTTGGCGCCAAGCTGGTGCGCCCAATCGATCACTGCGGGCAGTTCCTGATAATTCATGGGCTGCGCACTGAAATGTACTTGGAACGCCAACCCACTCCGTTTGCAGGCCTCAATACCGGCTAGCGCTGATTCCCATGCACCAGGCACACCGCGGAAGCGATTGTGTTTCTGGGGATCGAGCGAATCGATGCTGATGCCCATACCCATCACCCCGATCTCGACCAACTCCTTCGCCAGCTGGTCATTGATCAACATGCCGTTGGTTCCGAACACCACCATGAAGCCGAGCTTCACGGCGTGGCGCGCGATGTCGAGAATATCGGGACGGATGAGCGGTTCACCGCCCGTGATCACCAGAAGGCAGCCCCTGTTGACCTCGGCGATTTGATCGATGAGCTTGTAGCATTCTTCGGTCGAGAGTTCATCGTTTCCCCCAGCGGACTTCGTCGTTGCGTCGAGATAACAATGATCGCACTTGAGATTACAGCGTTTTGTGAGGTTCAGTGCGATGAGATAGGGTTTGAAGTCATCGACGGTTCGGCCATCATAGGGCCCTTCGCCTTGAGGGGGGGGAGTGAGGAACTGCCTGACCTGCTGTTGAAAAGCCCCGACCATTCCGCCGAGCGAGGAACCGTTGAAGATTGGGAGCGATTTACCCATAGTCGAGAAGAAATGTGGAGTTCAAAATTGCAAAGCTATGATTTCCCTTTGCCGGTCAGGTTCGCAATCATGTCCTTCAGATTGCCGGTCTTCATGGCTTCCGCCATATAATCCTTGGCCTGCTCGATACCCTCGTGGGCCACTTCAGCCGTAATCACCATGACGCCGATCTTCTCGGCGTGTTTTTCAATAAGGGCACGCGTACAGTCGCGCATGAACCCTTCAGGCGCCCGTTCAAGCCGTGATTGAGCCTCCGGCGTCCAAGTATAGGGAGAGCTAGGACTCGGTTCCGCCGCGTCCTCATTCTCATTTCCATGACCGTTCTCATGGGGGGTCGTCGTACCGTTAGTACCATTTGTCGCAGCGGCCACCGTAGCCTGAGCTTCGGTCGAGGCGCCGGTTCCCTTATTGGCAAAGATGGGGGTGTAGTCTTCTGAAGCTGCTTCCTGAATCATGGGTGCGGCATATTCCAGCGTGATCGTGGTCATGCCGAGCTTGCGGGCGGTCTTCTCGATTTTGGCCTTGGCGCGCCTACGTTGGAAGCCGGCTGGGATCGCGCGGATTCCCTCTTTGGCATCTTTCGTCCATTGCATGGGAACGTCATCGTAGGCCAGGTCAGTTTCGAGAACCCCTTCCACGTGCGCCGCTGCTTCAAAAAGCTGCTTGTCGACCAGTTTGAAGCGATCGCCTCCGGCAGCGCAGACCGGGCACTTCACGGGTGTTTCGCCCTTGCCGATATAGCCGCAGCCGTCGCAGACGAAGTAATTCTGGTTCATCCGGTCCAAATAGGCTTGGGTGCCGGCACTCACTTTCGGTTTTTCTTCCACGACCTCGGTCATCATGCCGCTAAGCGTCGAGCCCATGAGATCCTTCAGCACAGACTCGTCAGCCTGCATTTTTTCTCGGTCGATGCCGGCGGCATCCAGGCTGCCACCCAGCGCGTGCATGGCCTCCATCGCCCCCTTGGGCAGGAGGTGTCCCACCGCTGAATCGACGACCGTGTTGCTGATGATGGTATGGCCCTTTTCGATGGCGTAGCGGTGAATCGCGGTCTTGGCGACCCCTCTGGCAAATACGGGGATCTTTTCCATCCGGCGGAGGGCTTCTTCAGTCCAGGCGATCGTGTATTCCGCCAGCGTATCGATCGGCGGCACATACTTCCGGTTCGAGACCAGGATATTACAGGGCGCGGACCGCAACAGATTTTCCGTGTTGCTGCCGATGTCCATATCCTCGTCGCTGTGCACACCGATCCGTCCGACGATCAGCAATGCCGGGATATCCTTGCGCACATATTGAATGATCTTCTCGAAGGCCTTGCCGTCCAGCAGGGTGGTCTTGATGTCGGTTTGCTCGGCCTGAGCGATCTCGCGGCAGATGTCGAGGTGCGACTGGTAGATCTTCGCGAGGCCGCTGTCGATGATTTCTTCGTGCAGTTTTTCCTGCTCCTTGAAGCGGAACACCTTGCCGGCTTCCTCGTTGAGAACACCGGAGATGCTATGAAAGGCGGCATAGTGAAAATAGGGATCGAAGGCTGAAATGGCTTCGACCGGCATGTTGAAGGCCTTGCCCAACGCCAGGCCGGTCATGAGTCCGCCAAAGGAATAGGGGCTGCCGTCCACCGCGACCACGATTTTCCCGCCGGTCATGGGCTGAATTTGCTTGATGATCAGCATGTCCGAATTCCGCACGCGACGGAGCACCCGTTCGGTATTGCTTCCGATCACACTATCCTTCACTGCGCCGACGCCCAAGGCGCCCATGATGACCAAGTCATAGGCATTGGTATTGATATCTTCCGCCAGCACCTTCCAGTTCCGGCCTTCGAGCGAGCGACGCTCAATCGGCAGGTTGTTTTCGGCACATTTCTTATCGACGTAGTCGAGGTAGGAGTCGGTAATGATCTGGAGGCCACGGGTAATCAGCGAATCGTGGATTTGACGCTGCCGGTCGAGCTCTTTTTCATCGTGGTACTCCTCGGGCAAGCCCGCTTCCATCTGTTTGAAGCGCTTGTCATGCATTTTGGCCGCATAGACATGGCTACCGACGATCTTCGAGCCGAAGGCTTTGGCGAAGTGGACTCCGACGTCGACGGCGGTATTGGAATGGTCCGAATTATCGACCGGGACATAGATCGTCTTATACATCGAAAGATCTCCTCCAGATGCCATCCAGGCCAGGGCGAACGAGAGTAATTATCAAAATTTCCAAACGGTTGACGTCTTTCGAGAGCCTCAAAGAACGGTCATGCTAGCACCGGTCTGAATTCGAATGCAAGGCGTCGGTGAGGCTGGTGGAACAACGCTAGGATGCCGGGGTGATGACGGACTTTTCGCCCGATGTCTTTTCGGAGCGAGCGGAGGGTCGGGAACGGAGGATCTCCTCCAGGGACAGAAGGGCATCGCGTCCAGAGTTCCCTTCGATCCCTTTGATCAAATTCTTATCGGCATAGGCTGATTCTGTTGGGGCCTGGGAGAGGGATCCCGTCCACTTCCGTGGGTCTCTGCTTCCTTCCTTCCGTTCCCAGGCCCGAAGGCAGGCCTTAGCGATGAACGAATTGAGCGGAGCAGGGTTATAGAGGAGCTTTCGGATACTCGTGGGAGTCAGCATCAGAGGGTTATAGCCGGCCGAAAGGTACCCCTCTTCTAACAGCCGTTGTTCCAGGTCTGTGTTCGGCTGAATTCCCAAAAAGAACATGAGTGGAAAGACGCGTTCCTCACCCAGGATCGACGCAACCACCTTGTAGGACTCTACGCTTTGGAGGAGCGACTCCTCAGTCTCTTTTGGACTGTTCAACGAGTAATTCAGGATAACTTTCCCCTTGAATCCTGCTTCTGCCAGATAGCGACAGCCATCATAAAGCCTCTCAAGCTTGAACCCCATGTGGAGATCATTCAGCACCACTTGAGACCCCGAGGTAATAGCGACCTCAAGATCACCCACGCCGGACCGAACCATGAGTTTTGCTAATTCCGGGGTGATGAGGGAGGTTCTAATATAGCCGGACCACTCGATCTCCAGCTTCTCGGCGAGAATCCGTTCAAGGATCTCTGTGCATTGGGGGTAGGCTTCTTTCCCGGTAATGAACTGGGCATCCGTAAACCAGAATCGCCTGGCGCCCCACTGATGATAGTGCTGAGAGATGTCCTTGACAACCATCGAGGGTGGTCGATAGCGGACCCTCTTCCCTTCGATGTAGGGGTAGAGACAGAACGCGCAGTCATAGGGGCAACCTCGCTTCGACTGAACCCCGATGGACTCACCAAGGTATTCCCGATGCTGAGGGAAGATCGAAGTCAGGTAGGGCAAGTCGACGGTGAGCGCATCAAGGAGGGCCGGCGACCCTTGCTGGCCCTTTCGAACGGTTTTTCCCTCCCGGATGATATAACGCTCCTTTTCCAGCGACTGGCCTTCAATGACCTTGAGAATGGCATCTTCACCTTCCCCAAGAATCCCGATAGTACCCTCCGGGAGTTTTTCGATGAGCTGGTCGGCAAAGGCGGTAAAGGCCCCCCCTCCCATCATGATTTGGGCCTTCGGGAACTCCTTGGCGATCAACCAGGGATAGGAAAGTGCTGCCCGGATATGACTGTAGTAGCGGTAAAGCTGTTGCAGCCCCGCAAACGAAGCCACGACCCGCTTGAGTGGGTTGCTCGCAAAGTAGAAGTTAAACGCATGTTCCAGCGACGAGTCTCCCTCATGCGGGGAAAAAATCTGAATGTCGCGCCAGGAGAAACAGACGAGGTCCGGCTTGAACTCAGTGGCAGCATCGCGGACCGCGCGACTCCGTTGCGCGTCGGGAAAGAGGGATAGATCGAGGATACGCTGCCGCACATCCGGCTTGCGCCGATGAATAAAATCAGCGAGATAGGTCACGCCAATGGGGTAGACCTTCTTGCAGGGGAGGAAAACATACAGAACAGAGTTCATAATGGTTACTTCGTGAGGGGTAAGGGGTAAGGGGTGGAATCGGTCATTCCTGTCGCCTTACGTTTCACGTCTAACGCTCACGGTTATTTTGTTGCCACATGGATCGCCACGATCCCGCCGCTCAAGTTGCGATAGGTAACCTGACGAAAACCTGCGTCTAAGAGCATCTGCTTTAATCTTTCCTGATCCGGGAAGTTTCGAATGGAGGCAGGGAGATATTCATAGACGCCGGTCGTGTCATGCGCCACTTTCGTGCCGATCCAGGGAAGAAGCCGGAACGAGTACCAGTCGTACAGCGCCCGCAGCCACCCGAAGATCGGTCGGGAAAACTCCAGGCACACAAAACGTCCATCCGGTTGCAGAATACGGTGAATGTCAGAGAGCGCTTGCCTAAGATCGCCGACGTTCCTCATACAAAACCCCGTGGTCACGGCATGGAAAGTCCTATCGGGAAACCCTAAATGCTCGGCATTGGCCTCAAGGCAGGTAATCCTCTGCCCCAGGCCCCGCCCGGTCACTTTCTTGAGCCCCTCGACGAGCATGGCGTGGTTCAGGTCCGAGGCGATGACGCGACCCTTTGCTCCCATACGCGGTTCGATCAAGAGCGCAAGATCGGCTGTGCCGGAGCCGACGTCGAGTGCCCGACCTTCTGTTGTAACAGGCACATAGGAGGCTGTAATTTTCTTCCACCGATAGTGTAATCCAAAACTCAGGAGCGTGTTGTTGAGGTCGTAGACGCTAGCGATCGACGTAAACATCCGCTGGACGGCATCCTCGCGGGCTCTGCCGGACCAAGTCGAAACGGCAAGCGGAGCCGCCGGAGTGTCGGTACCCTTCTGAACGGGGGGTGTATCCACATGCACCATCAGAGCGTGGTAGCACCCGCCTTCCGGGTTTGTCAAGACAGTGAAGGCCTCATGCTATAATCCCGCCCCTGATGCACAACTCAATCGTCATTAAAGGGGCCCGAGAGCACAACCTCAAGAACATCGACGTCACGATCCCGCGCGACCAGCTCGTCGTGATCACGGGGCTGAGCGGGTCGGGCAAGTCATCGCTGGCCTTCGACACGATCTATGCCGAGGGGCAACGGCGGTATGTCGAATCGTTGTCCGCATACGCCCGCCAGTTCCTCGAACAGATGGGCAAGCCAGACGTCGATTCGATCGAAGGGCTCTCGCCGGCCATTTCCATCGAACAGAAGAGCACCAGCCACAACCCCCGGTCTACGGTCGGAACCGTCACGGAGATTTACGACTATCTCCGTCTCCTCTTCGCCCGGGTCGGACGCCCCTCCTGCTTTCAGTGCGGCGAAGAAATCACCGCACAGACCGTGCAGCAGATGGTCGACGCCATTGGCCTGTTGCCGGAGGGGAGCAAATTCCAACTATTGGCCCCGATCGTCCGCAGCAGGAAGGGAGAGTATCGAAAAGAACTCCTCGACATGCGCCGGGCTGGTTATGTCCGTGCTCGCGTCGACGGCAAGATCGTCGATCTGGGCGAGGACATCACGCTCGACAAACAGAAGAAACACACAATCGAGATCGTCGTTGATCGGTTGGTGATGAAGGCCGGTGATGCGCTGATGCAACGGTTGGCCGATTCGGTGGAGACCTCGTTGAAACTCGCCGGTGGGTTGGTCGGCGTGTTGACGGACAACGGGAGCCTGTCGCTTTATAGTGAGAAGCTCGCCTGCATCCGCTGCGGCGTCAGTTATCCTGAAATCACGCCACGCGTGTTTTCGTTCAACAGCCCCCATGGGGCCTGCCCGGCCTGCGACGGCATCGGCTACGCCATGACGCCCGGCTGTCCAGATGATGAAGATTTCACCTTGCTAGAGACCTGTGGAGTCTGCAATGGCGCCCGACTGCGGCCTGAGAGCCTGTCCGTCAAGGTTGCGACGCAGTCGATCGCGGAGGTCACACATATCTCCGTGCGAGCGGCTGCCGACTTCTTCAATTCGCTAACATTCACCGAGCGCGAACGGCTCATTGGCCACCGGATTTTGAAAGAAATTCGCGAACGGCTCGGGTTCCTGGTCAATGTCGGCCTGGATTATCTGACCTTGGATCGGGCAGCCGCTACATTGTCCGGTGGAGAGGGCCAGCGCATCAGGCTTGCCACGCAAATCGGTTCCGGCCTGGTCGGCGTGCTCTACATTCTCGACGAACCGTCTATCGGTCTCCATCAACGGGATAATCGGCGGTTGCTTCAGACCCTGCTTCGCCTGCGGGACCTGGGAAACACGGTGGTGGTGGTCGAGCATGATGCGGAAACCATGATGGCGGCGGACCATCTGCTGGATATGGGACCGGGGGCCGGTACGCAGGGTGGCCAGGTCATCGCCCAGGGCACGCCGACTGACGTCATGGGTAATCTTGATTCGCTGACAGGCCAGTATCTCCGTGGCACGCAGATGGTGAGCTTGCCCCGCCGTCAGCGCAAAGCCAAGGGGCTGTTGTCCATCGTGGGGGCCACAAAACACAATCTCAAGGGAATGACCGCCAAGATTCCCCTCGGTCTGCTCACCTGTGTCACTGGCGTGTCCGGGTCAGGAAAGAGCACGCTGGTGCTTGAAGTACTGTTCCATTCTCTCTCGCAGTTGCTCTATCACAAAAAACCCAAGATCGACGGCTGCAAGCAGCTGTTGGGCGCCGACGCGCTGGACAAAGTGATTGACATTGATCAGTCCCCGATCGGCCGGACTCCGCGCTCGAATCCGGCAACCTATACCGGCCTGTTCGGTTTCATCCGGGATCTCTATTCGAATCTACCCGAGTCCCGCGTGCGGGGGTACAAGCCCGGCCGCTATAGTTTCAATGTGAAGGGCGGCCGCTGTGAGGCCTGCCAGGGGGACGGGTTGATCAAGATCGAGATGCATTTTCTGCCCGATGTCTACGTGACCTGCGAGGTCTGCAAGGGCCAGCGGTACAACCGCGAGACGATGGAGATTCACCATAAGGGCAAGAGCATCGCCGACGTGTTGAATATGACGGTCGACGATGCCGTGGAGTTTTTTGAACATATCCCCTTCATCAAGCGGAAACTTGACACCCTGCACGACGTCGGACTGCACTATGTGAAGCTCGGCCAGTCCGCGACCACACTGTCAGGGGGCGAGGCGCAGCGGGTCAAACTCTCGCGCGAACTGTCGAAACGTTCGACCGGACGCACGATGTACATCTTGGATGAACCGACGACCGGGCTTCATTTCGCCGATGTGCAACGGCTGTTGGATGTGCTGGATCGGCTCGTTGAAGCCGGCAACACCGTAGTGGTAATTGAACATAATCTCGACGTGATCAAGAACGCCGATTGGATCATTGATCTCGGCCCTGAGGGTGGCGATCGGGGTGGAGAGATCGTCACGGAAGGGCCGCCGAAAGAGATTGCGAAGTCGAAGCGATCGTATACGGGACAAGTGCTAAAAGAGGCCGGGGTGTAGGGGACTGGCTCCCTCCGTTGCCTCATGGCTGAGGAGGGTGCCTGTCCCTGTTCGCAATTGGATTCCGCTGAAAGGTGCCTGCTCCCCATCAGGAATGCAGCGGTGTGGTTCCTGTCGTTGCTCACCGCTCGTCCTCGCACCCCGCCCGGTGTAGGAAAAGAAGGGGTAGCCCGTTAGTCCCTTTGCTCGCGCAACGCGCGCCCTGGGAAGGCCCTCGCCCGGGCTCATGGCACGTCTCGGCGTGCCAGTGGGTGGGCGGGTGAGAACGCCGCGCGCAGTCGGAGACTCATCGGGCCACCCTTTAAAAATGACGAAATCCCAAGCGGTCTGGCTCCCCGGATCAGCGCCACCCGAAAAGACGTATATTCCGTTCCTCCCCGTTGAGAGAAGAAGGGAAAGTTGTGACTGATCACGACGATGGGAAACCGATGGCGGGGGTAGCGGTGCATAGAAATCATCGGATTATTGCAAGACAGCTACGTTAACGTGACAATGCCGTCGTGGGTGCCTCGCCGCTGATCACGCAATAGCGTTCGCCGGGAGTCCGTATGCAGGTCGCTCCCGGCATGGGTGTGACGCAGCTGGCGACGCAAACATCTTTGCAGGGTCGGATCGGCATTACAGGAATGACTTCGGAGAAGCGCTGTGGATGCTGAGTTAGTCACGCGAATTGCGAACAATCCGAACTATAAAGCTTTAAAAACCAAGCGAACCCGCTTCGGCTGGTGGCTGACCCTGGTGATGATGATCGCCTACTACGGCTTCATTCTGCTGGTGGCGTTCAACAAGAGCTTTCTGTCACAGAAACTTGGCGCCGGCGTGATGACCATGGGCATTCCGATCGGCTTTGGCGTCATTGTGTTCACGATCGTGATCACCGCTTACTACGTGAATCGCGCGAACCGCGAGTTCGATGCGTTGTCCGACGCCATTGCCAAAGAGTTGCTGAAATGATCAGCTTGCATCGCACGTATCCCGACGCAGTGCGTTCCGGACTGACCGTGGCTGCGCTGTTTATTGTTGCTGCACCGGTGTATGCCGCCGGCCCGGATGTGGGCCAGGCACAGAAGCAGGCGATCAATTGGACGGCGATCTGCATGTTCGGTGTGTTTGTATTGCTCACGCTGTTTATCACGAAATGGGCAGCGGCTCGAACCAAGTCGGCGGCTGTGTTTTATACAGCAGGTGGGGGCATTACGGGCTTCCAGAACGGTCTGGCGATTGCCGGTGACTTCATGTCTGCGGCATCGTTCCTGGGTATTTCGGCAGCGGTGATGGCCAGTGGCTACGACGGCCTCATCTACTCGATCGGCTTTTTGGTCGGCTGGCCGGTACTCACGTTCCTGATGGCCGAGCGCCTGCGCAACCTCGGCAAGTTCACCTTCGCCGATGTCGCCGCCTTCCGCTTCAAGCAGGCGCCGATCCGCATCTTCGCGGCCTCGGGCACGCTGGTGGTGGTGGCGTTCTACCTGATCGCACAGATGGTTGGCGCCGGCCAGTTGATCAAGCTCCTGTTCGGTCTCGAATACTGGATGGCGGTTGTCATCGTCGGCGCGCTGATGATGGTCTACGTGTTGTTCGGCGGCATGACAGCAACCACCTGGGTGCAGATCATCAAGGCCTGCATGCTGCTGGGCGGTGCAACCTTCATGGCTTTCATGGTGCTGCTGAATTTCGGCTTCAGCCTGGAGGCGATGTTTGCCCAAGCGGTCGAGATCAAATCCGGCCTGGCCATAGCCGCGGGCAAGACATCGGCGGAAGCGGCGGCTGCCGGTCAGTCGATCATGGGGCCTGGCAACTTCGTCAAGGACCCGATCTCGGCGATCTCGTTCGGCATGGCGCTGATGTTCGGCACGGCCGGCCTGCCGCACATCCTGATGCGCTTTTTCACGGTACCGAGCGCCAAGGAAGCACGCAAGTCGGTGATGTGGGCGACCGGATGGATCGGCTATTTCTACCTGCTGACCTTCATCATCGGTTTCGGCGCAATCACCTTCGTGCTGACCAACCCGGAGTTCCTCGATGCCAACGGCGCGCTCAAGGGCGGCAGCAACATGGCGGCGGTGCACCTGGCCAACGCGATGGGTGGCAATGTGTTTCTCGGCTTCATCTCGGCCGTGGCATTCGCTACCATCCTGGCGGTCGTTGCAGGTCTTACGCTGTCGGGTGCGTCAGCAGTGTCGCACGACCTGTACGCGACGGCTATCAAAGGCGGCAAGGCCGACAGCCCTTCCGAGTTGCGGATTTCGCGGATGACCACGGTGGCGCTGGGAATCCTGGCTGTGTTGCTGGGTATCGTGTTCGAGAAAGAGAATATTGCGTTCATGGTGTCCCTGGCATTCGCGATCGCGGCATCGGCCAACTTCCCGGTGTTGTTCATGTCAGTGTTGTGGAAAGACTGCACGACCCGCGGCGCTGTCATCGGCGGTTTTCTCGGATTGATTTCGTCGGTGCTGCTCACGATCGTGTCGCCGTCGGTGTGGGAAGCCACCTTGGGCTATCCGAAAGGCAGCGCGTTGTTCCCGTATACCTCGCCGGCGCTGTTCTCGATGACGATCGGTGTCGTAGGCATCTGGTTGTTCTCGATCCTTGACCGAAGCAGCCAGGCGGCAAAGGACCGTGGCGGCTTTCTGGCCCAACAAGTGAGGTCGGAGACCGGCATCGGCGCCACGACCGCATCCGGGCACTGAACCGGGCACGGCGACAGGCGAATCGCGGACTGCTCGATCGGCTCATCGAAGCCGGCGAATCGCATCGGACACTACCAGTTCAGCGCTGCGCAATTGAAAACCATCCGGGAAGTGATTACCCTTGTCGTGTTGTGCGTCTTTTCGGTGGTCTACCTGAAGGAAGAACTAAAATGGAATTATATTGCGGGTCTTGCCATGATGGTCGGGGCGGTCTTCGTAATCTTCAAAGAGTGGTGAAATGACCACAAAGTCATCGGTCAATGGTCGATGGATGAGAGAAAGACAAGCTCCACTCATCGTCCAATGACCAGTGACTATTGACCAACTATCCCAGGGAGCACAGCCATGGCTAAGGTGAAGAAGCCAGCAGCACAAGCGCAGCCGGTCACGCAGGACTTTGAAAAGCTCGGCGTCTTTTATCTGGGACGACCCTATGACCTGGCGGCCAAGCAGCCGAAGCCGGGCTGGCTGCTGTACGATTCGAAAGATTTAGTGACCCATGCGGTCTGCGTCGGCATGACCGGAAGCGGCAAGACCGGTCTGTGCCTCTCGCTTCTTGAAGAAGCGGCGATCGATAACATTCCTGCCATCATTATCGACCCCAAGGGTGACCTCGGCAATTTGATGCTGACTTTTCCAAGTCTGAAGGGCGAGGATTTTTATCCCTGGATCAATGAAGATGATGCGCGAAAGAATGGACTGTCGCCAGCCGACTATGCCAAGGCACAGGCTGAACTGTGGGCGAAGGGATTAGGAAGCTGGCAGCAGGACGGCGCGCGGATTCAGCGGTTGCGTGACGCAGCCGAGGTCGCCATTTATACGCCGGGCAGCAACGCCGGTTTACCCGTCTCCATTTTAAAATCATTTGCCGCGCCGTCTACTGATGTACGCGAGGACGGAGAGCTTCTCCGCGAACGCATTAGCACGACTGTGACCAGCCTGCTCGGTCTGCTTGGGATCGAAGCCGATCCGATCCAAAGCCGCGAGCATATCCTGCTTTCGACGATTCTCAATCACACGTGGATGAAAGAGGAAGATCTCGACCTCGCCACGCTCATTCAAGCCATCCAATCACCGCCGGTTTCTAAGATCGGCGTCATGGATGTCGATTCGTTCTTTCCGTCGAAAGACCGATTTGCGCTGGCGATGAAATTGAACAATCTGCTCGCAGCACCAGGATTCCAAGCCTGGCTGGAAGGCGAGGCGCTGGACATCCAGCAGTTGCTCTATACATCGGTCGGCAAACCCCGCCTGGCAATCTTTTCCATCGCACATCTAAACGACGCCGAACGCATGTTTTTCGTGACCCTGCTGTTGAGCCAGATGGTTGGTTGGATGAGGGCACAATCAGGGACAACAAGCCTGCGGGCCCTCCTCTATATGGATGAGATCTTCGGTTACTTCCCTCCGGTGGCCAATCCGCCATCCAAATTGCCGCTCATGACACTGCTCAAACAGGCCCGAGCCTTTGGACTCGGTGTCGTGCTGGCCACACAGAATCCGGTCGATCTCGATTACAAGGGACTCGCAAACACCGGCACCTGGTTCATCGGCCGGCTGCAGACCGAGCGCGACAAGGCGCGGGTGCTTGAAGGATTGGAAGGGGCCTCCTCCAGCGCCGGGAAGACGTTCGATAAGGGACGAATGGAACAGACTCTGGCAGGGCTTGGCGCCAGAGTGTTTCTGATGAACAATGTGCACGAAGACGGGCCGGTCGTGTTCGAAACCCGCTGGTGCCTGTCCTACCTGCGCGGCCCCCTTACGAGAACGCAGATCAAGGTGCTCATGGACCCGAGAAGACGTGACACGTTAGGCGTGAAACGTGAAACGACAGGAATCACACCATCTGCTCCGCCGACATCCCGCCCGATGTTGCCTCCAGATGTGCCGCAGCACTTTGTGCCGCTGCGCGGTTCCAAGCCAGAGGGCAGTGAACTCATGTATAGGCCGATGCTGTTGGGATCCTCTCAGGTCCGCTTCTCCGATGCGAAGAGTGGTATCGATACGACGCAAGACATCACGGTGCTTGTGCCCTTTACCGACGGCGCGGTGGCGGTCGATTGGGATCATGCAGCCGTAGCGGATCTCGCCGTGGCGGATCTGGAACAGGCGCCTGAGGGCGATGCCCGGTTCCTTCCGCTCCACGCCGGTGCCGGGAAGTCGAAGAGTTATACCGATTGGAACAAGGATTTCGGCGGCTGGCTCTTCCGCACGCAGAAAGTAGATGTGTTCAAGAGCCCGAGCACGAAAGAGGTCTCCAAGCCGGGAGAGTCGGAACGGGACTTCCGCGTGAGACTCCAACAATCTGGCCGTGAGCAGCGAGACAAGGGAGCGGAGTTGCTCCGACAAAAATACGCGACAAAGATCACGACGCTTCAAGATCGCATTAGGCGCGCCGAGCAGATGAAGGCACGGCAGCAGAATGAGGCCCGCTCCAGCCAGGTTCAGGCAGCGATTTCAGTCGGGGCGTCGATCCTCGGTGCATTCTTAGGCCGCAAAACAATCAGCGCAGCCAATATCGGTCGAGCCACCACCGCGGTTCGCAGCGCGGGGCGAGTCATGAAAGAGTCGAAGGATGTCGGCCAAGCCGAAGAGAACGTCGCGGCGCTTCAGCAGCAGCTGGCAGACCTCGAATCTCAGTTCAAATCTGAAAGCGATACACTGGCCGCTGCGACTGATCCATTGAGCGAACAGCTCGAATCGATTGCCATCAAACCTGCCAAAGCCAACATCGCTGTGAAACTCGTTGCCCTCGCCTGGACCCCGCACTGGCAGGACGGCAGAGGCGCGCTCACACAGGCTTGGCAATAGGCAGGAGACGGTCACACCTACGATTACTTGGCGTTCGGCGTGAGTCCGCTTGGGGCTGTCGCGATTCCCGCAAGCGTTTGATCAGCGCGTGAATCGGTGCGAGGTATCCGGCCCTGTGGCTTTTCTCACCTGTCAACGCCTTTTTCGCCTCAGTGCTTTTTGTCTTTCTGCATAATCTTATCGGTCCATGCGAGGAGGATAGCGGAGCCGAGAAAGGTCAGATGGATAAAGATCTTCCACTTGATGTGCTCGGGGTTTTCATTCGCGATGTCGACGAACGATTTGAGAAGATGAATGCTGGAGATACCGATCAACGACGCTGCGAGTTTGATCTTGATAGTGCCGGGGTCGATGTGGGTTAACCAGTCTGGTCGATCTGCATGACCCTCCAGATCTAGCTTGCTCACGAATGTGGCGTAGCCTCCGATGATCACCATCGTGAGCAGGTTCGCCACCATTGTGACGTCTATCAAGCCCAGAACACCCAACATGAAGACGGTCTCTTGTTGCTGATCGATATGGCGGATCATCTCCCATAGTTCAACGAGAAACTTGTATGCGTAGAGCAGCTCAGCCACGATGAGGCCGCCATAGAGCGGTGCCTGGATCCATCGGCTGGCGAACACGATTGTTTCAAATACGTGCTCGACGCGGCTGCCGGGAGCGTGGGGATGCTTCAATGCAGCGGTTTCTAAAGGATTGGATTGACTCACAGCCCGCTATCCTAGTTGGCGAGGAAGCAAGCTGTCAATTCGAACGACCCTGTCGTTCGTGAAGCGTGAAACGTCCGAATCCTGAAACGAACGACGCTTCACGGATGTCGAGACCGGCGCTGGCGGACTTTCCCGCATCCTGCTAATCGACCAGGTGGTGGTCGAGGGCGTAGCGGATCAATTCGGCGGTGGTCGTGAGTTGCAGCTTGTCCAGGAGACGGGCTCGATAGGTACTCACGGTCTTGATGCTGAGAGTCAGGGACTGCGCGATGTGTTTAATGGACTGGCCCTGGGCTAACAATGCAAGAACTTCGAGTTCTCGCTTGGACAATGTATGAAGTTCAGGACCGGATGGACTCATACTCAGATTACCGGCCAAGCGCGCTCCGATGGAAGCGGGGACATACTTCTTGCCACTCAACACCTGCTTGACTGCTCTGGCCAGTTCTTCTGGCGCGGTGTTTTTGGTGAGATAGGCCATAGCCCCGGCACGAAACGCACGAACGGCATATTGCTCCTCAGAGTGCAGGCTCAAGATCATCAGAGGGAGTTGGGGCGCAGTGCTGCGTAGCACACCCAGGAGTTCTAACCCGCTCTGATCAGGAAGGCTGATATCCACGATGACCAGATCCCAGGATTCCTTCCGCACTGCGGCAATCCCCTTCGCACCGGTATTGGCTTCCCCAACCTCGACATACAGGAAGTTTTCTTCAAGGATCTGTTTCACACCACGGCGCACGACCTCGTGATCGTCGATAATAAGTATCTTTATTGAATCAGTCGCTATCATGGGATGGAGCTCTCCACAACCGGCCCGCCGCCCAAAGGCTCTGGCCGGCGGGCCGGCACAGAGGCACGGGCGGTGGTTCCGACCCCGAGCGTGCTTCCGATATAAAAGTGGCCGCCCAGGAGGGAGACTCGTTCCTGCATTCCTCGAAGCCCGAAGGAATTGGGCTTGTTCATCCGCTTGCAGGTCATGCCTTTCCCGTTGTCAGTCACTTCTAATGTCACCCTGCCGTCAGCCTGGTGCAGTCGTATTCGTACCAGCGAAGCGGCAGCGTGACGCATCACATTGGTCAATAATTCCTGTGCGATTCGAAATAACGCGGCAGACGTTTCGGAGGGCAGCTCCATCGACGACAACTCCGGGGCCATCTCTAGTAGGCATCGCGCGCCCGTGCGAAGCTGGAATGTCGTTGCGAGGGATTCCAACGCTGGGACCAGTCCAAGATCATCCAGCATCGCAGGGCGCAGAGCTGCTACTGTTGCGCGGAGGGACTCCGAGAGTGCGTCGACCGATCCTGACATGGCCTGGACCTTGTTCAATAGATCCCTGCTGCCGATTGGAGCAGGCAATAGCGAGAGCTTTTTACTGAGCCAGGCCAGGTCGAACTTCAGACTGGTCAAGACTTGTCCAAACTCGTCGTGTAATTCCCGTGCAATTCTGCGTCGTTCCTCGCCTGCTACCTTCTCTGCGCGGCGAGCCTCGCTCAGGATTCTGGCATGAGCAAGCCGGAGTTCTTTCTCTATCTGAGTATCAGGGACGAGGGCAGTCCCAATGGCCATGAGGCCGATCAGGTCTCCATGAGTTCCCAGCACCCGCGAGAGATTCCAACAAAGCATCGTCTGTAATCCAGTACGTGCCTGGAGAGGGATCTCAAGGCCCCTCACCTCCTTCCCCGCAGTAACTTGTGCGAGTGTTATCTGGAAAGACGCGTGCGCCTCCTTCGGGAGAAACAGTTCCACAAAGTTGCGACCCAGTACCTTACCAGCCGCCCAACCGGATACTGTTTCAGCCGAGCGGTTCCATCCTAGAATGATTGAGTCGGGCGAGAGAAGCAGAATCGCGCTGCTGGAGGCCTCCAGCAGTGTTCGATAGCAGTCCTCAATCGGTTCCCCAGGATGCACCGTCAACTTCCAGGGACCGATTGTCTCGGTCTTGTTGCTCCTGCGTGACCCTCGTCCGGGTACGTCCGGGAATGAGCCCGTGGCAAGATGGGCGCGTGGGTGCCTCATGTTGGCGCGAGTACCGGTTCAAGATAGACATCAGCGGTGACGCATGTGCCTCGGTTCAGAGTGGATTTGATGTTCAGGCGACCACCGATCTTTCGAGCCCGTGCTTCCATCTGCGCGATCCCAAGGCCTTTCGCCTGTCCCCCGGCGATCTCGAAGCCTGATCCGTTGTCACAAATGCGCAGTCGTACTCGTGAGCCGATGTGCCGAAGGGCAATCACAATCTGTGTAGCGTGGGCGTGACGGACACAATTACTCAAGGCCTCTCTGGCAATCGCAACGAGTTCACGCGCTTCTTCGCCGGTCAGGATCTCTGCTGCTGCAGGGGCGACCACCACACGAATCCGGAATCCACCCACCTGTTCACAGCTTTGGGCAAGGGCTTGTAACTCGGAGACCAGCCGAAACGGATCGATGTTGTCGGATTCCACACTCCGGATCATGCGCCGGATGTCTCGGATGAGCTTATTGAGCTGGTCGGTCGCCTGACCATTGGAACGTGGCAGAGCGGATGGCACATCCCTGTGTAGTTCAGGGGATTGCGCAAGACTCAGCTCGATCGCATAGAGCGCTTGCAGTACAGAATCGTGCAGCTCCCTCCCGATACGGCTCCGATCGTGCAACAGGGCGGTTAGACGTTGCTCGGATGCCTTAAGCGCTGAGGCGAGACTGCCTCCGACCTGTTCACGTAGCAGGTAAGGAAGAGACTCCGTTGTGTCCCAGGGAATTCCATGAGCGAGAGCTGCACGTTGCTGTGCCGGTTTCCCTGAAGAATGCCGAAACCCATCGAGAATTTGGAAGTTCGGCCGACTTTTCATTAGGTGGAAGATCCTTTCCAATTTCATGCTTCGAGCACATCATCGGAGCTTCTACTCGCAGAGACTCCTTAGTTCGACTGGACGCTATTTGTACGCAATCGCCTTGTATTTCGTCACCTGGCGCAACCGCCAGGTGACGAAATACGTAGAACATGAAAAACAATGGCTGAGAAAGTCAGCGGGCTCTTATGTGTTTTACGAAAGGAGACAGCGGATGCGCGCAGTAAACGAGGTTGAATTCAGTGAAAACGGTTTTATCGTGAAGACCCTGCACGGGGAGCAGCTCACTCAATCCTATCGACTCCGGCATAAAGTGTTTGCTGAGTCGCTGAAATGGGTTCCCGAAACAGATGATGGACAGGAAATCGATCTGTACGATTTGTGGGGGACAACCGTTGGGCTGATCAGAGATGACGGAGCGGTGGTTGGGGCAGCTCGACTCCTTCCTTCCTCCGGACAATTCATGCTCGAAAAAGAGTTTGGCGCCTTACTGCCAGCTGGCTATCAACTCAGAAAAACTTCCGATACTGCCGAGATCACCAGGCTTGCGATTGATCCTGAAATCCGCGACAGAGGGCTCTCATCGAAGATGATGCTGGTGCTGTTGAAAGGCGTCTATCAATGGGCGGTGGCAAACGACATTCGGTATTACTATCTTGAGGTCGAGCACCGGTTCTTTCGAACACTTCGAGCACTAGGATTCCCTTGTGAAATGATAGGACAGCCGGTGGTGCTTCCTCCCGCTGGAGCCAGCTCCGTTGCAGCGCTATACGACATGGTTCGATTTGACGAAGAAAATGCGACCAAAAAACCACGGCTGCTGAACTGGATCTCCTCTATTGAGACGTTACAGGGGGAGATGATTGTTGGCCGGACCTCTACGTATTCGAACTGCCAGAGGTTAGGATTAGTGGGTGCAGAGGCGTAATGGAGTGCCGACTGAGATCAATCAGGCCACATGCGGTTACACCACATTAGGCAGGCCATGTTCGATGGCGGTCGCGACCGCATGGGATCGCGAGGTGACATCCAACTTTGAAAAGATGCTTTCCACGTGGAAGCGAATGGTCCGTTCAGTCACGCTCATGATCTTGGCGATCTCCCAATTCGTCTTACCCTGCCTTACCCAGTTGAGGATTGTCATTTCACGTAGCGTGAGTTCTCTCACACAGGGAGCAACCGCTTGCGAACTCTTTGGGGCAGTGCGCAAGAGGGCAAGATGAACGTGGTATCCAAAGTACTCGACCAGCGGCATGTACCGTTTTGCATCCACGCGTTCAGCAGAGGCAAATGAGCAGAAGGTTCCGACTCCACATGCCGTATCCGTTGATCCCGTTGTGATGCCATCCCCTAGGCCAAACTCCTTCGCCGCCGCCATAAATTCTCGCTGTTTGTCCGAGTTTGCCGCCTTGTAGGTGGATTCCCAATGCTGAGTCCCTGGTTTCTGTAAGGCTGTCTGGAGAACCGGATCGACCTCAAAATACCCCTTCTGCCAGTAAAGGCGAATCCACTCTTCTGGATAGCTGACATTGAGGACATTGGTAAAGCCCTCAAATGCGCCCGAGCGGCTGAGTTTTGCGAGCCCACCGATCACCCGGGTAAAAGGAAACAGAGTTTGGAACCGTGTGAGCACATCTTTGACATCTTCGACGCTTTCGGACTGCGCCGCAAAGTGCAGTACTTCAATAAAATGTTCACACTCTGGTTTGGTTAGCTGGGTAAAGAGAGCTTTGGGAAAGGGCCGTTTGTTCTGGAGGTGTGCCATAGATCGCCTTCCTTATAGTACGTAAGTCACGAAAGGCTACCATAAAACAAGCCGGTTTGGCGATAAGGCATTTTAGCCCTAGCGAGTTCCCGGTCAATTCAGCTATATACGCCGGAACATGAGGAAGTTCCGTTGCCGTCGGGAACGCATAATCATTGGACTGTCAGATAAAAGATGACAACGTGTAGGAATATGGCATGAGAGGCCACCAATGGCTCTTGTCTCTGGTGCTGTTTTTTATCCTGTGCCCGCAGCTTGGACATGCACAGGCCCTTCGGTTCCAACCACAAAGCGCCACCGCAGCCGGGCAGGGGAATGCCTTTGTCGCACAGGCCGATGATGCTTCAGCCATTCACTATAATCCAGCCGGGCTGAGCCAAGTGAGTGGAATCCAAGTCGTCACCGGAACAACCCTGGTCGGGGGGTCTGTCGAGTTTACAAGCCCGACCGGAATAGACAGTCGGGGAGACTTTGGAGGAAGTGTTGCCAATCCCCCACCGAGCTACTCCTACGTGAGTGCGAATCTTGGATCTCTCGGATTGGACCGTCTGTCCAATGTGACGATCGGTCTTGGTCTCAACTCGCCGTACGGTTTGAACACCCGCTATCCGTTAGACGGCCCTTTCAATACAGCCGTCACCTCTGCGGCGCTTCCGCTCATCGCTATTAAGCCGACCGTGGCCTATAAGATTAACGATCAGTTGGCCATCGGAGTGAGCGCAGACATCTACACTTTCGCAAGTTTTATGGGGCAGGGGCATGCCGAGCAGAAGCAAGTCGGCACTGGCGCCCTAGCTGGTGCCTCTATTGAGGCCAACGGCAACGGAACAGGAGCCGGCGCAACCTTCAGCCTGCTCTATACACCTCTGAGAAACAGCGATGGCAAACCGATCGCCTCCATCGGGCTGGTCTATCGTACCCAGGCCGTGGTGCCGTTGAATGGATCGTTGTTGGTCAACGGGGCGAAGGTGGCCGATGCCTCCACCAGCCTCGTGCTTCCTCAGATCTATACCGGAGCCATTGCAATCTGGCCGGTTCGTACGAGTGAGCGTGAATGGAAGGTGGAACTCGACGTGGAATATGTCGGGTGGAAGTCGAACCGGAACCTCGATATCCACCTCTCCTCAGGGGGGGTCATCCCGCAACCACAACAATGGGATACGGTGCCGGTCGTGGCCATCGGCACCGAATACAAATGGCTCAACCCCTCGTGGTTACCCCATTGGGATGTGGCAGTCCGATCGGGGTACACCAGGACCGAGAATCCCGTTCCCGATACCACGTTCAACCCGGCGACGATTTCTTTATCCGCCAACACGCTGTCCATCGGGACGGGCTTTGTATGCAAAGGCCCGGCTAAGTTTCTCGGCCTGGTGCCTTGCGGAGGGGCCTCCGCGCTGTGGCCGAAGGCAATCGGGTTCGATGCAGCGTTTCAGGAATGGTTCTATGAGTCACGGACGATTACCGGCAATCGAGACCCCTCCGTTGACGGGACATACCATGCCTATGTCCATCTGGGGACCGTCAGCGTCAATCTCATGTTTTGAAACGAGAGAAGGGATGGCCATTCAGCTGCCGGACGGAGTAGATTTCGCCAGCGTTTTCCGCAGCTCCTCGACGGTCTTGAGATCGAGGCCGGCTGCCGTCAATTCATCGTCCGTAGCCGCAGCGATGTTCGCCAGGTTGCCATATCGTTTCAACAGCCTGGCCCGCTTGATTTCGCCGATACCAATCACCTGATCCAGTGGCGAAGCCATCAGGGCTTTGCCGCGCAGTTTTCGGTGGAATGTTATCGCAAATCGATGGGCCTCATCACGAATACGTTGCACGAGATGGGTGGCCGGAGAGTTCGCACGAAGCACGACGGGGTTTTTACGACCTGGCAGGAAGATCCGCTCATCCTTCTCGCCGCGCGCCTTGGCCAGTCCGATAATCGCCAGATCCTGATGACCGACCTGTTTCATCCCTTCCATGGCTGCGGCGAGCTGGCCTAATCCTCCGTCGATGAGGATGAGGTCGGGACTCGGGAGATGCTCGCTCTCCCCATAGCGACGCATGACGACTTCCTGCATGCTGGCGAAATCGTTGGCGCCGGTCACGGTTTGGATTTTGAATCGACGGTAGTCGGCTTTCTTCATCTGGCCGTCTTCCCATACGACCATGGACGCGACGGATTGGTTGCCCATGGTGTTTGAAATATCGAACCCTTCGATGCGCCGAGGCGCGATGGCCAATCGTACAAGGCGCTTCAGTTCTTCAACTGCTTGTCGTCCGATTTCCTCGTCGCGCAGGTGATCGGCAACCGCAGCCCCGGCATTCTCTTCCGCCAGAAGGAGCAATTGGTGTTTCACACCCCGCTCGGGCGCCACGACGCGAACTTCGTTCCCGCGCTTGCCTGAGAGCCACTCTTCGATGACCGTGACGTCATCCAGGTTGGTGGGGATGAGCAGCTCTTTGGGCGGTTGACCGTCTTTGTTGTAGAACTGTTCAATGGCGGATCGAATGAGTTCCTCATCGCCGGCGTCGGCTGAATTGGGCCAAAAGAAGTCCTTGCGTCCGATCAAGAGGCCGCCGCGCACGAACAGGATCTGGAGGTCGACCGCCGAGCCTCGCCGCGCCAGGCCGATGACGTCCTGGTCGGTCGTCGTTGTTTGGGTGATACGTTGTTTCTCAAGTGTGCGTTCGATGTTGAAAAGCCGATCGCGCAAGCGGGCCGCCTCTTCGAACTCTTCACGTCCCGCCGCCAGTTCCATTTGCATACGCAAATCGTCCAGTAATTCATGGTCGCGTCCTTCGAGAAACTGACGCACCTGTTTGACGATCCGGTGATAGTCCTCCTTTGATTGATTGCCGGTGCAAGGCGCCATACACCGTTTGATCTCGAATTCGATACAGGCTCGCTCCGCCTCGCCATCAATCTCGATCGTGCAGGTGGCCAGGGGGAAGGCTTTCTTGATGACTTTCAATGTCTCACGCAACGCGCCTGCCGGCGTGTAGGGGCCATAATAGAGTGCGCCATCTTGCTGCACACGGCGGACGATGGAGAGACGCGGGAAATCCTCTTTGATCGGCAGGCGAAGGTAGGGATATTGTTTATCGTCCCGCAAGACCACATTGAACCGGGGCCTGTGCTGTTTGATCAGATTGCTCTCAAGGATGAGCGCTTCGAGCTCTGAGCGGGTGACGATCGTTTCCAGGTCTACGATGTGGCTGACCAGGGCTCTATGTTTTGGAGAATGGTCGCCCCCTTTTTGAAAGTAGGACCGCACGCGGTTGGACAAGACTGCGGCCTTCCCGATGTAGAGTAACTCACTTCGCTCGTCCCTGAATAGATAGACTCCCGGCTGGTCTGGTAAGTGGTCGAGTTTAGATTGAAGAGTATTGGTCATTGGTCAACGGTCAGCAGTCAAGAGTCAATGGTCAGTAGTCATTGGTCAAGCACGGAGGTCAATAGCCTTTCGTCCGACCAAGATGTCTTGGCAGCTATCTTACCAATGACTGATGGCCAGTGACTATTGACTATCGTCTGTTCGCTTAGAGGCGCCGATGCTGCGAATGTATCCGTTGAGGAGACGCACAAACGTCAACAGTTCACGGTGTAGGGCTTCGACTTCTTCCTTTGCTAGATAACGTTCATCCTGGCATGAGATCAGATGGTCGATCAACTCATAAGCTGAGCCTCTGGGGATACGACAAAACTGAATATTCTCCTTGAAGTGGAACCGTCCATATCCCTCTGCGATGTTTGCAGTCAACGAAACGGACGCCCTTCTGATCTGAGCCGAAAGATTATATCTCTCGCGATCTGGAAGTCGGGTTGCGACGATGTACAGTCGCACGTGGACATCTCTACCGACTTGCCATACCTCCAAGTCCTGAAACGTTCTGACAGTACCTGTTCTTTTTCTATCTCCTACCATTGATCTATGACCATTTACGTCTCTTCACCATTAACTATTGACCCATGACCGTTGACATTTCTTCACCGGTGACTGATGACCAATGACTGTTCAGCGCAAGCTTCGCACAAACGACGGACTAAGGGTTCCCCTGGCGACTTCCGCAACCGGACCCTTCATCGTGAGGCTGAAGTCCTGGGCAACCTCGATGTTGAGTTGCCCCCCTGGCATTGTAACCCTAACAGGGCTTTTCACCAGTCCGAGCCGGACAGCCGCACTTGCGGCAGCGCAGGAGGATGAGCCGGAGGCCTGGGTTTCTCCGGCCCCTCGTTCCCAGATCAGGATAAAGAGCTCGTGGGGACCGGTCGGGACGGCGAGTTGGACATTCGTTCGCTTCGGAAAGATAGGGTGATTCTCCAATGCCGGTCCTAGTTTCAAGAGATCTTCTCTCAACCAGGACTGTCCGGACGGTTTGAAAACAACGCAGTGGGGATTACCGACACTGACGCCGGTGAAGGCCATGGATTGGCCTGCGGCATTGATGGGCTGCTCGATCAGTTCCTTGACCGTGAGGGTGCAGGGCAGTGCAGCCGGCTGAAACGTAGCCTGGCCCATTTCGACCGTGACGGCACTCGCATCTCCATGCCGGTCCAGATGCAGGGCAATCGTGACCAGCCCGCCTTTTGTCTCGACGGTGAAATGTTTTTGTTTCGTTTTGCCGGTGGCGTGGAGATAGCGGGCAAAGATGCGCAGGCCGTTGCCGGACTTTTCCGCCTCACTCCCGTCAGGGTTGAAAATGCGCAGGCCAAAGTCCGCTTTCTTTGACGGGACCAGCGCAAGAATTCCATCACTTCCAAGGCCCCAGTTTCGATTACAGATGGATGTGACCCTTGATGCAGTGAGCGGGAAGGACAGCTCTTTGGGGTCCATCACCACATAGTCATTGCCCAGCCCATGCCCACGAAAAAACCCGTTCTTCATTATCGGTCTCCTATCGTATTCCGTCGTTCGTGAAGCGTGAAGCGGTCAGAACATTACGTGGTCACTGGTCAGTGGTCAATAGTCATTCAAGAAAATGGAAGCCACGGAGAGCTTTTCCTGGCTCACCATTGACCAATGACCGTTGACGGATGACTTTGGCTAGACGATCTTCACGCCAGACGGTCGTTCGATGAGTTCGATTTCATACCCGTCCGGAGCATCGATGAAAATAAACCGGCTGCCGGAGGAGGATTGTGTGGGTCCGTCTGTGACTTTGACTCCCTGCGCGTTGAGCGAGGCGATGGTGTCATCGAGGCTGTCCACTTGAAATGCGAGATGGACGAGGTCTTCTTGTACGTTGACCGGTCCGCTCGGAGGGAAACTGGTCAGTTCAATCAGCTCCTCGCTGTTGGGCACTTTCAAAAAAGCCAGCTGCGAGCCACGCGGCGAGACCTTCCGTTCCAGCACCTCCAATCCAAGGATACTGGTGTAGAAGGAAATCGTCTGTTCCATGTCGCTGACCCTCATGCGGGTGTGGAGGAATTTCTTAACTTTCATAGGACTCCGTCATTGGTCAATAGTCGTGTGTCATTGGCAACAAGCAAATGGTTAACAGGTGTGTCGGTACCATTGACGAGTGACCAATGACTATTGACTCTTCTCCCTTGCCGGTCCCGCCGTCTTTCGCAGCAGGATTTCAGCGCTGCCCGGGATCAGAAAGTTCGGCATGGGACCGATCTCCCGGTAGCCCTGTTTCTTGTAAAAGTGCCGGGCCTGATCGTTGAAATCCGATACGCAGGCAAACAGGTTCTTTGCCCGGGAGAAGACCGATGCTTCGACGTGAGCGAGCAACAGCCCCCCCAGCCCCTTGCCTCTTGCCCGGTCAGCCACGCCAAGAAGTTCCACATAATCGCCGAGCAAGAAGTTCCGGCGAACGACCGCGATGCCGGCGACTCTGCCATTCTGCTCCACAACATAACTGTCACGTCCTGGTGGAAGGGGAACAAAATAACTGTTCCAGTCGTTGGCCTGATAGCCCAGCCGTTTCCAAGGATCGGAAAAAGCGAGCAACTCAATGACCTCTGACCGATCCTCAGCCGTCATGGGTCGAACGATCGAATCGGTCATGGAGCTGCCTGACGACAGGCTAGGAGATCGCTCACGGTCATGGCAGTGAGGTTCCGCTGAGGCAAAAGGTGCTGATGCAGGTCTTGCACAACTTCATGTGTATGTCTGCCCTTCCCGTTGGCATGCATCACAATCACGCTGCCCCTCTTGACCGCCCGCTTCAAATGGGCTTCGATTTGAAGCGCCGTAATCGTCGGATCGGGATCGCCGGATACGACATTCCAGAGAATGAATTGGAGGCCGAGAGCACGGGCCACGTTGACGGTGACGTCATCGAACTCTCCATAGGGAGGGCGAAACAACATCGCCTCATGACCATATTGTGATTTAAGGAGACGAACCGGCCCGAGCATTTCCTGTTTCTGCTCGTCCGCTGAATGGAGGGGCATATGGGCGTGGACATCCCCATGGGTGCCGACTTCAAAAAACGGAATCTCGAGCAGAGCCCGTACCTGCCGATCGTGTTTCGTCATCCATTTCCCGGACATAAAGAAGGTGGCCGGGATCTTTTGTTCAATCAAATAGTCGATCAATGCCTGATCGTAGCCCGCTCCGTTTCGCACCGGGCAAAGGTCGAACGTCAAGGCAACTCCGGGACATGAAGGCGGGCCGGACTTGATTACCTGGGCCTGCGTAACAGAAGGCATCACTGGGGCAAGCAGCACTGCGAGGATAAGGCACAGCATGTGTGGGAAGTAACTCAGCATGGTCGCAAGTATACCTGATCCCGCATGCTGCTCAAAATGGCCAGACTTCTCACCCGCCCAACCCCGGCGGCTACTTCACCCGCCCGCCCTGAGTCTGCCAAGACAGCTTCTTCGCTCATAAACGCGCCTTGTCCCATGCAAGGCCGCAGCGAATGAAGCAGGCTTAGGTCGAGGTTAAGGTTAAGTGTCGAACAGGTTCTTGTTTGCTCAACCTTAGCCTCAACCTTAACCTTCCTCTAACGCTGGCGGACTTTTTCAACAGCCTGCCATTGACGCTCCAATTCACGCACTGTTACGGTGAACCCATGGCTTTGCCTCACTGGAAAATCGGCCGCGCACTCGGCATCCCGATTTACGTCCATGCTTCCTGGTTTGTCGTGTTCTTCTTGGTGGCTTCGTCTTTGGCATCAGGCTATTTACCGGAGATGTTGCCCGGTCTTTCGGTTCCACGCTATTGGGGCATGGGTGGCATAGCCGCCCTGTTGCTGTTCCTCTCCGTCCTGCTCCATGAATTGGGACATTCCTATGTGGCGCTGCGCTACAAGATTCCTATCAAGCAGATTACCCTGTTCATTTTCGGAGGGATGGCGCATATGGGAAAGGAACCGCCCAGTCCGCGGGCCGAATTTTTGATCGCAATCGCGGGACCGGTTGTGAGTTTCATCTTGGGAGCTATTTGTCTCGGTGGAGTCATGGCGGTGGATTCCTTGTTTGCACGATCAGGATTTCAGGGACTTGTCGTTCTCGGGGGTTTGCTCGGCATGGTGAATGTACAGCTGGGACTGTTCAATCTGATCCCGGGGTTTCCGTTAGACGGCGGACGTGTCTTACGGGCTGGACTGTGGGCCTTAAACAAGGATTTCAATCGAGCGACAAGTCAGGCATCGCTCGCCGGAATAGGGTTCGGTGTGGTTCTTGGGTTGATCGGCGCGGTCTTGATGGTGGGAACCTGGTCCGGTGCCCTAGGACAGTCCATCGCGACGAATGGAGGCTGGCTCGTCTTCATCGGTATATTCCTCTTTTCGGCAGCCCTGTCAAGCAGACGACAGGCAGCCCAGCGGACGTCGTTGACATCGGTGACGGTACGCCAGGTCATGGTCCATCGCGTCGTGACCCTGCGGCCGGATACGACGGTGCAGGATGCGGTCGATCAATTCTTTGTCCCGCATGGATTCAGCGGATTTCCCGTATGCGAAGGGGGGCAACTTCTCGGTATGGTCACAGTGCGAGACGTGCAAGCACTTCCCGTAGCACTCTGGCCCTGGCGACGCATAAGCGAGATCATGCATCCGGTCTCACAAGCGTACTGTATCCCTCCGGACTGGTCGGCCATTCAGGCGATGGAACGGATGATCCAGAATGGTTCGGATCGCCTCGTGGTGATGGAGCACGAACAGATCGTAGGGCTCATCACCCGATCAGCCATCGCAAATGTTCTGCAGCTGCACGGTTCCCCCAGCCGCTAAAACATGTTTGCCGCCAAGCGTCATTCGTCAACCGTATAAAGATGGTCATTGGTCAATAGTCATTGGACAGGGGGGAAAGACGAAAAGCCATTTACTGGCTCACCATTTAACCGTTGACCATTGACGAGTGACGTTTTTAGTTGTCGGATCGGGCAATGGAAATGTTTTGCGCGATGGCAATACGCACGAGATGAACCACGAGCAGGAATCCGTAGACGACGCAGAAGAACTTGAAGGTGGCGCGGTAAAAGTCTGTCAAGAGAATGGGGAGGCAGAGAGCAAAGAGCAGGCTGACGATCAGCGTCATGAAGGTCAACCGTTTGCAGAACTCATGGGAGGCTTCCCGCCCAATCTGTTTCAGTGCACGGGCGTAACGCTCAGCTCGTTGAAGTCTGGCTGCCTGCAGAGCGGCCTCACCTGTCCCCCAATGCCGCAGATAGACATACCCACCCAGAATCAACAGCCAAGGCAGAGCCCACAGAGGCCAATAGGCCGCACCTCCGTAAGTTTCGCCGCTGAGTAACGCGGCGAAGGGTAGAGCATAGAGTAACCCCAATACCAGGGGCAGGATGCGCTCATCGTTTGGACGTTCCCCTTCCGGTCCGCCCTGGATCAGCTCCCGCTCAAATAGGGGATAACCATATTTGAGGACCACCAGGGCAATGGCGGCACTCATGGTCTTGTCGGGAATGTAGCGGATCCAGTTCTGGAACCAATTGACGATCCACCAACTGAGACTTTCGCCCCAGGTGATTCCGAAGAGGGATTCGAGGTAGAGCCGCATCGCTTGTTCCCATTGCAGCACACGCTGGCTCATCGATTCGGCTACGTCGGGATTCAAGGCAAAGGCTGATTGTTCATGCAGTGCTGATTGGACGAAGGTTCCAGGAAGACTCATGACAAGTGCGCTGCCGACTCCGAAAATATAGAGGAACCAGGCATGGGACAGGGCGGAACTGCGTCCTGTCCTGAGATACTTTTGAAACCCCGCTTGCCTGGCCATCCAACCCCAATAACAGGCGCCGACCATACTCACCAGCGACCAGGGAAAAATCACCACGTCCGCTCCGGTTTCCGGGTACAACAACCAGTTCACGACGGAATTCGAGAGGAGGGCGGCGATGGCTCCCCACCAGGGCCCCAGGAGGAAGGCGACCAACGCTGTTCCCGTCATGTCGAGGAACAGAATGCTCTCGAGATGGCGACTCAGTGTGAGCCCGATATAGTTGAGGATCAGGCCTGCTGCGATGATGACACTGGTTTCGTACAGGAGGAGATAGGAGATACCACGAAAGGGCTTCGTCGAAAAGAAGTCGATCGAAAGAGATGAATCAGCGGCCGGACGTTCTGGAACGGAAGGCGACTTTCGTTCCTTCTTCGATGTCATCCGGCTCCGGAAATCCAACAGCTTTTCCAGGACAGACAGCAAGGCTGCCAGGAAGCCCACCACGGTGCCGCCGAGCATGAACATGTCTTTGCCGAATTCCCCGAGCAAGTCGAGCATGAGACGATCCCCTTCTTACGCCGGTAGATATTCTAGCTGTGAAGGGATATCCCCGCCAGCAAAAGTCCGGAAGCTGACAGTCTGAATTGGTTTGTGGTTTATCTGGTTGATTTGGTTCATCCGGTTAGTTCCGTTCAACCAAATGAACGAAATAGACCAAACAAACTAAATAACGGGCTTCCTATACCGGCGGGCCATCCGATGGCGGCGGGTTTGACAGACCGGCTCTCGTGGCCGTCGCGGACAACACCTGTTCCTGTTGTTGGAGATGGTGAGCAACTTCGGCGCCTAGCAGCAAGAGGGCCGCGGAGTAGTAGACCCATAAGAGCAACAGAATGACTTCCAAGAGGGATCCGTAGAGGTGCGCGTACACGCTCGCGTAGGTGCTATAGGTCACGAATAAGAGTTTGGCTGCGACCCAGAGAAGACTGAACGTAAGAGCCCCGATCATCGCCTCACGCCAATGCGGCCGGCGCCGTGGGACGAATCGATAGAGCCCCGTGACCGCGAGAAAGGCCAGCGAAAACGGGAGGGTATAGGTGAGAAACAGGTCGTGCGCTGCAAGGGCCAGGAGATCGAGGCCCCAGAGAGTCGGAACATACCCCGTCAGGATATTCACGATGTGGGTCGCGCCGTAGGAGAGCAGCATCGCGAATTCTGTCACGGCGAGTGAGGCAACGGCGATGCCGGTCGATATGAGTGGATGTCGGCGCCAAGCGCTCTCGAATACGACATTCAACGCATAGTCGAGTTCATAGAATACCAGCGTGCCGAACCAGACGAACGTCAGAAACACAGCCCATCTGACGGTGTCCAGCCCGCTCACCCGGTGCAGTTCCTTCCCGATAAGTTCTCCCATTGACGGGAGGAAACCCTCCAAAAAATTAGGGAGTACCTGCGTTCCGATGACTTCCTGACTCACCACGAAACTCAGGCCATAGAGCAAAAGAAAGGCAAGCGGGAAGAGGGAAAGCAACGAGAAAAAGGCAAGCGATGCAGCCAGGCTGGCGCACCCATGGCGCAGAAACGATCGTACGAGGTCTCGCAAAAAACGAAAGGGCTGCATAGGGCACGATGGGCGACGGGTGTGCTACCAACGTAGCACGAGTCGCCTCCTCCTGCACCTGTTCAGAATCTTCCTGGACGAGAGGATCACTTGAGAGTCAGGACGGACTGGAGCGCGAAGCTGACGAGAGGGTTGGGAAAGAGGCCGAATAGGATCACGCCGGCAACAGCGCAGGCCAACACGAATGACAGGGCCGGAGAGGTTGCGAGGCGTGGCGGCGCGATTGAGGAAGGGTTGGGATCGCGCATGTACATCACCATTACCACTCGCATGTAGTAGTACGCCGATACGGCGGCAAAAATCAGGGCGAGTGCGGCGAGCCAGGCCATTCCTGCATCGACTGCCGCCATGAACACATAGAATTTGGCGATAAAGCCCGCGGTCGGCGGAATGCCGGCAAGCGAAGCCATGAAGATCAGCATGAAGAACGCTGCGACCGGTTGACGCTTTGCAAGGCCTGTGAAATCCTCGATTTCTTCTCCCTCGACCCCGCCTTTCCTGAGCATGCCGATGACGGCGAAGGCGCCGAGCGTCATGAACGAATAGATAGCGAGATACATCATGACGCTTGCAAGACCCGGCGCTCCACCGGACAGACTGTCCCCACGGCCTGCAGCGACAAAGCCGATCAACGCATAACCTGCGTGCACAATGCTGGAATAGGCCAGCATTCGCTTGATATTGGTTTGCACGATGGCGACGACATTGCCCAACAGCAGAGTAACGATGGAGATCAGCAGAAACATGATCGACCAATCCGCCTTGAGTCCGCCGAGCCCTTCGACGAAAACACGGATAAACGCGGCAAAACTGGCGGCCTTTGCCGCCACCGCCATGAACGCAGTGACCGAGGTCGGGGCGCCCTCATAGACATCGGGCGTCCACATATGGAACGGCACCGCAGCGAGCTTGAACCCGAAGCCGACCGCAATCAGAATCGTCGCGATCAGCACAAGGGGATCATCCGTCCCGCGAGTCCCGATGGCGCCCGCGATCAATGCCAGCTTGGTGCTGCCGGCCAGACCGTAGAGCAACGAGATGCCGTACAACAGAATTCCCGAAGAAAAGGCGCCCAGGACGAAATATTTGGCCGAGGCCTCCAGCGAGCGGGGCTTCGACCGGTTGAGACCTGCCATGACGTAGAGCGAGATGGACATGAGCTCGGTGCCAAGGTAAATCGTGAGCAAGTCGACTGCGGAGACCATGACCAGCATGCCGGAGAGGGCGAGGAGGATGAACCCATAGTATTCGCCGAGGTGGATGCGCTCGGCTTTCAGATAGGGCAGGGACAGTACGATCGTTATGCCGGTCACACCGTAGAGGAGAACCTTCCAGAACCTGGCATAGGCATCGATCGCCACCAGATCACTAAAGGCGGACACCCGAACATTCTCCCCGCTGATCTGCAAGCCTGTCAGCCCAAGACAAAGGGCAAGGGCGCCGACACTCAGCCAAGCCAGGAGATCGCGTCTGGAAGCGGGAGTGATGGGGTCCAGCGCGATGACGAGACAGGCCGTGGAGACGATGATGAGTTCGGGAAGCAAGGCCAAGAGGTCAGTGCCGTAGAGACTCATCGCGATCCGCCTTGGATCTCCAGCGGCTCTTCGCTGTCCACCAGCAAGGGCGTTATCACACCTGCAGAGGGGTGGGCAGTCGGTGCTACCTTCTCACGTGACATGGAGGCAATGGTGTTGGTCACGCTCTGGTGCATCCGGCTCATGAGAGGATTCGGATAGAGCCCAATCCAAAATATCAACAGGACTAACGGCACGAGGGTGGCGAGCTCCCGTGGGTTGAGGTCTCTGAGCTTCGGAAGGTGGTGCGGGGTCGGAACCCCGAACACCACCCGCTGGACCATCCACAGGAGATATGTGGCGGCGAGAATGATGCCCAACGACGCCACGGCTGTTGCGATCTTGCTCCAGGAGAAGGTGCCGACGAGCACGAGGAATTCTCCGACAAAACTATTGGTGCCGGGAAGACCGAGCGAAGACAGGGCGAATATCACCAGCAGGGTTGCATACTGCGGCATCGGTGACGCCAATCCGACATTGTCGGCAATCAACCGGCTGTGGGTGCGCTCATAGATAATGCCGACGCAGAGGAACAGCCCGCCTGTCGTAATCCCATGGTTGACCATTTGGAGAACAGCGCCTTCGATACCCTGTTGGTTCAAGACAAACAGACCCAGGGTCACAAACCCCATGTGACTCACACTTGAATAGGCGATCAGTTTTTTGAGATCGACCTGGGCCAGCGCCATATACGCGCCGTAGATGATCGCGATGATGGAGAGGACAACCATGACGGGTGTAAACATACGACTGGCATCCGGCAGCATCGGCAAACTGAATCGCAGGAATCCATACGCGCCCATTTTCAGCAGAATGCTGGCGAGGATGACGCTGCCGGCTGTTGGAGCTTCGACGTGGGCATCCGGAAGCCAGGTGTGAAATGGAAACATGGGGACCTTCACCGCAAAGGCGGCGAAGAACGCCAGAAAAATCCACGTTTGCAATGAAGCAGGGTAGGTGCCTTGGCTTAAGGCGAGGATGTCGAACGTGTGCCCGCCATAATAGTACAGGACGAGGATGGCCACGAGCAGGAGCATACTTCCTGCGAGGGTGTACAGAAAGAACTTGATGGCCGCATAGAGTCGGTTGGCACCACCCCAGACGCCGATGAGAAGGTACATTGGAATCAACATGGCTTCCCAAAAGACATAGAACAGGACGAAGTCCAGCGCGACAAATACCCCCACCATGGTCGTTTCCATGACAAGCACCATCGCCATGAAGCCTTGGACTCTGGTGGTAACCGCATTCCATGACGCCAAGACACAGAGGGGCATGATCCCGACGGTCATCAGCACCAAGGGGAGACTGATTCCATCGAGCCCCAGACTGTAGTAAATGGGAGGAGATGTAATCCAGGCGACATGTTCGGTGAACTGCATCTGACTGGTCTGTGGATCGAAGAGCCACCAGAGCGGGAGGGCGACGCAGAGATCGGCTAGAGTGGCGACCAGCGCAATCCATCGAGCGGTCGATTCCGTCACGAAAGACATCGCGACGGCTCCCACAAGGGGGAGGGCGAGGAGAAGCGAAAGCCAGGGAAAGGAACTAGTCATTGATCACCGGTCACGAGTCAATTGTCATCGGCAAGAGAACAGCTGTTCGTTGCTCCCATTGACGAATGACGATTGACGACTGACGCTCCTTACAGGAAAAAGTACAGCGTAAAAAGAACCATGGCCCCAAGCGCCATCCCGAGCGCATAATGTTGTGCTTGTCCGCTTTGCGTGAGCCTCAAGAGCCACCCTCCCCAGGCAATCGCGCGAGCCACGCCGTTCACTGCGCCGTCGATCACGTTCACATCTACGCGCTTCCACAGTCCAGTTGCGCCGGCAAAGGTGGGGCGGACGATCGTCCGGTCATAGACCTCGTCGACATACCATTTGTTCAGAGAAGCCCGATACAACGATTGCCATTGTCGAGCCAGTCGATCCGGCAGGGCCGGCTTGAGTACATAGACATAATAGGCGCCGGCGATTCCGAGCAATCCCATCCCGGTGGCCAACGCCATGATACCGGTGGAGGCTTCCCCACCGTGAGCAGCCTCGCCGGCGCCCGTTTCGAACATGGGGTCAAGAAACTCCGGAATGCCAAGATAACCTGTAAGGATGCTGAATATAGCCAAGACAATCAGCGGCAGGGTCATCGTGTTCGATGGTTCGTGGACGTGATCGGCATGATGAGGATCGACATGCGAGGGACCCCAGAATGTCACGAAGACCAGGCGGAAACTGTAGAACGCCGTCATCAGCGCCGTCACGAGGCCGAGCGCGGTCAGGACCTGACCGAGGGGTCCCGCCGACCAGGCCGAAACGAGCAGATGGTCCTTGCTGAAGAATCCTGATGTCAGGGGGAATCCTGCCAGGGCGAGCGAGCCCACCACGAACGTCCAATAGGTAATCGGCAATTTGTGTTTCAGCCCGCCCATGCGCCGCATATCCTGTTCGTGATGCAGAGCGATGATGACGGACCCGCAACCGAGAAACAGCAGGGCCTTGAAGGCGCCGTGTGTCAGGAGATGGTACATGCCGGCGGCATAGGCACCGAGACCGCAGGCCATGATCATGTAGCCGAGCTGGCTGACGGTCGAATAGGCGACAACGCGCTTGATATCGGTCTGGGTCAAGGCGATGGTCGCCCCGACGACCATGGTGACTCCGCCCGTGATCGCCACAAGCGTCATGGCGGTAGAAGAGAGATTGTAGAGGGGGGCCAATCGCGCGACCATGAACACCCCGGCGGTGACCATCGTCGCAGCATGAATGAGCGCCGAGATGGGGGTGGGGCCTTCCATCGCATCCGGCAGCCAGACGTGGAGCGGCACCTGAGCCGATTTGCCGACTGCGCCGGTAAACAATAAGACACAGATGAGTGTGAGCACGGAGATGTCCCAGGTTCCTCCAAACGGACCGAGGACATTGATGACTTCGCCTGCAGACTCATGCGCAAGGACAAACATTTCTGAATAGTCGAGCGATCCAAAGCTGTACCAGACCAGCAGCAGCCCGAGCATAAAGCCGAAGTCGCCGACGCGGTTGACGATGAAGGCCTTCGTCGCAGCGGAGCAAGCAGCGGGACGATCGTACCAGTGGCCAATGAGCAAATAGGAACAGAGCCCGACTGCTTCCCAGAAAATGAAGAGTTGAAGCAGGTTGTCCGCCATTACTAACATCAGCATCGAGAAGGTGAAGAGAGCGATATAGCTGAAAAATCGCGCGTAGCCGGAATCTCCATGCATGTATCCGATGGTATAGATATGGACGAGTGAACTCACGGTCGTGACGAGAAGCAGCATAACAGCGGTGAGCCGGTCGATGGAGAAACCGATGTGAATATCGAGGAGACCCGAGGTCAGCCAGGTGTAGAGAGGGAAGCTCGTCTGGTGGCCGCCGGCTACATCGAAGAAGACCATGAGCGCGAGCAACCACGATACGACAACGGCTGGAACGGCAACGAGGTGGGCCTTGTCCTTGATCCAATGTCCGAAAATCCCGAGAATCAGGAAAGCGGCGAAGGGAAGCAGTGGAATCAGTGCGTACGTCATAGGCGGTCAATAGTCACTGGTCATTGGGTCACGGAGAAAAAGCGGACTAGAGCCATATTCCCTCACCAAAGACTGTTGACCAATGACCGTTGACATCCTCTCCTCTACCATTTCAGCAGTTGAAATTCGTCGATGTTGATGGTGGATTTGGCCCGATACAAGGCAATGATGATGGCCAATCCGACCGCGACCTCTGCCGCAGCGACGGTGAGGGTAAAGAAGACGAAGACCTGTCCTGCCACATTGTGGAAGTATTGCGAAAAGGCGACAAAATTAATGTTTGTCGCATTCAACATCAATTCGACCGACAGCAAGATGATGATGATATTCCGGCGAAGGAGCACCCCGATGACTCCCGTCAGGAACATGATGCCGCTCAGGATCAAGTAGTACGACAGAGGGATCATCGGTGCCTCGTGAAACGTGAAACGCGAAACGTGAAACGATGACAATCAATAAACAGAAGCCGATTTGACGCGTTGAACGAATACCGATTCACGCTTCACGTTCTCCGATGTCTTTCTTAGCAAGAATGATCGCTCCGATCATCGCTACCAGCAGGATCACGGACGCCACCTCGAAAGGAAACAAATAGGTGGTATAGAGTACGTCTCCGATGGCCTCGGTATTGCCTGCACCAGCGATTGCGGTTTCTGTGCCCGCTGCCACGGCAGGGGTCGTCCAGCCCTTCATCGCCGTGAGCACGACAGCCTCGATAACCAGGATTACGCCCACCGCCGCGGCCATGGGCCATTGCCGATGGTAGCGGACATCCTGTTTCAGGTTCAGCAACATGACGACGAAGAGGTAGAGGACCAAGATGGCGCCGGCGTAGACGATGATTTGAACGGCAGCGAGGAATTCCGCGTGAAGCGTGACATAGAGCCCCGCCACGTGGAAAAACATGATCAACAACGCCAGCGTGCTATAAATAGGATTGCGCAACGCGACGACGAGCACCGATGTGGCCGCAATCACAACAGCAAAATAGAAAAAGAATACTTGTTCCATCACCCATGTCCTTCTCTGTCGCTAGCTCTGGCACGCGCGACAAGCCCCGATTCTGCCTGTCGCGCATTTCTCACCCGTCTCGCCAGTTCGCGCAGTAGTCAGGCGCGGGCGATTCAGTCAGGTTTTTGCGGCAGGTGCTTGAACGCGACGTTGAAAAACGCCACGTTCGGGTGCTGGAGTTCCAACTGCTTCTCGCGAACCGGAAACGACCGGTCGCCGATGGCGAGCAATTGTTCCTTGTTGAGGTGCAATTGCCGCTTGTCGTACACCGACCACTCGTATTCGCGCGTCATGCCGAGAGCGTCGACCGGACAGGCATCGACACACAGCCCGCAAAACAGGCAGCGTGTCATATCCATGTAATATTCCTTTGCGTAGCGTTTCGTCGGTTCGCCGGGTACTTCCGCGCTGACCACACGGATGACACGCGATGGGCAGGCGGCTTCGCACAGATCGCAGCCGACACATTTTTCTGTTCCGTCGTCGTATCGCAACAAGGAAAGCATCCCACGGTAGTTATCGGGCAATATCCGTTTTTCATGCGGGTATTGCATGGTGATCGGCTTGTAATGCAGGAGATGCGACATCGTCGCTTTCATCCCGACGGCGAGCTCGTAAAACGTAATGGTCTTGATCCACGCCTTGAAAGTCATGTTTGTCTGGTCTGTCTTGTTTGTTTGGTTGCCCTGTTACATAAACCTTGCTTCACCGCGGAAAGAGATACACGGTGATGGCCGTAATGATGATGTTAGCCAAGGCAATCGGCAATAGAACTTTCCAGCCGAACCGCATCAATTGATCATAGCGCAGCCGAGGCAAGGTGGCACGTAACCAGATAAAGACAAAGAGGAAAAAATAGACTTTCCCCGCAAACCAGACGATGTGCTCTATCCAAGCCAGCTGTTCTAGGCCGATATACTCAAAGATCGTGCCGGGATAGGGAGCATTCCAGCCACCCAAGAACAGCGACGCAGCAACGCAGGATACGAGAACCATGCTCGCGTATTCCGCGCTGACGAAGAAGGCGAACTTCATACCGCTATACTCGGTGAAGAATCCCGCCACCAGTTCGCTTTCGGCCTCCGGCAGATCGAACGTAATACGATTGGTTTCAGCCACGCCAGAAATGAGGAACACGACAAAGGCAAAGATCTGTGTATGGATCGGAAAGAATCCATCAGGGCGCGCTCCCCAGATGAACCAATGCCAGAAGCCGCCTGATTGTGCTTCCGTAATCTCGACGAGGCTTAAAGACCCGGACAACAGCAGGACGCCGACGATGGCCAGCCCGACGTTCAACTCGTAGCTGATAACCTGGGCTGCGGAACGCAAGCCTCCCAGCAATGAATACTTACTGTTGGAGGACCAGCCTCCCAGGATAATTCCGTAAGCGCCGATTGAGGCAATCGCCAGGATGTACAAGATCCCGATGTTGATGTCAGCGATGACAAACGGTTTGATCGTGAGTCCATGAATGTTCAGCGTGATGTCCGGGCCAAAAGGGATGACGGCGAATCCGATCAGGGAGACAACCATGGTCAGCATCGGCGCGAGGGCGAACATGGCCTTGTTTGCGCCGGCCGGTACAATGTCCTCCTTGAAAAACAATTTGACGCCGTCGGCAAGCGGTTGGAGGATTCCGTAAGGACCGACTTCCATCGGGCCCATACGATCCTGCATCCAGCCAAGCACCTTCCGCTCGGCCAGAGTCATGATCGCGACGGTCAACATCACGAGGCTCACCTCCGCCAGTATCTGGACGAACGAAACTGCAAGTCGCAAGCTTAGTTCAGTCACTGCAGCACTCCCGGATGATAAGTGAATAATACAATTGGGTGTAGTCCGTTCACGTGGCTTTCATCACGGACACAGTCGCCGTCCGAAAGGATGGGACTTTCGTGTCCGGATCGATAACACAGTCGAAGAGCTGTAGGGCCTCCTGCGCGAAGTGATCCGGAAACCAGGCCAACCCCTCGGGCACCCGATCGAACACTTTCACCGTGGTCGTGAATGAGCCACGGTTGTTCGAGAGGCGGACTCGATCCCCCGCGACGAGAGCGAATCGGGCGGCATCCAGGGGATTCATCCGCAAGAACCCGCTCGGTTCGATCTGCAGCAGTCCCTTCGAATGGGTCGACAGTTTTCCTGAATGAAACAGGCTTTGGACCAGTCCAAGCTGGACCGTTCCCTCCTGACGCAGGGTTCGCGCAGGCAGAGTATACCGAACCGCCACGTCGCGGCGATATCCCTCGGTGACGTATCGGTTGATTGCCGCCGGATCCCCTGTGGGAGTAGTCGGCGATGGGCCGAGCGATCCATAGCCGGGAATCACTGACCGGATCTCTTTGAGAATTTCTTTTGCCTCTCCATATTCCAACGGGGCGCCGATAAAGACTGAAAACGCCGACAGGATTTCCCAGTCCGGGCGGCTGTCACCCACCGGGTCGATCGCGGGGCGAACGGCCTGGACATGGCCCTCGGTATTGGTGAAGGTCCCGGCTTTTTCCATGGCGGAAGCTGCGGGGAGCACCACATGGGCGAGCGCGGCAGTTTCTGTGAGAAATAGTTCCTGGCAAACAAGAAGGTCGAGTTGACCCAGCGCCTCTTTGACTCTGAGCTGGGGAGGGAGGCTCCCGACAGGATTCTCTCCGACGACGAAGAGACTCTTGATGGTCCCGGCGCTTGCCCGATCGATCATCTCGACCAGCGTGCCTCCCGGTACCAGGGGGAGCTCCTCTTTCCAAGCACGGGTCATCTGAGCCCGCGCGTCTTGATCAGTGAGGTCACGCGCGCCCGGCAGCAATTCTGCAACCGCTCCCATTTCAAGTGCCCCTTGATCGTTATTCTCTTCCGCCAATGGGGCGAAGCCGCAGCCCGTTGCGGTCAACTTTCCGGAGAGGAGGAGCAGGTCAAGGAGATTGAGACACATGCCGTAGCCGCCTAGGTTGCGCAACAGGATCTGGCCGGCCAGCACGACGACACGGCGGCCTCCAACCAAAGAAACGGCCATCTGAACGAACGATTCCCGTGATATTCCTGTGCTCAGGGCCAGATCTTCCCACGCGATCTGCTGGACCGCCTGACGGATGGCCGAGACGTAGTCCGGCGCCCGTTCCCGAATGGTGCTATCGACATGATCTCCTTCAACAACAGCCTTCAGCAGGCCCAGAACGGCTGCGGCGAACTGGGCCGGCGCGACGCAGAAATGTTGCTGAGACAAATTGGCAATGTTGCTGATCGTGCCAACCGCAGGCTGGAGCGCCTCGATCGTCAATAATGTCGCCTCGTGTTTCTTGACGGCTTCTTTCACTTTAAGTCCCGTAATCGGATTGGCTTCGGTGATGTTCGTGCCGACCAGGAGGAGCACGTCCGCCTGCACAATGTCTTCAAACGACAGGGTCCAGCGATGCGTGCCTTGCACTCGTCGCATCGCCTGTATCCCGTTGATATGGCCGTACCTGGCGCTGCTATCCAGGTTATTGGTTCCGATCGTCAGGCGCATGAACTTCTGAAACAGATAGAGTTCTTCGTTGGTACAGCGGCCGGAAATCAGTCCACCGAAGGCCTGCGGGCCATGCGCCAGCTTAAGCCGGTTGGTGTGTTCGGCCACAAACTCCAGGGCCTCTTCCCACGTGGCTTCGACCAGCACACCGTTCCGTCTGATCAACGGATGAGTCACTCGGTCGGGATGGCTTGTCGCATGAAATCCAAAGTAGCCTCGCGCGCAGAGGTCGCCGTTGTTCCGGCCTCCGCCGTGGGCGCTGTTGACCTCGATCAACTGCTGGTCCTTGGTTTGGACCGTGATCTGGCAACCGTCGCCGCAAAACATGCAGATCGTGTCGGCGCGTTTGAGCATCCAGGGACGGTATTCATACATCGAGAGCCGGCTGGTGATGGCGCCGACCGGACAGATCTGCACGCAGCCGCCGCAGAATTCACAGTCCAGGGGATGATTGCCGAAGGACTTGATCTCGGTCATCGTGCCTCGTCCGATCGGAGCAAGGGCCTTCACGTCCATGACCTCGTCGCAGTAGCGGACGCAACGCAAACATTGCACGCAACGGTTCATCTGCGTTTCGATCAGGGGGCTGAAATATTCCTTCTGGAAAATACGCTTAGTCTCGGTAAATCGGCTGGTGGCGGTGTATTGATGGGAAAAGTCCTGGAGGTCGCACCGACCGCCTTGGTCACAGACCGGGCAATCCAGCGGATGATTTGCCAGAATGAATTCGAGTACCGACTTGTGGGCGTCGTTCACGACCGTCGTGGCCGTCCGAACCGCCATGCCTTCGGTTGCCACGGTACTGCACGAGGTCTGGAGTTTTCGCACTCTTTCGATTTCGACCAGACACATGCGACAGTTCGCATCCGGCTTGAGTTTCGGATGGTAGCAGAAATGCGGAATCATCACGCCGGCCTGGCGAGCGGCTTCGATCACCAGCGTGCCTTTGGGCACCGAGATGGAAATGCCGTCGATCGTCAGGCGAACCATGTCAATTGATGAGGTGGTCATTCGTCACTCGTCATTTCGAAAAGTCACTGGTCAATAGTCAATGGTGCAGGAAGATCCAGATTCGTGTGCCCTCTCACGATTGACTGATGACCACTGACCATTGACTAATCATTTAGCGTTTAGCTCCCGCCGGTTCTAGCTTGATAAGATTCGCCGCCTCCGCTTCCTGAATCAGGGTGACGTACTCAGAACGCCAATACTTGAGCGTACTCATGATCGGCGCAACCGCCGCATCTCCGAACGCGCAGACCGTTCGCCCTTCGATGTTCTTGCATAGATCGACCAAGGTTTCAAGGTCTTCCATCTGTCCCCGCTTTGCGACGATTCGGCGCATGGTCTGGACCAGCCAGGAACTTCCCTCACGACAGGGACTGCACTTCCCGCAAGACTCGTGATAGAAAAACTCCATCAGGCGGAGCGCGGCCCATACCATGGGAGTGCCCTCTTCCATCACGGTCACCCCCCCGGATCCGAGCATGGAGCCGGCGGCGGCAACGGACTCAAAATCGAGTTTGACGTCGAGATGGTCCGGCGTGAGGAACGGCGCGGACGCCCCTCCCGGAATGAAGGCCTTGAGCGGTTTGTCCGACCGCATGCCTCCGGCGACCTCATAGATCAGTTCACGGAACGAGATCCCCATGGGCATCTCGTAGTTCCCGGGCCGCTTGACATGACCGCTGACGCAGAAGACTCTGGTGCCGGTGCTCTTCGGCGGGGAACCGATCGATGCAAACCATTCGGGGCCTCGGCCGAGAATATGAGGAATGTTCGCCAGGGTCTCGACGTTGTTCACCACAGTCGGTTTGTTGTAGAGACCGTGTGTCGCAGGGAAGGGGGGCTTGAAGCGCGGCAAGCCGCGTTTGCCCTCCAGCGACTCCAGCAATGCCGTTTCTTCTCCGCAAATATAGGCTCCGGCGCCCCGGTGCACCCACACATTGGCGGTAATCCCTGTGCCCAGGATGTTTGCTCCAATATAACCTGCAGCCCGTGCGTCCTCGATCGCCTGCTCCAAAATCTTCGCCGCGAGAATCAGCTCACCCCGTATATAGATATAGGCTGATTCTGCCCCGATCGCGTAGCAGGTAAGCACAATGCCTTCCAATAACTGGTGAGGATCTCGCTCCATGAGCTGGCGATCCTTGAACGTGCCCGGTTCGCTCTCGTCCGCATTGCAACAGAGATAGCGCGGGCCCTGATAGTCCTTGGGCAGGAAGCCCCATTTCACACCGGTCGGGAACCCTGCGCCGCCGCGCCCCCGGAGCCCGGACTTCATCACCGCCATGGTGACTTCGGCCGGCGGCACTTTCCCTATGAACTTGTGGAGGGCCTGGTAGCCGCCGGCCCGCTCGTATTCTTGGAGCGAGCCGGCATAGCCTGGCTGCATCATATTCTTGAATAATATAAATTCGTGCTTGGGCATCTTTTTCTCGTTAGGCGTCAGGCGTGAGGGGTTAGGCGAAACCTTGAGGCCTTTCTAACCTTCACGCCTTACGTTTCACGCCTCACGGCGTTCGCCGGTTCAGGCCACATAAACGGGCCGCTCTTGAGCGAACAGGTCCCGTCTCTCTTGAGATCGACCAGGATTCGGTCGAATGTGTCTTCTGTGAGCCGTTCGTAATAATCCTCATTCACCTGCATCATCGGCGCAGTGCCACAAGCCGCGAGGCATTCGACCGCGCTGAGGGTAAAGAGTCCGTCGGACGTCGTCTCTCCCGGTCCGATTCCAAGTTTCGTCTTGACCCATCCGATCACCGTGTCGGACCCGGCCAGCGCGCACATCAGGGACTTGCAGACTTGGAGATGAAACTTTCCCACGCGCTTGAGATTGATCATCGTATAGAACGTGGCCGTCTCATAGACTTGGGGCGGGGTCAGCCGCAAGAGCCCCGCGATCTCCTTCATCGCCGCCTCCGACACAAAGCCCTCCTCCCGCTGCGCCAGGTACAGCAACGGAATCAACGCCGAACGCCGCACCGGATAGCGACCCAAGATATCGGCTATCTCGTCTCTATATTTTTCGGACAGTTTCATAGCAGTTGTTACTTTTTGGTCACCCGTCATTGGTCATTTGTCAATGATGAAGGTGCAAGAGTCATCCTTAACTCAAATCGAATGACCAATGACCTTTGACCGATGACATTCCTGCTCATCGATCACATTCTCCCATGACCACGTCGTAGGTTCCGAAGATCGTGATGATGTCGGAAATCAGGTAGCCCCGCGCCATGTGATCGAAGGCGCCCATATGCACGAATGAAGGGGAGCGAATCTTCAGTCGATAGGGACGGGGACTGCCGTCGCTCACGATGAAAAATCCCAACTCTCCTTTGGGAGCCTCAGTCGCACAGTAAGTCTCTGCCTTCGGCGGCTTGATACCATGGGTATAAATGATGAAATGATGGATCAAGCTCTCCATGTCCCGCATGACCAGCTCCTTGGGCGGCGGGATATGCTGCGGCGAATCGGCTATGATCGGCCCTTCCGGCAGCTGATCAAGACATTGCGCAATGATCCTGGCGCTCTGCCGCATTTCTTCCATGCGGATCCAGTACCGGTCGTAGGTATCACCGTTCTTGCCGATCGGCACCTCCCAATCGACTTTGTCGTACACGCCGTAGGGTTCCGCCTTGCGGACATCATAGGCGACACCCGACCCGCGCAAGACCGGCCCTGTGCAGCCGAAGTTGATCGCGTCCTCGGCCGAGAGCAGGGCCACATTTTTCGTGCGGCCGAGCCAGATGCGATTGGAGGCAATGAGCGAGTCGTATTCCTTGACTTTTTCGGGAAAGATTTCGAGGAACGCCTTCATTCGTTGGACCAACTCAGGTGTGAAATCGCTATCGACGCCGCCGATGCGATAGTAGTTCAAGGTCAGACGGGCTCCGCAGAGTTTTTCGAACATGTCGAGCAGGACTTCGCGTTCTCTGAAGGTCCAGAAGAACACGGTCATGGCCCCGATATCGAGCGCCTGCGTGCCGAGCCAGAAGAGGTGCCCGACAATGCGTTGCATCTCGGCCACGATGGTCCGGATGTATTCGGCCCGGATCGGCACCGTGATCGCCAGGAGTTTTTCTACCGCGCGCACGTATGCGTAGTTATTGGACATAGCACAGACATAGTCGAGCCGGTCCGTGTGCGGGATGATCTGCATGTAGGTCAATCCCTCGGATAGTTTTTCAACACCTCGATGCAGATAGCCAAGGTCTGGCGTGGCTTTCACGACCCGTTCTCCATCCAACATCAGCACGACCCGCAACACACCGTGGGTGCTCGGATGCTGTGGCCCCATGTTCAGCAACAATTCCTCTTTCCGTCCAGGGCCTGGTGTGCCAAGTTCAGCTCGAAATGTGTCCTTCTTCTCCTCGGAGATCTCGCTCTCGACGACATCCAGCGGAGTCTCGTCGAATCTCGGGATGAAGTCGAACTGGCTCCGCCAGCCTCGCCCTTCCGCCGGAAAGTCTTTTCTCAAGGGGTAGCCCTCGGCATAATCCTCCGGCAGCAAAATCCGCCGCAGATCGGGATGGCCGGAAAAGCGAATGCCCATCATGTCGTACACTTCGCGCTCCAGGAAGTTGGCGCCCTTCCAGATTCCCGTGACGGACGCGACCGTCGGATCGTCCTCCGCGATGCGCGCCTTGAGGCGAAGCCGCTGTTGCAGCGGAAGCGAGTGCAAGTGATAGACGACTTCGAACCGCAGCTGGTCCTCGGGATAGTCGACCGAGCAGATATCGGTCAGATGATCGAAGGCTGCTTCCGGCGCATCGTGCAAGTAGCGCGCAATATCCAACAGGCGCGCAGCGGCCACGGAAATAGAAGTCTCGGCCCGTGCGGCGTCGACGCGGGTCGCGAGGATCGCGTCCGGGAATTTCGCCTTCAGGTTGTCGAGTAGCGCTTTCATAGTTCTTACACGCGAGAAGCGCGGGACTTGCGAGAAAAGCACGCCTTGCCAGTCTCGCATTTCCCGCTTGTCTCGCCCGTCTCGCGAGCTATTTCACGAACACCTTCTCCCGTTGAATCTTTTCCTGCAACTTCAGTATTCCGTCAAGCAACGCTTCAGGGCGGGGTGGACAGCCCGGCACATAGACATCGACTGGAATAATCTGGTCCACGCCCTGGACCACCGCGTAACTGTTGTAGTGGTTGCCTGAGGTGGCGCAGGAACCCATAGAAATGACATACCGTGGTTCCGGCATCTGGTCGTAAATACGGCGGATCACCGGCGCCATCTTGCGCGCCACCGTGCCGGCGATGATCATGAGGTCGGCCTGCCGCGGTGAAGCTCGAAAGACGCCGGCGCCGAACCGGTCCAGGTCGTACCGCGACGACACCGTCGCGATCATTTCAATGGCGCAACAGGCGAGGCCGAACGTCATCGGCCACAAAGCCGACTTGCGTGACCAATTCACGACCGCGTCCAGATTGGTCGTCAGAATATTCGCTTCAAACTGTCGCTCCGGAAAGCTCATAATGGGGGAGACCCCTTACGTTTCACGCCTAACGCCTTACGATCTTTTAGTCCCATTCAAGCGCCCCCTTCTTCCAGGCGTACCAGAATCCGACCAATAGAATTCCGAGAAAGACAAGCATTTCGATGAGTCCCAGCAGGCCAAGCGATTGAAACCTGACGGCCCAGGGGATCATGAAAATAACCTCGACATCGAACACGACGAACAGCATCGCGATGATGTAATAGCGCATGGGAAACTGGATGCGTGCGTCGGAAAACAGCGGACTTCCGCTCTCATAGGGAGCCTGCTTGGCTCGATAGGGACGACTCGGCCGGATGAACGAGCCAACCAGCAGAACGCCACCAACAGAGGCGAGCGCGATGCCGAAAAACAAGAGAATCGGTATGTAGTTTTCTGGAATAGCTGCGTTACCCATCAGTAAACCCTATGGTTGATGGTTAATGATAGATGGTGCATTATCCAGTCGCACCCACGGCGAGTGCCGAGCCAAAGAAAGGTTTGAATTTCAACCCGTCCAGCTCCGGATACCTTATTCCCTTATGTTGAATGAGCACCTTAAACGTGCTGCCCATACCATCAGGCTTCAGGAGATGAATCGCGGCCCGAAGCTCCTGGCTCTCCGGCTCCAATTCTCCGATCATGTCTTCCACGCCGAGCCCCATGAGAAAACTCATTTGGTTGGTGAATCCCGTGACATGGAGTCCCTGCTCCTCACCGGCGGCGGCCAGGCACGAAAAATCTACGTGGGCCGTCATATCCTGCTCTCCGACCCGCATGAAGGGATCTTCGTTCGTCAATTGTTGAAAATAGCAGAGGAACGTGCCGTTTCTCCGCTCAGGCCCATAGAGATCCTGTGCCGTATGGCCATAATCAATGGTCACCACGAATCCACGATCGATACGTTGCGCTACCTGTTCCATCCAATCCATCGCTTGGAGATTCACCTCGGTTCGATAGCCCTCCGGCCATGTGCTGCCGAGTTTCTGTAGATACTGATCGAGCCGGGTCGTGGATAGGGGCCTGAGACATTCCACAAACCGCCCCTCTCGGTAATCCACATATAGCTCTTCGGTCCGACCAGCCGTGACTTGAATACGATGCACTGGGAAAGCATCCACCAGTTCATTGCTGAGGAACAAACCGGACACGCTGTCCGGAGCCAGTCCATCGAGACCTTCAACCCAAGTGACGAGGCCAGGCCTGCTAAGCCAGGGATCCAGATTTCTGCGCTGCAGTTCCCGCATAGCGGGACTCCGTTCAATCAGGACGTAACGAAGACGCTGACAGAACACATTCGACTCACGCTGACAGGCTGACAAGAAGTGCTGGGCGAGTAAGCCTTTTCCGGACCCCATCTCCACGACGGTAAAGGGCTCAGGAGAGCCCATCATGGCATCGATTTGAATCGCTTGTTTGGCCAGGGCCTCCCCGAGTATCGGATGGACATCGGAGCTGGTGTAGAAATCGCCGGACCAGCCGATACGTTCCTGATCCGCAGCGTCCGGTTGGCGCATGTAATAGCCGAACCGAGGGTGATAGAGCGCCAGTTCCATGAACCGGGCAAAGGGGATTGGACCTGAAGAAGTAATCTCAGACGCAATGGCAGCGACGAGTTGAGGGTGTCCAGTCGTCACAGACACTACTCCCTTCCTCCGCTAACCGGCTTAAGCGGGAACACCAATGCAACACAACGGGTAAAATCCACCCATCGTGATTGGCCGAAAAATACTCTATGGTAGCCTCAGATTGATCCATAAGTCAAGGTGAAATAAGGAGGAAATGTTCAATCGGCTGAATCCATGAGGCTGCTTTAATTCCTGTTCAGCACCCCGACTCGATCGCCCGTGAAGCTGAAGCACGAGCTTCAAAGGAGCGCGATTTATCGCTTCAAGTTCTATCGCTCATCTCGGCTCGTCTGGAAGGGATGTGGACTGAGGCTCCTTACGTACTTTGCCGGATAAGCGGGGACCGCGGAAGTCGCAGCTGCTCGGACTGGCCGGTGAGGGTTGCATCGACACCAACGTCCTGGTGTTGGCGAACGTTGTTAAACCCCTATCGTCTGTAGATTTCTCTTCTGTGGCCAACACGCAGAATCACGATCTCATCCCCCTCAAGGTCAAACACGACACGGTAGTCACCGATCCGAAATCGGTATGAACCCAACTCAGACTGTCTGAGGGATTCGGCATGCTGGAGAGGGTCGGACTCGTAGCGAAGGAGGGTCTTGCCGATGCGTTGCTTAATGCTCGTGTCGAGCGCATCGATATCTCTGATTGCACGGTGGGTGTATACCAGCCGGTACTTCACTGGCCAAAGACCTGCCTGTGCAATTTCACTTTGCCTACCTTAAAGTCTCGTCGAGCTTCGCGAATGCTTTGAAGGTACTCGGGGGAAGTAGCTGCGATGAGATCCTCCAAGAACACTTGTCGGGCGGACTTCTTCATGCTCTTGACGGCCCGGATAATCGTTTCCGGACTGACTTCCATTTTGACGGCAGTCGACATCACTCGTCCTCCTTCGTTCGGCTAGCATCCTAAGGTCGCTCCGCCATTATCTGTGAGGCCTTCGGTGGGGTCAAGCAATGGCGCTCACTCACTGAACAGCCGCAATCCTCCTATTTTTATTTTCTCTCTTCGGCTCGGCTGGAAGGGATGTGGACTGAGGCGTCCGACATGGCGTCGGCCATATGATATGTAGCTGCTGGTGCATACGCACGACGGCATTGCGGCGCGCAGCGCAGTCTCAGCGTCGTGCGTGATGAGGTGTGCTACGGGTCAGTAGCCGTGGAGACCCGTCGCATCATGGCGACGCCGAAGGTCCACGCCCTTCGTCAGCCGAGCCTCTTCACACTCCGTGGCACTTCTTGTACTTTTTCCCGCTGCCGCAGGGGCAGGGGTCGTTGCGGCCGACCTTGTCGTCGCTTCGCTGAACGGTCTGGGCCGCGACCGGCTCTTCCCCGCGATTGAGGATGAGCGGCGGGAGGGGACGTGAGATGACTGGAGGCGGAGGCGGCGGGGCTTCCGGTTGCGCTTCGGTCCGGACCGCCTGCACATGGAACAGCCGATCGAGCGTGTCCGATTTAACCCGTTCCATCATGCCGGCAAAGAGATCGTACCCTTCGCGTTTGTACTCGATGAGCGGATCTTTTTGCCCGTAGCCGCGCAGTCCGATCCCGTCGCGCAGGTGATCCATCCCGAGGAGATGGTCTTTCCAGTGGTGGTCAATGACCTGGAGCATGAAGTTCTTCTCCAGGAAACGCATCAACTCCGGGCCCAGGTCCTGCTCTCTCCGGTCATAGGCGTCGCGCACCTGCGTGCGAAGGTCTTCCAGCAACGCGTCGCGTCCCACCTCGCGGAGTGACGCGCCTCCGTCGTCCTTGCCCTGGGTAATATCGAGACCGAACTGGCTATGCATGATTTCAGCAAGCCCTTTCATGTCCCATTCCTCGGGGTATTGCTCAGCCGGGCAATAGACGTTCAGCGCTGCGTCCACCAGGGTATCCATCATATCGCGGAGTTCGTCTTTCCGGTCCGCTCCGCCCAAGACGGCGCGTCGGTGTTGGTAGATCACCTCACGCTGCTTGTTCATGACGTCATCGTATTCCAGCAGCTGTTTCCGGACATCGAAGTGGTGAGCTTCGACCTTCTTCTGGGCGTTGGCGATGGCCCTTGTGACCATGCCGTGCTCGATCGGAACCCCTTCTTCCATGCCGAGCTTGAGCATCAGTTGAGAGACCCGCTCAGAGGCGAAAATGCGCATCAGGTCGTCTTCCAGCGACAGGTAGAAGCGCGATGAACCGGGGTCGCCCTGACGGCCGGCTCTGCCTCGGAGCTGATTATCGATCCGGCGGCTTTCATGACGCTCAGTCCCGAGAATGTGGAGCCCGCCCGCCGCGAGGACCTCTTGCTTATTCTTCTCGCAGTCTGCCTTGATCTCCTCGAAGATCTCCAGCTTGCGCGCATCCGTCAGGTTTTCTTCCCGGTACAGGATCTGTTTGAACATGAAATCAGGATTGCCGCCCAGGAGAATGTCGGTCCCACGGCCTGCCATGTTCGTGGCGATGGTGACGGCGCCCTTGCGTCCCGCTTGAGCGATAATCTCGGCTTCTCGCTCATGCTGTTTGGCGTTGAGGACATTGTGTTTCACGCCGGTCCGGTTCAAGAAGCCGGCAAGTCGCTCCGATTTCTCGATGGAAATCGTGCCGACCAAAACAGGCTGGCCTCGCTCGTGACATTCCTTGATGTCTTCGACGATGGCGGCGTACTTCTCTTTCTCGGTCCGGTAGACGACGTCCGCGTAATCCTGCCGGATCATGTTCCGATTGGTCGGGACCACGTTGACGTCGAGATTATAAATCTTGGCAAACTCCGCCGCTTCCGTGTCCGCCGTCCCGGTCATGCCGCTGAGCTTCTTGTACATCCGGAAATAGTTCTGGAAGGTGACTGAGGCCAGCGTTTGATTCTCGTTGGCAATCTTCACACCTTCCTTGGCTTCGACGGCCTGGTGCAGCCCATCGCTCCAGCGGCGCCCCGGCATGAGCCGCCCGGTGAATTCATCCACGATGATGACTTCGCCCTCTTTCACGACATAGTCCACATCACGTTTGTAGAGGGCATAGGCTTGAAGCGCCTTGACGACATGGTGGACAAGATCCATATGGTTGGGGTCATAGAGGTTCTCCACGCCGAGCAATTTCTCGACCCGGACATTGCCCTCTTCGGTCAAGGACGCGGTTTTCGTTTTCTCCTCGATCGTGTAGTCGTGCTCCGGTTTCAGCTGCGGGATAATCGCGTTGATACGGTAGTAGAGGTCGGTCGTTTCATCTGTTGGACCGGAGATGATCAAGGGTGTGCGGGCTTCATCGATGAGGATACTGTCAACTTCGTCCACAATGGCAAAGTTCAACTCTCGCTGCACACACTGGGCCAAATCGTTGACGACCAGGTTGTCGCGGAGATAATCGAACCCATACTCGTTATTCGTGCCATACGTGATATCGGCACGATAGGCCTCAGCCCTCGTGCAGGGGCGGAGCGACTGGAGCCGCCTATCGGAGGCCTCATAGGTCGGATCGAAGAGAAAGGAGGCATCGTGTTGAATGATGCCCACCGAGAGTCCCAGCGCGTGGTAGAGCACGCTCATCCACTGCGCGTCGCGTTTGGCAAGGTAGTCATTCACGGTGACGAGGTGAGCGCCTTTTCCTTCGAGCGCATTCAGATACACCGGCAGCGTGGCCACCAGGGTTTTCCCTTCGCCGGTTTTCATCTCAGCGATGCGGCCCCGATGAAGAATGGCGCCGCCCATTAACTGCACATCGAAGTGGCGCATGTTCAGCTTGCGGCGGGACATTTCACGGCAGACCGCAAAGGCTTCAGGCAGGAGGTCGTCGAGGGTCTCCCCGGACTCAATGCGCTTCCTGAACTCCTGGGTCTTGTCCGCGAGGGCGTGATCGGAAAGTGGCGTCAGGCCGGATTCCAGACTGTTGATCTGCTCCACAATCGGGCGGAGTGCCTTGATTTCACGATCGTTTTTGCTGCCGAATATTTGATTAAGTAGTTGCGTAACCATGATGTTATCGTTCAGGACGGACGGCGCTGCCTCCGAAAGTAATTCTGGCAGTATACAACATCCTCTCTCTTAATCCTATAACAAGGCAGCGGCTCAGACTCTCCATCGTTCATTTTTACATGGCCTAAACCTTCAGCCTTTTGGGGGTTCCCGGTCTTAAGTTGCCAGCTTGACAGCCTCGTAGGCATTCAGTAAACTCCGGCCACGTTACACTGGGCCGTCTTCCGATGAACCACCGCGTCATCAAGTTCCTGTCGGTCTTCCTGATGCTCTGTGTCCTTGCCATCGGTGGATTGGCTCAGGCGCAGTCGGTCGAGCATGCCGGGCACCATGCCCAGCATCAGGCTGCCACGCATGGCACCCTTCTCTGCTCCTGGATGTGTGCCGCCGGGACGGTTCTCGATACGGCGGTGGTTACCTTTCAGGCCGAACTCAGTCCCATCGCGCTCGTCACGCTCCCCCATGTTGCCAAGCCTTTGATCGGAACGTGCCACACCTCTCCCAGCCGCGCCCCTCCGTCTTTCTCTCTGTAGTTTCCGTTGCTCATCGGCTCATACGCAGAGCCGCGTCCGTCTCATCCTACAACCTACTCAGTGGATTGCAGGATGAGACGGACGGGAACGACGCTTCTAGAGAGAATTCGTAATCGAAATGTTTGAAGCGAAGGAGGCTGCCATGCGATCAAGAAAACCCAACGCTGTGCTTGTGGGTCTTGTACTGCTCGCGGCACTGACGGCGCTGCCGGCCTTCGACGGCTGGAGCATGGGTTCGCGGGTCCCGACGGTCGGTATGCAGGCAGAGGATTTTCGCCTGACTGATCTGGCAGGTAAGGAACAGAGCCTCAGCCAATATCGCGGGAAGATCGTGCTCCTGAACTTCTGGGCCACCTGGTGCAAGCCCTGCACGACCGAGATGCCGGCCATGCAAACCATGTATGACAAGCTGCGCGACAAGGGCTTCGTGGTCCTCGCCGTCAACGAATTAGAAGACGATGCCCGGGTTCGCGAGCACATCAAGCAGTACGGCCACACATTCCCAGTCCTGATGGATCACGACAACAAAGTGGCCAACCAGTTCGGCGTGGTTGGATTGCCCGTCAGCGTGTTCATCGACCAGGAAGGCCGCGTCCAAGAATATATCAAGGGCGGATTGCTGACCGAACAGAAAATCGAAGAAACCGTTGCACGGATACTGAAACAGGAGCCGGTAAAGTCAGCGGCCCGGTAGGAGAGCGTGATTCGACTCAACCGACAGATCCTTGTTCTTCCCCTAGTGGCCTGCCTGCTCCTGGTGCCTGCACTCGCGTCGCCGGCGATGGTCACGCATGAAACGCAGCATACCCACCACAAGGCGGCGACTCATTCCTCTGCACTCTGTACGTGGCTCTGCGGAGCAGGACAGGGGTTTGATTTAACCGGTTCCGTCTTCGCTCCAGTCATTCCCTTTCTCGCAATCCTCGACAGTGAACCGATCGACCAAGCTGACGATGTCGTACCCGTTTTCTCCCTCTCTCGCGGTCCGCCCCCTTCTTCCTTCTGAAATTGAGTAAGCGCTTAGCCTCTGCGTGGAGCACGTGTAACTTTATTGTGGCGCGCAGCTCGACGGCGTCGTGGCAGTGCCTACCCAAAGAATTCAGGGAATCTGTCGATACACCGTTCAGCTTGGACCTTAGGGTCAGCTAATGGCGGCGGGACAAAGGTACAGGCAGCCATTCTCAACTATTTTCATGCGGCACTCGAACGGGTGCGGGAGAAATACATCATGGATAAATTTGTCACATTGTATCAAAAGCGGCTTCTTCGTGTCGACGAAGCAGCCAAAATCTTGAACATCAGCCGATGGACCGTGTACCGATGGGTAGAAGATGGCCGGCTTGGCGGGACTCGCCTCGGTGTAGGGAGTCTCAGAATCTTCAGTGAAACGGTGTCCGCCTTGATCGATCACCATTTGGTCGGGGTACCAGTCGCATCGGTAGCGCCTCAGGGAGACAAGGCCCTCAGGGAACCGCCCGTGCAGCTGGGCCGTCAAGGCTCCGGTCGTGGCGGAGTCAGGCCGAAGCAGCAAGTGGCTTTGTGATCTTGAAGGGCTTTTTTCGGTCACTTCTTTTGGCTGGTGTGCTCATAACGGCACTGAGCGTGGGGGGATGGAACCCTCTTGCAGAAGCCTCTTGTGGCTCATCGAGCTGTTTTGTCATAGTCGGTTCGGAGAAACAAGTCGCCCCGGCAGGGGTACTCACGATGAACCTGACTTATACTTATACGAACAATGAAATACCGCCGGAGGGTGCGAGCACGATCCCTTATGCCAATCAGCAGACAAAGCAATTGATTCTTGCCAATTCTCAAGTCAACCAGCTGTCCACGTTGGTCAGGATCGCAACGCTGGATCTCAACTACGGCGTGACTGAGCGGATCGGACTCGCGCTGTCGGTTCCCTATAAGCAGATCAACGCGATGGGGCAGATCGGCGCAGGCGCACTCACGAATACGAATGATAAGGGCATCGGCGATGTGCTGGTGAAACTGAAATACAACATGCTGCCGACGCTACGGAGCATGCTCGTGTTTGAAATGGGAGTCTATTTCCCCACCGGAGACTACGGGTATGAGGCAGCGCCAGGACAGCTGGCAGAATCCACGCTCCAGGTCGGCCGAGGTTCCTTCGGCTTCCAGCCGAGCTTCTATCAGACCTACGAGGTGCTGCCGCATCGGCTCAATCAATTCTTATCCGGGAGTTGGCGATACCAACTGCGTAATTCCGACGGCTACCAATTCGGGCAAGAATATACCTTGAACGCTGGCCTGAATCTGGTCACCGTACCCTGGTTGGTCTTCACCGAACAATTCAACTTTCGGCAAAAGACCCAGGACAACATCCAAGCGGCCCTGTATCAACTTGAGCCTGCTCCGATAAACCGTGCGGTCCTTCTCGATGGGAACATTCTCGACCGCCCGGTTCCCACAACGAACAGTACTTACCTGGCCTTCTCGACCGGCGTCGTCGTCGATGTGTTCGATTATGGTCAGCTCTATGCCATTGCGCAGCTGCCAATTTATCGCGACTTCAACGGAAACTTGCAGCAAACGGTTGGCTACGTATTCGGGATGACGAAGTCCTTCGCGACGCCGCCGCTGTTTTAAGACGGAGGGTCCAATGAGCAACACAAGATACTCCGCCATGTCAGTCCATAAACGACTCTGGGGCGCTCGCTCGATCGGTCGCCATGTACTGTGCTCTGCTCTCTTGCTGCTAGCAGCGTGCAGCAGCGGCGGCGACAGTGGCCCGGAGACGAATTCGCCGCTCTCAACCCCCATGGCGCTGGTCGTGAATCAAGATGACACGACCATGACCACGGTCAGGCTCGATGGGAAACACTCTCCCGTCATCAGCACCCTGTCGCTTGGCCCAGTACAAGCCGACGCGATCGGCGGGGTGACGTTCTCACTGGGTGAGTGGATTTTCGCGACGAACACCGAATCTAATAAGGTGGCAGCCATCGATCCGGTCGGCGCGTTGGCGCCGATCTTGGAAGATTTTCTCGACGTGAACGGCCCGGTCAGACTCGGCCAGCGTCCGACTCGCATCTATCGGGATCCGGTCGACAAGGAAGTGCTCTGGACTATGAACGACGGAGATCCGGTGACTGGAATTGATACGCTGAGACCCTGCAACGGTGGATCGTTTTCGGTGCTTCACAATTCGCACCTGACTGCGGGCGGAGAGAAACCACATGTAGTGACAACGAGTTGTCTCTCAGGTATTGGGGAACACTTTATCGCGTTTTCCAGGCCACCTGCGGTCTCCCAGGAGATCGGGTTTGTCTCGAGCAAGACGACCGGGGTCGTCGAAGTGGTATTGGCCGACTCCTCGTTTGGGAATGTCCGATATAGTCCACTTCCTGTCAGGATTGATCTTTGTAACAGTTCGAACGAAACCGCGCTGGGGTACCCGGCCTGTGGTGGGAGTGTCACGACGCCGAATCACTCGGCGCCGACCGGCATGTTCTGGTCGCAGGCGACAGGGAAGATCTACAGTTATCTGTCAGGTTACCGCACGGTCGTGGAGATCAATCCAATGTCATTAGCAATAACGAGAACAGTGGATATCGCGCCTCCCCTGCCGAGTCAGACCGTATTTCATTCAGTCGGCATCACCCCGAGTGGGCAGGCCCTATTCTTGGTCGGTGAGGACAGGTCTGATCCAGGCCACGTCTTCGGAACGTTCGGGTCCATTGATCTGACCGCCGTCGGGGCTCTCTCTGCCACGGAACTCCCCTTCCCTCGGTTGAGCGACATCAGGCCGGCGCGTTTCCAATTCACGCCGGATGGGGTCCGGATCTATATGACGCAATCGAACGATGTCACCGGCTTGACCTTTGAACAAGCCGCGAATCTCAGGAAGGACTTGCTGCTCATTTTCGATCCGTCGTTCATTTCTCTTGTCTTCGAATTGGCCTTGCCGCCGGCGGAGATGCACGCCATGGATCTCTGGATCACCGGTCCGCACGGCGCCGGCTCGGCAAAGGGTATCGTCGTCACGAACGCGACGCCTGGAGTCAACGGTACGGTCTCGCTGATCGATGGGGCAACGAATACGATTACCTCAATCATTCCTGTAGGGAAGAATCCGAAGCAGGTCACGGTCTACTATTTCGGCTTGGCGGCCAGCGACAACCAGGCGACACCGACGTGGTAAGACATCGTATTAGGCAGATAGACTAAAGGCTAATAGACTGAAGGTTTAGTTGCGAGATCATAAATAGCTTCAGCCTGAACCCCTGCAGGTAGCGGCACTCGAGACGGCTTCGCCTCTGCGCTTTCTGCTTCGAGTAGGAGCTGTATAAGCATCTCCTTCCGATCCTGTTGCTCCCGGTGTTTCTGCACAAGCCTGGCCGGGGGATCGCCGAACAGTCGCTCGAGGGAGGGACGGGCAAAGAGATCGGAGGAATCTGCCGTCCGACGTGATCGCCCCCTCATGGGGTTGCAGCGGTCATAGAAGACGCGCTTCGGCAGGCTCTGTCGCGCCGGATCGCCAGCAGCCGCGCAAGCCGGTGAAGCTCATCCCGTTCTCAGGAAATGGGGTCCGTCCCGGTGTCGACCTGGATGACTCCGCCGCTCCTCTCGCCTTCATGGAACGGCCCCATGGTCCTTCCTGACGTGAATGTGCTCATCTACGCGCACCGTTAGGATTCACCGCATCATCATCTGTATCGGAGGTGGCTTGAAAACCTACTCAACTCCGACGATCCCTACGGCCTGTCCGATCTGGTACTGAGCGGCTTTCTCCGAGTCGTCACCCATCCAAACGTGTTCAATCCACCAAGCAGCATGAGTAAGGCCTTGGCGTTCGCCAGAGAGCTGCGAGACCAACCGACGTGCACCGTCATCAATCCCGGTCCCCGTCACTGAGACATCTTTGGTCGCCTGTGCACATTCGCCGATATCAAAGGCAACCTTGTCCGGAAGCCTTTCTCGCTGCATTGGCCATTGAAAGCGGCAGTGAGTGGGCGACCGCCGATCGCGACTACCATCGTTTTCCCGGTCTTCGTGTCCATCACCCACTTGACTAGCGCAGCAACAGTTCGAAGGCAATGCGTTCGAGAAAATGCTTCCGGTAGGTTTCCGCCTTGCGGACTTGCAGGCTCTCCAGTGGATTGTAATCGTCGGTGATGATGAAGCTGTCGTCGCTGACTATTCTAGGCTCATGATCGAGGAGCCAGCGAATACGGTGGTCCTGGCGGGCGGGATCCAGCTGAACCGTTTCCTCGGAAGCCAGAAACACAAAATCAGTGAACTCGTCCTTACTGGTTGTGAAAACACGTACTTGAGGGAACAGACTCCTGAGGGTGTGATGGATGGCTCTCACAGCGTCAGACCCTTCACCTGTCGTAAACCCCACATAGTTGAGTGCGAGTATCCCGCGGTCGTTCAGCAGGGCGCGCAGCTCGCTCAGCATTTCCTGGCTGAGCAGATGCGTCGGTTCGGAGCCGCCAGTGAAACAATCGTGGATAATGAAATCGTAGTGGGATGTCAAACGTTTGATTTCGTATCTTGCATCGCCGACGAGGAATTGCCCCGTCGGTCCAAAATGGAAAAACTGTCGCGCGGCTTCCGCCACGGCCGGATCGATTTCAATCGTGTCGGTCACGATGCTCTTGGATTTCAAGTCGCGGGCGACGTGCCCTCCGCCCAACCCGATGAGCAGGGCTTTTGACGCGTGCGGACGTAACAGTGGTAGCAGGCCCAGTACCTGTTGGTACCCCAACACGCTTGTACCCTGTTTGAGGTCCACCGCGCTGATGACGGACGCGTCGGACAGCATCAGGCGATATCCACGGCTCTCATCGTCCACGACTCGCACCCACCCGTAGAGGCTTTCTGCTTCCGACTGCACCTTGAACCCCTTGACGGAGGTCGATGTCGCTGCAAAGCCTGACACGGCCCCGCCGCCGATGAAGAGGCTGAAGACCAGCACGGACCAGAAAGGTCGGTGTGGTACACCAGCCGGTCTGTCATACCAGGCTATGACGACCGCGAGCCCGGTCAAGAGCAGGCTGAGGGAGAAGATAATGGTCCGCGTGCCGAACAGCGGCAGGAGGAAGAAACCCAGGAGCAGCGTGCCGGCGACACTGCCGACCGTGCTGATCGCATAGACAGAACCGGCGATGGTCCCGACGCCGCTCAAGTCGCGTGTCGCGCGCTTGATCACATAGGGCCCCACCATGGCCAGGGCGGTCAACGGCAGCGCGAAGAGCAACAGCGCGCTGGTGAACGCGCCAGCACGGAGGCCGAGTGAATCGGTCGCGCGCAGGATCGGCCCGTGCAGAAAGGGAATGTCCACTGTCGTGAGCGCAGAGGCCAGAATCACATGGGCCAATCGGACGACCGGATAGCGGTCGGCGAGGTAGCCGCCGAGGAAATAGCCTACCGCCAAGGCGATCAGCGTGACAGCAATGAGGGACGACCAGACGTACAGGCTGACTCCATAGAAGGGACCGATGATACGAGTGCCGAGCAATTCCAGAATCATCACCGCCGCGCCGGTCATCGTGACGGTCAGATAGAGCGCCGGCATGCGCCCTGTGCGCTCGATTTCAGGGCTGTTCCGGGCAGGTCGTGGCGAGGCGCCACCGGAAGTCTTATTCATGCGCATACGTCTAACATGAATCAGGTCCAGATAAGCGGCGCCCGGCGGAAGAGTCGTGTTCCTCAAGCAATTTGTGTCGCATCTGTTGCAACTGGTGCAGGGGTCTGTAGCGCACGATTGCAGCTATGTATATATACCAGCTCTATAGAGGAAGGCGCGAATACTTCTAAGGAGAAAGGAGATATGGAAGGAGACGCGCGTCCGAACAAGAGCCTCACTAAGGTGAAGCGCATGGACCATACCCTGTGCTTCCATACACAAGGAACCTCGACAGTTAAACTATGGAAAAGGAGATTGTCTATGAACAATAAAGCCCTAATACTAGGGTCCCTCTCCGCCGTCGCCCTTATGCTGGCTGCCGGCGCAGCCTCTGCGCATGTCGGGTATGGCAGTTCCCTGTACGACGGGACCAACTTCGGATCTTTCAACAACTTTGTCCCCACCGTCAGCAGCAATGCGGGTTGGATTTCCGGCATGAGCAACAACGGCGTGAATCGCACCGCGACCGTCGATACGCTGGCCGACACTCATAACAACCGCTTCCGCTTCTTTACGCTCACCGCGCCATCCTCAGTCAGCATCACGGTGACCGGAACGGCCAACAGCAACGGTGCGTCACTGCTGAATCCGGGATTCTCCCTGTTCAGCGGCCAGGTGCCGGCGGGATCCCACGATGGAGTGGCAGACCTCAGCGGATTGACCCCTGCTCAGATCGCTACTTTGCAAAGCCCCGCCATGGTCGGTGCCGCTGCCAATACCCCAGGGGATGGGGGCTATCTGCAAAGCGTGCCAGCCTATGCCACTTGGTCGCCTTTCTTCGACGCCTCGGATGAAGTCATCGCCGAGGGCGGCGGTGCCGTTGATTTCGGTGGCCTCAATTGGGGTGTGTATCAGTCCGACGGTAACGTCACCATGGGGAACCAGGGTGGTTTGGTAAGTACGATGACCTATACGGGCCTCTCCGTCGGGGACGGCTACAACGGCGATACTCTCGACAATAGCGTCACCTGGTCAGGCAATCTGGCAGCTGGAACCTATTCGCTGGTGATCGGCGGGAATAGCTTGAGCGATCTGACCTCGCTCTTTACAGCAGTGCAAGCCGGCGTGCCGAATGGCTGCGTGGGAGTCTCCACGAGCTGCAACGGAACGACGTACGGCCAAGCCTATACCGACGCGCGTCTGGCCCGGAACATGCTCATCAGCATGGACGTGAACGGGAATGCCTCCCCCGTCCCTGTGCCGGCAGCGGTCTATCTGTTCGGAACCGGCCTTGTCAGCTTAGTCGGCCTGGCCCGTCGCAAAATGAAGGCCTCCGTGTAAGCAGCGCCCTAACCGGGATCAGAAAGGGGATAGGCCCCAGCCGGAAGGGGGCCTGAGCTAGCCCTGTTTGCGTGGACACTTTCAAAAGGGGACAATAACCCGTGGAGGTGTCTCATGGCGGAACGACAACGGTTTACCAAAGCATTTAAGGTTGAAGCGATTCGGCTCTGGAAGTCCTCTGGGCGGCCCGCGGCGGCGGTGGCCCGCGAGTTGGGCTTGCGGCGCAACCATCTGTATAAGTGGCAGACCGAACTCGAGACCCATGGCGAGACCGCCTTCCCTGGTACAGGCGGTCGGGCCCACAGTACCGATGAACTCACACGATTGCGACGGGAGAATGCGCACCTCCGCGAGGAGCGCGCCATTTTAAAAAAAGCCGCCAGGTACTTTGCCAAGGAGTCGCCATGAGGTATCGGTTTGTTCACGCCCATCAGGCGGAGCACCGGCTCACTCGGCTGTGCCAGACGCTGAGCGTGAGTCGGAGCGGGTACTATGCGTGGCGCCGGCGGCCGGCCAGTGCACGGAGCCGAGCCAATGCGCACTTGCTCGAGCACCTGCAGCGGCTTCATCGGCAGACCAAGGCGCGCTATGGGGCCGTCAAGATGTGGCACGCCTTGCTCGCAGCGGGCATTGCGTGTGGGCGCCATCGCGTGGCGCGACTGCGACGCGCGCATGGCCTCGAAGCGCGACGGACGCGACGGTTTCGCGTGGTGGTCGAACAGCATCAGTTTGCCCCGCCGGCGCCCAACCGGCTGCACCAGGTCTTCGTGGCCTCTGCGGTGAACCGGATCTGGGTGGGAGACCTCACGGCCATCGCGACGCGGAGCGGCTGGCTCTATCTGGCGGTGCTGCTCGATCTGTACTCGCGTCGCGTGATTGGCTGGGCGATGAGCGCGAAGCCGGATCAACACCTGGCCCTTGAGGCGTTGCAGATGGCGCTCGTGTCCCGTCGGCCGCACCAGGGACTCCTGCATCACACGGATCAAGGCGCGACCTACACGAGTGTGGCCTACCAACAGCGGCTGGCTGCGTACGGGATTGCAGCGAGCATTAGTCGGAAGGGCAATTGCTATGACAATGCGGTGGCCGATAGTTTCTTCAGTACCTTGAAGAACGACCTTGTCCATGAGCGGAACTACCAGACTCGCGAGGAGGCGCGGGCTGAGATCTTTGAGTTCATTGAAGTGTTCTATAATCGGCAACGGTTACACCAAACGCTCGGCTATGTCAGTCCCGAGCAGTTTGAAACCCAGAACCTTGTCCCCCTTCGGGAGTGTCTACGGAATCGGGGCTAGCTCAGAAGGCTCTCGTTCAGCACGCAACGCTTATGTCCCCCTTCAGTCTGAATCCCTTCAGCCTATTCCCCTTCAGCCTCCTCCCTTCACCTTATCGCATCGTTTCTCTAACCCAGTCTCGCGCGTCCCGCCAGTCCCGCGAGTCTCGCTCGTCACGGATGATTTTTTCCATCACATCTGTAGCAACCGGTGCAGGGTTCGGTAGCGGGGCCCGGGCTCCTCTGGTACAAGCAAGAGGACAATAGCTTAGGCTTGAGAGGCTGGCACCTCAATGGTTTAGAGAAGCTGTTACGGAGTTGATCAAATAGGGGAGAAAGGAGGGACAACAGGGGGGACCCAGGGCGGTTGTTCAGATTAGGAGATCAGCAAGCAAGTCTGTCATCAACCAAATAAAAGGAGTTCACCATGAAAACCAGAACGAAGCTCAAGGCAGCGGTCGTCGGCTTAGTCGCCGCCGGCGCTCTTGCCCTCTGTACGACCGCACAGGCCATTCCGTATGACCCGAACCAGGCCTTTGGTGCCGGATACGGGGATGTGGCGAACCCAGCTGTTATCACTATTAACCAAACGGGCGGTTTTTTTCAGGACACCATTAACTTCGACCTAGGTGCGTTCACTCATTTCAATATGACGTCGACGACCAATAGTCTATCGCAGTGGTTTGGCGCGTCGATTTTTGAAAACGTAAACGATTCGCCGGTTCCAGGGGGGGCGGCGGCTACATCTTTTACTTCCTTTCCCTTAGCTAATCTGGGAATAGCCATGCCCCCTGGTGACTATCATCTCCATCCGGCAGGGGTGGGTGGTTCCGGAGGAAGTTACACTCTCACGATGTGGGGTTCTCCCGCCCCTGTGCCGGTCCCAGCGGCCGTGTATTTGTTCGGGAGCGGCTTGATCGGCTTGGTCGGCTTGGCCCGTCGGAAGATGAAGAAAGCGGCCTAACGGTACAGGATACCGGAGCGCCATCCCGGAATAAGGGAAACCCGTTCTTCCGGAATTCTGAAGAGAGCCTGAGTGCGCGTAGGAAGGAACTAGGAGAGAATGAACACCATGAAGACCGAACCTTGCAGAACAATCAAGGGAGGCATGATGGCGTTCCTGGCTGCGTCGGCGCTCTGGTACATGCCGGCGCCGGCCACGGCTGCCATTGTGACACAACTGGACATCGCCGGTGGATCGATCGGTTTGAATTTTGGAGGGCTGGGGTCGGTCACGAGGAATTTTATGCGGGACGGAGAATTGGTGATGGGACAGTACCAGCCGGCGCCGAATCTGCTCGACCCAATCACGATTTCCCACCTAACCCTTTCGATCTTCACCAGCAGCGGAGGGACACTCAATCTTCCCGCCCCGACCGCGCAGACTTCGGGAGCCACCATGACGGCGGACCTCCAATCGCTCTTTGCCGGCGTGACCAGCACCGGCTGGTCGGGGCTGCTGACGAGTCCCTCGACTCCGTTGACGGCCTCCTTGAATATCGGAGGGAGTGCCACCGGGTCATTCAATGACATCACGAATGCCTTTGATATTTCGTGGACGCATCAGTTCACCGGGATTCCGTTTCTGACGTCCGGAACCTTCTCACTTCAAGGCACCGCCCAATTGGGAGGCGCCCAAGCGTCGCCGGTGCCATTGCCTGGGGCGGTATTTTTGTTCGGTAGCGGGTTGATCGGTTTAGCTGGATTGATCCGTCGCATGATGAACGCAGAGACTTAACAAGGCACGATCTCGGGGTACCATCCGGAAGAATGCGGAACTGTGCTTCTGGGCTCTCTGCGTAGGGGGGGAGTGGACACATGACGGGATTGAGGAACATACCGAACGTCCGACTCCTTGTCGGGTTGATGCTTCTGTGCGCACCCGAAGTCGGCATGACAAATCCGTCCCATGCCGCGACGATCCTCTCGCTGGACAACAGGGACGAACGAATCATCTCGGTGACCAATATCCGTAACTGGGGGATCGGTTTCCCCGTTTCTGAATCCGCGGTCTCGCAGACAGAAAACGCCTTCTCGCTGGTTGGAGTCCCATTCGGCGAAGCCTATGAGTTGGCCGGTACGTTCTACCGGTTGGCTCCAGAGATCGCCAGAGTTCCGAGTTCGACAATCGACCAGAACCCCAACCGCCTAGGACTCGATCTGTCACAGAACCTTTCCAGTTTCGGCACGACACAGATGAGTCCAGGAACGGTCCTGCTACAGAGCAGGGTACCAGTCAAGCCGATCTCTCCCCTGCCCTCGGCAGCTGTTCTTTTTGGGCCGGCATTGATCGGCGTTCTCGGAGTTATCCTTCGGCAGGTACCATCTCTCAAGAGACCCGCTGCCGCAATATCTTCTTCTTCTCAGGTGGGGCTGGCCCCGCCAACGAATCCTGCCCTGATCCTGATTCTGTCGCCCGATGCCACGTTTGCCAAGCAGACTGAGGAACAGCTCCATCGTTCAAACCATCCCATCCGAGTCGTTCCCTCTGTGGCGGAGATCTTCTCGATTGCTAACCATACGCCGGTTTCGATGGTGGTGGTCGATCCGAGGGCAAGCGATTGGGATATGCTACGCACGGATACCGCGCTCAGACATATTCTCATGATTGCATTGGTCCCTCCCGGATTCGTCTACACCGAAGAGGACTGTCAGGCTGGTCTGGATCGGGGAATAGACGGTGTGCATTTCACGTATGAGGGGCCGCGGCTTCTGCTGGCGAAAATAACCGCCTATCTCAGGCGAGCCGGCTATGAACAGTCTCGACGCGGTATCTGGCGTGTTGGCGCAGTCGAATTGGATGCGGATTCCCATGAGGTCAAAGTAGGAGGACGGCGCTTTCAGCTTTCTGCCAAACCCTTTGCAATTCTCGAAGTTCTCATGAAGGCCCCTTCGAAAGTCTTCAGCCGGAGCGAATTGATCAAGCTCGTGTGGGGGACCGACTTTGCAATCGGCCATCACACTTTGGACGTGCATGTCCATGCGATTCGGCAGCAGCTCAATCGCGATCCTGAACAACTGTGTCGGTTGATCGCAATCAAAGGCGTCGGTTTCAAATTGAAGTCATTCCTCCCGGGAATAACTGCAGCGCCTGTGCCGGACGCACTGCCGATGGCCGTCAACTCTCTTCCTCTTTTGCGTTCCCGTGTCGCTTGCACTTCGAGTATTACAGGATCAACCGCTCAGTCACTACCCAGTCACCGACGGACTATGAAGAGTCGGCTTCCTCGACAAGCCCATCCTCGACCACTTCGAAGCAAACTCCTGATTCGTCAGCTATACAGCGCTGTCTAGTTCGGACGGCCCTGCATCAATCCGCTTCACATTTGTGTGACAGGATTCGGCATCCGCGTCGTCTCGTTCTTTGTAGCGAGCCTCATCATTCGAAAATTCGTCATTCCGACTCCGATACCCGATCCCCGTTCCATACATCGGCTTGTCCATTAGCTCTTGAGATGGAGGGAAGGATCGTGCGCGAGTTCTACCGCCCAGGTGCATATGCCAATTCACGACATTGTGTAGTATCCGTGAGCAATCATCAGTAGACAGGTGATCGGCGGAGGTATATAGAAGTACCATCGTGGAGAGAGCAATGACGCATTCTGGTGTTTCACGCAACACGGTTCTTGTCGCAGGATTCTTGGCCCTGGTTTATGCATCACTGGCGGCAGCGGCGGCGAGTTGCGCGTTCGGTCACGTCGATCCCTCCAATGGCCATGCGCACCATGGTACGCAAGAATCTGCTCCCCACAATGCGCTCTGTGCCTGGGCCTGCCAGGCCACGTCGGATGCCGGGCTGATACCGGAGTCACCGGCGATATCAACGGGCCTGGTCGTCCGGCTGGTGTTTGAGCTTCCCCATCAGGAAGTCCCTTCCCTCTCTTCTTCTCTTCTCCACTCCCGTGCGCCTCCGTCGGCTCCCTTCGTCCTCATCGGATAAGGGATCCCGGGCGGCCTCTGTCGTACTGATTCCTCTCGCGCTCCCTGATTCGATCGCAATCGCGTATCTACACAATTGACGGTTATTGTTCTATCGATGTCCGAGTTCGGGTGACCTCCTTTCTCGTCGGACAGATCCGGGGCGCAGGTGCTCCTCCTCTGTGCCTCCGCCCCGGTTATTTTAGTTGGTTAGCAGGCTGTTGATAAAGTCCGCCAGCGGCGTTCTCGCCGCGCTCAGAGGCTCAACGTACTACAGAGAGTACGCGTCGCCTCATCGCTTACTGCGGCCTTGCTGGACGGCCTTTCTGAACAGCCTGCGATGGCTTTTGAACGGGTCTGCGAGTATTCAGACCTTGCGTGCCTGTTATGCTGAAGTAGTTTGTCAACACCTTGTTAGTGTTGAAGGGTCGTCATGAGATAGGTGCGTTGTCTCATTTTGCCCTGCTAGAGGATGATGATTATGCGTGAATACCATCAGTAACGATGTCGAGGCGGCACTTCGCGCATTCAACAGGGCTCGACTGATGGAGTTTTCAATTGACCACTGTGCCGGTGCGGTGCATCGCGCGCGCGGCGGGCTAGGATTGCATGGCGCTGGTTGATCGCGATGAAGGAAAACGTGCAACACATCAACAGGAGGAGGGACCATGAATACCATTATTAAGATGGGCTGTGTGATCGGTTTCGTGTGTGCGGTAGCGACGCCGGTCTTTGCCGGCGAACAAAAAGTGATGGTGATGCTCGGCGGAAAATTTTGCGAGGCCTATCTCGGCGATGTGGAAGTAGCATTGGCGAAAGTCTCAGGTGTCCGGGCCGTAGATGTTAAGAGCATGAAGGGCCATGCCGTGGTGACGATAGACGGAGAGAAGGTCAAAGGGGATCAACTGGCTGCGGCAGTGAATAAGGTCAAGGGTGACGGCTGGCATTGCACTGGAGAGGTGATGAAGTAAGCCGCTGCATAGGAAGTCGCCTTAAAATCGTAGGCGATGAGGAGGCGGGTGAACTGTGGAACCGGTGTTACTTCGCATTCTGGAAGCGGCCACCTTGTTGAAGGTCAGTAAGTGGACGATCTACCGATGGATCGAAGAAGGCCGTTTGCGTGCCACTAAGATCGGACAGGGCAGTGTGCGGGTGTTTCGAACCTCGGTGGACGTGCTCATCGAGGATGCTCAGATTGATCACGGGGATGTTCAGAATGAATCGGCGAAGACAGCGGCTCCTGTCCGGGCTAAGAACCGGAAAAGGAAAAAATAAAAAGCAGCAGGAACCGGGTCTGGGAGACGCCTCCTCCTCTTCCAGGCCTGACTGGGGACTCAGAGATGACCTCCCTCTGAGTCCCCGGCCCTTCGGGGTGAAAAATTGAGACTCGTTATGAAAAAATATGTAATAAATGTCTGCCGCTGATGTATGATCCTATCCGCGTTACCAATTCACTATCACACACTGGAGGGTTTATGAGCAGAATGAAAGCCGTCGTTATGGCAGTTGCTGTCTGCGGTCTTATCGCTGGAGGCGTGACGAGTCCCGTTTTCGCGGGAGAAAACCCTCATGTCACGGAAACGATCAAGCATGCCAAGGAAGGCATTGCGCATGAGAAGGAAGCCATCACGCATCTGGAAGAAGCCATAAAAGGTAGCGACAACGCCCACGCGAAGGAAGCGCTCGAGCATGCGAAGGAATCGCTGAAGCATGCGGAAGAATCACTGACGCACGCCGAGCAAGCCGCCGCGCATAAGTCGACGGGCAAAGCAAAATAGCCTACTAGGCTCAAGGCAGGGACCTTCCCTGCCTTGCTCGCCTCTGCATACATCGCCTTCACCGATTTCGCTTCAGTAGTGGCTCAAGCACCGGGAACACCTTCTCGACAATGATGCGATAGCCCTCGCCTGTCGGATGAATGCCGTCTGCCTGATTGAGCGAGGATGAGGCAGCCACACCATCGAGAAAAAATGGAATCAGTGTCAGATGATACTGTTTCGCAAGGGCCTGGTAGAGCGATTCGAACCCGTCCGTATAGTCCTGCCCATAATTCGGAGGGAGTTTCATCCCCGCTAGCACGACGGTGACCGAAGCCTGTTGGAATTGTTGAATGATCGCCTCTAGATTCGCTTTCGTCTCCTGCAGGCTGAGGCCGCGGAGCCCATCGTTGGCGCCGAGTTCCAGAATGACGATTGCCGGCTTGCTGTTCAGGGCCCAGGACACCCTCCTGACTCCACCGGCTGTCGTATCACCGCTCACTCCCGCATTCACAACTAGATAGGGATAGCCGGCTGCGTCCAATGCCCGCTGGAGATGAGCGGGGTACGATTGCGCCGGTGCGACACCAAGGCCGGCCGTCAGGCTGTTGCCGAAGGCGACAATGCGCGGGCGTTCGGCTGATCCGTGATTCTTCGACCGGCCCGGCTGCGCCGTGACATCGATAGGAAGACCAGGACCCGCTCCATCGCGAGGGGAACCAGAAGACAGGAGGGGAAAGGAAGATGCCATGCCTGACTCGTAGCCCAATAGGGAGGTCAGGGAGAGAGAGAGCCAAAATAGTTTTGTGAGAATCCGTAGGCGGCACATCGTTCTCCAGTATAATATACGCTTCACCTGGACGATACTGCAGGGG
>JACAFD010000170.1 GCA_013388555.1 Nitrospirota bacterium | reverse complement strand
CGACATCAATGAGACGCAAAAGACCACGATGAACTATCCGATTATCGCCGATCCTGACAAGAAAGTAGCGACCCTGTACGACATGATCCATCCAAACGCGATGGACAACATGACTGTGCGTTCCGTCTTCATTATTGGCCCAGACAAAAAGGTCAAGTTAACCTTGACCTATCCAGCTTCATGTGGTCGGAATTTCGATGAACTTTTGCGAGTCATTGATTCCCTCCAATTGACCTCAAAGTTCAAAGTCGCCACGCCGGCTAACTGGAAGGACGGGGAGGATTGCATTATCACCCCAGCGGTAAACGATGCTGAAGCAAAGACGCTCTTTCCCAAGGGTTTCAAAGTCGTAAAGCCCTACCTGCGCTATACCCCGCAGCCGAATAAGTAGCAAACGGTTTGACCGGAACGAGGGCGGGAGTGGCTTAGAGCTTCTCCCGCCCTTCGTGTTTAGACCCTCAACGTACCCTAAGGGTACGCCTCGGATCTTCACTCGCTGCGGCCTTGCTGGACGAACTTTTTGAGGATCCTGCTGGGCTTTTTCGTCTTATCCAGATGTGCAGATTTAGGAAGTGCCCGGGCTTATGGGGGCAAGATGATGCATGAGAGGAGTATGTATGCCTTAAATCGGGGGGCATGGAGTCATTTGTTTTACTCCTTTGCGTTCCAGCCAAAGACGATAACCGCCATACCAAGCATGGCAATTCCGGCTCCAGTCCAGTCGAAGACGGAGAGTTTCTCGCCATCCACGACCTTCAGCCAGACAAGGGCCGCTGCCACATATACACCGCCATAGGCGGCATAGACCCGTCCGCTGGCGGCGGGGTGAAGAGTGAGGAGCCAGACGAAGGCGGCGAGGCTGAGCGCTGCTGGAACCAAGAGCCAGATCGATCCGTCCTTGCGAAGCCAGAGGTACGGGAGAAAGCAGCCAACGATCTCAGCGAGAGCCGTGAGAATGAACAGCCCAGCGGTCTGGAGTAGGAACATCACTACGTTCTCCTTCGTATGGATGGTAACGTCTCATGATGCATAACAAGAATCAAGTCGAAGGGTCGGGGAAGGCGATTGAGAATGTATAAGACGCTGGACCCGCCCGGCTCTATACGAGTAGCAAGCCAGCTGAGCGAACCTTTTCCCAGGAGGTAGAGCCGAGAAAGTTTTCGAATTCGCGAGCGGTTCCTGGAAATGTGGTTTTGGTTTCCCGGAGTAGGGGGTAGGAATTTGAAGGGTTGTTTTGTGGTGTGGATTGTTGAATGAGAATATGAAGCCACTGAGCCTGTCGGCTGGCAAGTGTCACGACGTGCTTGCTGGTCCGTCCAGGCAAAATGAGTCGCGCCCTTCTTCCCGCAGCTTCACAAACTGGTTGTCCACCGAGCCATACGAAGCGTCGTTCGGTTTGCGGATTGTCGTCCATCTTTCGGTTTTTTAGCAGTCGGCGTACCCATGTTGGCGCTACTCGTGGCTTGGGCACGGAATGATCAAACCACCCCCGCACATCCAGTTTAAGCCCGCGGCCTTCGAGGTAGTTCAGCATGGATCGTCGTAGACCTTCGCCGAGCCACTCCGGGGTTTTGGTCCGACGATCCTCATGCATCAAATCATTCTCCGCAAAACCATGAAACTCCGGGCCTACAATGCGGATACCATTCGCAGTGGGATTGAGGCCAATGGGGCTATGGGCCGTAGTGGTAAACCGATGCCAAAAGGCAGACTGTATCAGGCCAGCCGCAACTAACTGGCGAACTCGCTCCAGCGAATCAAGGGTTTCTTGAATCGTTTCGGACGGACAGCCGTACATCAAATAGGCATGTATCAGGATGCCGGCTTCCTTAAAGGCTGCAGCGACCAGCGCCGTCTGGTCGACCGTAATGCCTTTCTTGATCTTCAAGAGAATGCGGTCCGACGCGGCTTCGAGTCCTGCCGTCACGGCGATGCAGCCTGAGGCGGCCAAAAGACGGCAGAGGTCTGGCGTAAAGGCTTCTTCAAATCTGATGTTCCCCCACCACGAAATCGTGGTGCCTTGTTCCAGTAGGGCCAAGGCGAGCGCCTTCAATGCCGCGGGCGGCGCTGCTTCATCCACAAAATGAAATCCACGGCAGCCTGTCTCGACGATCAACTGGTCGATCTGGCGGATTAACCGATCAGTCGGCGTCATTTCATAGCGACTGATGTAGTTGAGCCCGACGTCGCAAAACGTACATTGTTTCCAATAACAACCATGAGCGACGGTGAGTTTATTCCAATGGCCTTCTGACCAAAGACGATGCATCGGGTTGGTGCTGTCCAGGATCGTTAAGTAGCGGTCGAGGAAGAGCCCATCGTACGTCGGGCAACCAACATCGCCCATGGCGAACTCTTTTGCAGATGTATCGTTTGCGTAGACAACACGACCCGCGTCCCGATAGAAGGTGCGGGAGAGGGCCGTACGTGGTCTGGTTCCAGCCAAATGCTCCACGAGCGAGAGCAACGGTCGTTCGCCGTCATCCATGGTAATAAAATCCACATAGTCGAACACACGGGGGTCGCTGACGCGGCGCAGTTCCGTATTGGCATAGCCTCCCCCAAGGGCGACGAGAATATCGGGTCGGCGTTGCTTGATGGCCTGCGCAATTCGAAAGCCTCCGTACAGATTGCCGGGAAATGGAACGGACAGGCCGACGAGCGATGGGTCCACGCGATCGAGGTGAGCCCATAGTGCGTCCAGCATATAGTGATCGGTCAGGCGAGGTGATTCCGCCAAGGCCGTTTCCATGGCGGTGAAGGAAGAAGCGGAACGCGCGATATGTTCCGCATATCGGCTGAGGGCAAAATACGGTGAAATCGTCGCCTGCACGAGATCCGTCAGATCTTCGAGAAACCAGGTCGCATATTGTTTCGCCCGGTCTTCCATCGGCACCGTCCGAGCGAATGCCGGTCTCCCGCTGAATCTGGGCCCCCGTGGTAAGACACCGGCTTGAGCCAGGTGTACAGCCAAGGCAGTATCGCGTCCCTGCAGAAATCCCACGACGGGAGCAATCTTATCTAGATACGATTGCTCCATGGCGAGCATCTGCTTGGCCTCCTCAGGTAACTTCTCTCCCTGCTCACGGACCAAATGAAAGACCTGCCGTAGCCCCGTTCGACTAAACAGGCGCAGTACCATCTCGATCCCAAGATCGGCCTGGTGACAGGCGACACCCTGTGAACGGAGGAATCCCGT
>JACAFD010000273.1 GCA_013388555.1 Nitrospirota bacterium | reverse complement strand
ATTTGAGCGTCGCGTCGAGCAAACACCAGCGCGCGAGCAGGAAGTCATGATCCTCATGCGCGACTATGAGAACATGCAAAAGAACTATCAGGCGTTGCTGGATAAACGGCTGAATGCCCATGTGGCTGAAAACCTTGAGAAACGTCAGAAGGGGGAACAGTTCCGGGTGCTGGATCCGGCCAATCTTCCCCAGAAGCTCGAAAGCCCCAATCGATTGCTCATTATGATGTTGGGCCTGCTCGGAGGCTGTGGACTTGGAGTGGGCCTGGCGGTAGGACGTGACCGAGTGTTTCCGACGTTCAAGCGGCGCCAAGAGCTGGAAATGTTGCCGGGAATCCGGGTGCTGGCCACCATCCCGAATATCATCTCCATGCATCAGGGTCAAAATGGCAATGTGCGGGCTGGCAGCTCCCGATTCAGGAGAACGTCAACAAATCCGGCGGAATCGCTCCCGGCGCACCGCGATCTTGTCGCGAAGCGACAGCCACACTCGATGGCCGCCGAACAATACCGCATGGCCGCTACGAGTCTAGTCTTGTCCACCGAGGGATGTAGCTCAACCATCGTCGAAGTCACGAGCGCGGTGAAAGGGGAAGGCAAGACCACAACAGTGGTGAATCTTGGCTATACCATTGCCAAGAACCTTGGAAGAAAAACCCTGCTGATCGATTGCGATTTCCGCTGTCCCGCCCTTGACCAGTATGCGAGGGTGCCGGCACGAGCAGGCTTGATCGAATTGTTGGATGGCCAGGCTTTGTTTGAGGAGTGCCTTTCTGTGATCGACGAGGCCCCTTGCGACATCCTCTCTGTTGGGGGAGGCGGCGGAGAACATAATGAGCTGACCAGGATTCAGCAACTGAGAGCGATATTGCCGAAACTGAAAAAGAGCTATGAGTACATCATCATCAATACTCCACCAGTGCTTCAGAGTGCGACCACGGGGATCTTAGCGAATCTTGCAGATGTGCTCATTCTGGTTATCCGGGCAAGCGCCACCCCAAAACATATCGTGCAACAGGCCCTGAAGACACTTGGGCAAAAGACAGAGGCATTGGTCGTTCTCAATGCCGTCGAGACTCAAAATTTGCCTGCCTACCTCTATACGAACCCCCTGCCGTCTGGCGGAGAGCAGCCCGTAAAGATGAGGCAACGCAAAGTCGTCCCGTTGAACCCCGGCCATGACAGTGAAGACAGCGAGACAGCAAGTTGGATCAAAGTGCCGTCGAAGGATAAGCAGTCTGGGTGGTAGATGGCAGACGTGGTCTCAAGAATGCGATTCTTATACAATCACCGATATGATGAAGACATCCAAGCGCCATTTCGGAATCCCCCCGGTCTAACCCCACAACATCCACACAAGTCACCGCACGGTCAACGGCGAAGGCTTTCAGGGTTCGATAAAAAACCTCACTGAGCGCAGCGAAGACGCCTTACTGAGCAATATTGAACAGAACCGACTGATCATTGTTGTGTAAGCTTCCTCCACGAAAAGGCTGCCTTGTAAGGCCCAACCCTCTGCCGCCTTAGCCTTCAAATGACGCAGACGCGAAGTTCAGCGAAATCCGATGGGACCGAAAGGGGCAGAGCCTGCCTTATACCTGAATGTGTTTCCGTACAAGCAAGAAGTAGATGGCTGATTTGTTTGGTTTCTTTGGTATTTCGAACAAACTAACTAGACGAACAAAACAAATCAAATAAACCAAATCAACTAAACAAACCAAATAGACAAGTCACGGAGTCACGAATGAAGGAAATAAGTTTGCGCATACTTAACGGCACAGGGTTGGGCAAGAGGAAGCCTCGCAAGAATGTTGCGTCCGATGTCTATCTCTGCATTGCGCCCGACGTCAAGGTCGGGAAGAGCGTAAAGTTTTCGAAGTTCATCAATCTCTACGGCTGTGAGGTTGGTGACGAGACGAAGATCGGCGCGTTTGTCGAGATTCAAAAGAATGCCAAGGTCGGCAAACGGTGCAAGATATCGAGTCATACCTTCATCTGTGAAGGAGTAACGATTGAAGACGAAGTCTTTGTCGGGCACAACGTCACGTTCGTCAACGACTCGTTCCCTCGTGCGACAAGCTCCACAGGCACCCTTCAGACTGAAGCAGACTGGAAGGTCGAGGTCACTCTGGTGAAAAGAGGCGCGGCAATCGGATCGGGAGCGACCATCCTGTCGAACGTGGTGATCGGCGAAAATGCGTTGATCGGCGCCGGCAGCGTCGTGACAAGCAATGTGCCCGCGAACGCGGTGGTCACAGGAAACCCGGGCCGAGTGGTGCGCTACATCGATCAAGGTCACGATTCAGGTGGCCAGGTAGATAGGCTGAAGGTGTTGAGGCTGAAAGGTTCGAAATCCGACCTTCAGCCTTCAGTCTAAACACCTTTAGCCTGTTCCAGGAGCCTTCAGCCTAATAACCTTCAGCCTACCAACGCAGGGAGCCAAACATGAAAAATGAACACATTCCCTTTCTTGATCTGGTGACAGTCCATCGGGAGCTGCAGGATGAGTTCACCGATATCCTCAAAACAGCGCTCAGTACAGCCGGATTCATCGGTGGTCCCATGGTCCTGGGGTTCGAGGAGGATTTCGCCAAGTTCTGCGACTCACGATTCTGTGTGGGGGTCGGGAGCGGGACGGATGCGCTGCGGTTTGCGCTCATTGCCGCTGGTACACAGTTCGGCGACATCGTGCTCACGGTCCCAAATACGTTTATTGCGACCACTGAAGCGATCTCGCAGGCAGGGGCGCAACCGGATTTTGTCGATATCGAGGAGCGAACCTACAACATGGATCCCGGGAACCTCCGCCAGTACTTAGAAGAGGAGTGCTCGTGGGATTCAGGCGCGAAGCGGGCCTTCCACAAGCGAACGAGTAAACCGGTGACGGCAGTCATTCCCGTGCACCTGTACGGCCAGATGGCCGATATGGACCCCATTCTCGATCTGGCCACCCGATACAATCTCAAAGTGATTGAAGATGCCTGTCAGGCGCACGGCGCCGAGTATTATTCTCAGAAGGAAAACCGTTGGCGCAAAGCCGGGTCCATGGGACACGCAGCAGCATTCAGTTTCTATCCGGGGAAAAACCTGGGTGCCTGTGGCGAAGCCGGAGCCATCACGACGGACAATGAAGACGTGGCGCGAAGCTGCCGGATGCTGCGCGACCATGGCCAATCGAAGAAATACTATCATGACATCGAGGGATACAATGGAAGACTGGACGCCATACAGGCCGGCTTTCTCCGTGCCAAGCTCCGCCATTTGAAGAAATGGAATGGTCAACGCCAAGACATTGCGCT
>JACAFD010000238.1 GCA_013388555.1 Nitrospirota bacterium | reverse complement strand
GGTTTGTTGGATAGCTGACAGATCATCCGACAAATCACCGAACGGCCATATCTGAGATTGATTCAGCGAATCACAGTAGTCTGTTGCCCCCAGAACCTTCCAGCGTCTGAACTAATCTGCAATTCTCTGAATCGATACCTTTGATCAGGTAATCCCAATCCCCTTCTGAAAAGGCCAGGATTCGACATAGGCACGTAGGTAACCGTTCATTTTGCTAAAGATTCGCTTGATTTCCATTGTCTATTGCAAGGCTGGCAGGGCATAGGATATTATTTAAATAATGTTGGTTCGCTCATAACCATCAAGACCTGTGAGGCATACATGGCTCCGGCGGTACTGAGGCCAGGACCTTACCGATTCTACTTCGTCAGTCATGACCTCCACGAGCCGGCTCACGTGCATGTAGACCGGGATGCCTACTCTGCCAAGTTCTGGATCAATCCTGTGGCGCTGGCTTACAATCTCGGCTATCCACCGAGGGAACTGCGAAGAATCGAATCGATCATATCGGAGCACCAACAGGAGCTAATGGAGGCCTGGAATGAATACTACGGAACCTAAGGCGGGTGAACGTGTCCTGGATGTGCGCGTCACGGATGACACTATCAGCGTTGATTTGTATGACGGGCGAACTATATCTGCTCCGCTGGCCTGGTTTCCCCGTTTGCTCCATGCGACGCCTGGGCAACGAGCCAACTGGCGCGTCGCGGGAGCTGGCTACGGCATCCACTGGCCAGATATCGACGAGGATCTGAGTACGCAAGGACTGCTGCAGGGGTCTCCGGCTCCCAGAGGGGCCGCCCGCGCGGCATAGGCCGCGTTAGAAGGCGAGGAGGCAAATCCCGGCTTGTACTGGATTGACGGCCTGCTGGATTTCTCGACCCCATCGTCTCGCGCGGAATCTTGCTTTTATCTGCATTTTCCATTTCCGCCAACGTGGTGACCCCGAAAATCATTTCGGAAATTGTGGATTAATCTGGCTCTGAGATTTTTCACCTTTACCTTACCAAATACACGAATACCTTAAGGAGACAGTACGAAAGTGGATATCAAGCAGCTTCTTCATAAGCCTGAGTTTCCGAGATCAAGCCGGTACGAGCCAGCCTGGATGCTGGAAAACCAAATGGGTCCAAACGCACTGTGGCTTGCAGAATGGCTTGCTGAAGCATTACCTTTAAAGGCCGGGATGCGTGTGCTGGATCTCGGCTGCGGACGAGCCATGACCAGTATTTTTCTTGCGAGGGAGTTCGGCGTGCAGGTATGGGCGACTGATTTTTGGATAACACCGGACTATAACTGGCAAAGAGCTCTTGAGGCCAAAGTTGACGATTTGGTCTTTCCCGTACGTGCCGAGGCTCACTCCCTGCCATTTCCCCAAGGCTTTTTTGATGCCGTTATTTCGATCGATACTTACCAGTACTTCGGGACCGATGAGCTTTATCTCGGGTATTTGAGCAGATTTGTCCGCCCGGAAGGAATGCTGGGTGTCGTCATGCCGGCACTGATGCAGACGATTGGTGACGGACTTCCAGAACATCTTGTCAAACCTCAGGCAAATGGAAAAGTCTTCTGGGAGGATGGATGCTGGAGCTTCAAAACAGCGGATTGGTGGCAGGATCTATGGAGCCGTAACAGCAGTGTCACGGGCGTTCAGGTCGATACCTTGCCGGACGGCTGGCGTCACTGGCGTGATTTTGAAAAAGCGGTTGAGACTGTCGGAAAAAATGTTTTCCCTTCCGACGCTGAAGCGCTGGATTCGGATCATGGCCGCTACATCGGATTCGTCCGAGTTATTGCCAGGCGAACCGAAGCAAGCACAATGAACCTATATGATCCCGCTATAGCCGTTAGAATAGGGGTTGACAGATAAGACTAATTTTTATCAAAAGCCGTTACCCCTGTCGACGGCAAGTGCTATCCAAATGAAAAGCCTCCCGGGGTCGAAGTTTGTATACGGCGATGAAGGTAACCCGCCCCAAAGTTGCATCTTTCCTCAGGTAAACTCACGATCAGGCCGCTCAGTCGAAGATTCGACATAGGCACGAAGTGCCAGTACCTGAACGGTCAATAAGCAGAGGATTGCCAGGCTATGCTTGACATAATTTATTTCAGGCTTATGGGTCTATCACATTGTCGCAGTATCGCTGCAATGGATAATTGGCCGCTTCAACGAGCATCTGAAAAACTCAAACAGGGACTGCTTGAACCTGTCAGAATGGATAATAGCGAAAAATTGCTGTGAAGTTTTATGGCTGGTTGAGGTTCGATGTCTTTGAAATTCGGCCCCCGGCAGTATCGGCATTGCTGACAAGGCCGACAAGAACGACGGGACTTCGATGATCGACTCGCTCACCAAGGATGTCAGCCTGGGCGGCGTCCTGGTTGGGAGGTTTCAGAACATTGCCTTACCAGCGCCTGAGGGTGAACTCACCCTCTTCGTCAATGACAACTCCCTCAACGACCTGTTGATTGGCCTGACGTGGGGCGAAGCGTAGGCGGTGGAAGGCGCATAGCCGTTCCGCATCGGCCGTGAGGAGAATTGGAGGTACCGCCGAACAAGGGTGTGAAGCCAACATGATGATAGAGAGCCAATACACAGAACAGGAAGTCCACGACCTAGCCGCATGAGCTAATGCAGAAGGAAGCGCGAGTTTTGCTCTTTATCGCGCAGAGTGCGCCTTGTTGGTCATTGATATGCGGGATGAATTCATCACGCCGCACTTGACGCCTTTTTGGTTTCCAGAAGCGACCAGGCAGGTTCCGCGTATCAAAAGCCTTATAGAGCATTGTCGGGCGCGTGAGGTGCCTGTCATCTTCACGGCATTCGCGATGACCCACCAGTACCATGATCGTCCCACCAGCGGTGCTTTCATGCCGAATCGTTATCCCACACTGAGCACGCAAGAGCCATCCTTCTTCAAGGAAGGGCGCATCTGGAACGAACTTGCTCCGCTGCCAGACGAAATCGTCATTCACAAGCCTTCCTATGGGGCTTACTATACTACACGCCGCTCGAAACGATCCTCAGAAACCTGGGCAGAGACACCGTTATCATTTGTGGAACATTGACGAATTTCTGTTTTGGTACGACTGCACGCCAGGCGTATGAGCGCGGCTTCAAACTAAGGAGAAGATCTTATGGCAAGAAACGTCGGCAATCTTGAAGGCTTCGTTGATGCGATCGCGGATAGTGTGCTCGGCAAACTGACCGGCCGACCCAACCAGGGCCCGACGGGCGAACCCATGCCACAACTGCCCGACCTGCCCTGGGGCAGGAAGGACGTGCCCCCGCTCGCGTTTCATCCCAGGCTTCGCGTCCAGGGACTGGAAGTCACTCAATCCACCCAATACTACGGCACTGGCTATGGGCCGGACAATTCCGTGCCCATCGTGGCGCTCAAGCCGCTGGTCGTGCGCGCCTACCCCTATGTGAGCGCTGGGCTGTTCGAAGGCGACACGCTGTCCGGCAAGACCGTCACCGGCGAGCTCGTGCTGTTCCGATGGGGCAAGGAGGTCTTCCGTATCGGCCCGACGCGCCCCGCCGGTGCCCGAGTCGGCCCCGAGTCGCGGCTCGACCGCGATCTTTGGGACAAGGAAAATACCATCTATACCGCATCCGGCAAGCTGGGTGTCGAACTCGTCTCGATCGCGTGGAACCCGACGCTCAATTTCAGGGTCCCGGCCTGGTATCTGCGCGCGGGCCAAACCACTGCTGTGGTGCGGCTCTGGCTCACCAGCGGCGAGGGCGGCACTGCGACCGCCTCAGAGAGTTTCCAGGTAATTCCGGTCAATGCGCCGAAGCTCGCCTTGGTGCGAGTCAACTGGGAGAACACGGCAAACAACACCGTCACCTCGCCGAGCGATTCGGACCTCCTGGGCCTGTGTGCGCTTGCGGCGCGGATGCTGCCGTTTCCCTACCTCGAGACGACGATCCTCGGCGTCGAGCTGACCAAGTCTGGCGATTTCTCGGGCCCGCCGCTCAATGCCGACGGTAGCCCCAACCCCGGTGGCTGCAATGCCGCCTGGGTCGACCTGCTCACCGAACTCAAGGTCACGCGACTGTTTGCGGCCTTGTTCAACCTCGCCGACATCGTCTACGGCGTCGTGCCCCAAGCAGGCGCTTTGACCGTTATGGGTACGCGTAACACCGGATGTGGCTGGGGTGACGACGGCGTTGGCGGTTGTCTTGTCGGCGACGAGATCGCCTTCGCGCACGAAGTCGGCCATCTGTATGGATGCGGCCACGTCGGCGACCAGTCGTTGGCGAGCTATGACGCGAGCTACCCGAACTATGGCGGAAGCAAGACCTCTATCGGCGAGGTCGGCATCGACACAGCGCTCGGCGCAACGCCGCTCAGCGAACCTGGTAGGGTCAACGACCTCATGTCGTACAAGCAGCCGCAATGGGTGTCGCCATACACCTATCTAAAGATTCTGAATAATCGCGACAACCATATGAGTGCCGCCGCAGATCCACGCAAAGTGCGGCCATTGCTCATCGTCGCCTTCAGGGTCGATCGGATGGCCGACGGATCTCGGAAGATCGACAAGATCAAGGCGCATGTCGTCCAAGGCCCGGGCATCGTGCCGCCACCGAGGGGGTCGGCGCCAGGCAACTGGTTCATCGAACTCGTCGACGGGAATGACAGGATCATCGCCAGCCATGCCTGCCGGACACCCGCTATGCTCGGCGGGGGATGCCGCTGTTGCGACGGCGTGGCCGACATCGAGCGTGCGCCACGCCTCGATTTCGTCGAGGCGCTGGAATGGTCTGAAGAGGTGACGCGTATCCAGATCAACCGCGGCGATTCGCAGATTGCGAGCCTCGACGTTGGCCAAGCGCCCAGCGTCGAAATCAGCGGACCGGAATGGCAGGAGGGGTCGCTCATTCTGCACGTCCGCGTGCACCATCCGCGATCCCGCGCTTCGCTTGTCATCCTGTTCACGGGCGACAATGGCAAGACATGGTCGCCTGTCGCCATCGACCCGGCACAGAACGACCCGCTCGTCGTCGACGCCTTGAGCCTGCCAGGTGGCGAGTCATGCCGCTTCCGAGCCGTGGCGACGGCGGAATTCAGGGCGGCATCGGCGGATAGCGATTCATTCTCTC
>JACAFD010000304.1 GCA_013388555.1 Nitrospirota bacterium | reverse complement strand
TGCCCATTACGGTTCCCCAATCTGTTCGGAAAGCCATTCTCGAAGCGGCATAGCGCCGGCAGGAGTTTGTCGGAGGCTTAGTTTTATGCGTTGGCGAAAAGGAGACATTTTTCTTTCCCGTTGCCAATTCGCAAAGGGATAGGCAACGTTGTCGGCGAGACCGGTATTTTTTCTGGCCGCGCTAGTATTCCTACCTGAAATGAGACCTTGACAAGAGATAAGAAACAGTTTTGACTATCCGTTTCGCCTATAGCTTGCCCCGGTCACGATTAAGATCGATTGTTACTCATCTTCTCGATGCCAGCCGTCCATTCAGCTTTGACAGCGCAAAATCCCCTGTGCTAAAGTCCGCGGAACTTTTGGGGTTCTCGTCACTTCCCTATTTGCTTTACCTAACAGGTTGTTGACAAATTAATTATTAAGGTCCGAGGAATACAGTGCTGGAGAAAGTCACTGGCGGCTCCGGCAAAACCCGCAGGCTGTTCAAAAAGGCTGTCCAGCAAGGCCGCAGCGAGTGAAGATCCGAGGCGTACCCTTGGGGGTACGTTGAGGGTCTGAACGATGCGAGAACGACGCTGGCTGGCTTTTTCAACAGCCCTGCTAGGAACCAACGCATGAGCACTATAAATTCGCATGTGATTCTTCTGGTCGGTGCCGGGCCGGCGGGAATGGCAGTCGCCAGCACGTTAGCTAAGGCCGGGCATGAAATTATCATTCTGAACCGAGATATCAAATTCGGCGGGCTGGCTGAATACGGGATCTTTCCTGCGAAACTCAAGCTCCGCGGCGGTCTCAAGAAACAGTACTGGGAGTTGCTCAAACGACCGAACGTCCACTATTTCGGGAATGTCTCGATCGGCAACGGCAAAGACCTCACAGTCGATGAGATCCGAAACCTTGGCGCCAGTGCGGTCGTGTTTTCGATCGGCGCGCAAGGCACCAAAGCCATCGGTGTGGAAGGGGATTCGGCCAAAGGAGTCTTTCACGCAAAAGACGTGGTGTACCATTTCAATCGCCTGCCAGGTTTTGGCGACCGCCCCTTTGAGATGGGCAAGCACGTGGCCATCATCGGGGCCGGCGACGTGATGGTGGATATTTCCCATTGGCTGGTTCGCTATAAGAAAATCGAGCGTGTCACCGCGGTTGTGCGGCGCGGGCCTGCCGAGAGAAAGTACAATCCAAAAGAAATTCGCATGGTCTGCGCCAACATGGATGTGGCGGGCATCACCACGGAAGTGGCGCGCATTAAGGATCGCCTTGCCGCGGTCGGACAGAACGCCGACGAGGTCTTGAAGGGACTGACCGGGGAATTTACGAAATGTGAACCGGCCGTCAGCGACACCAAGATGGGGTTCAAGTTTCTGGCTTCCCCCAAGCGCATCCTGGTCGATAGCCATAATCACGTGCGCGGGCTGGAAATGGAAGAGAACAAGCTGGAGCCTAAGGGCAACGACACGGCCGCGGTCGGACTGAAACAGTTTTATGAGTTTCCTTGCGACTCTGTGGTCTTTGCGGTCGGCGACAAAGTCGATGAGACTGTGGGACTGCCGTACAAGAACGGCATATTCGTCACCAATCCCACTAAAACGGGCAACGATCCGGACGATTCACTCTTTCAAGCCTATGATGAGACCACGGGTAAGATTCTCGATGGCGTATTTCTCGCGGGCTGGGCACGGAAGGCGAGCGAAGGCTTAGTCGGTGTCGCCAAGCGGGACGGTGATTGGTGTGCAGAAGTCGTGAGCAGATATCTGGCGGCTAAACAGCCAGGCACCGGTTCGAAGGCCGTCCTCGACACATTGAAGACCATGCTCAATAACCGGAAGAGCCATCCGGTGGACGTGAAGGGTCTACGAGCACTTGAAGCTGCCGAGAAGTCCCACAAGAACGGGACCGATTGTATTGGAGAGTTTAAGTACGCCAGTAACCAGGAGATGATCGGACTGATCGAGCGCAGAAATGCGTAACCACCCGGCGGTTCGTTTCTACCCATCTCCCCATTTGAGTTTTTCTCTGAGTACATCGTAATAGTTGCTCTCCGGGAACCGAATCAATTTAGTCCGATGTTCCGAGGTCGCGATTACGACCGTGTCTCCCCGCGAAATCGCCACTCCCATCTGCCCATCGAGGGTCGCCATTGAGCCGTCATCTTTACTGGTAAGTGTCACCTCGATCTCGGCGTTGCTCGGCACGATCAAGGGGCGATGCGTGAGCGTATGGGGGCAAATCGGCGTCAGGATTAATGATTGCACCGCCGGATCGATAATCGGACCTCCGGCTGAAAGCGAATAGGCAGTCGATCCCGTCGGGCTGCTGACGATTAACCCGTCACCACGCATGTTGGTCACGAACCGTCCTTGAATCGCAATCTTCAATTCGATCATATGGGCGACTGTACCCTTGCTGATCACGACATCGTTCAATACCACCCCCGGCGCAATGGTCTCTCCACGCCGATGGATATGAGTCCGCAGCATGAGCCGCTCATCGAGAACAAAGTCATTTGCAAATACCCGTTCAAGCGAGGGATAGAGGTTCTCCAGCCGGACCTCCGTCAAAAAGCCTAGCC
>JACAFD010000246.1 GCA_013388555.1 Nitrospirota bacterium | reverse complement strand
GTGCACAGTGACACGGAGATACCGAAGCTGCCGGACGATCAGACGGTACTGCTGTTCCAGTCGGTACGCGAATTGCTTTTGAATGCGGCGAAACATGCGAAGTCCGGCACAGCCACTGTACGGTTGGCTTGTCGTTCAGGAGAACTGCGTATCGAAGTGCAGGATCGGGGCGTGGGATTCCAACCTGAAGTGTTGTCTAAGGCCGACACCCCCCTGTCTCAGAAATTCGGTCTGTTCAGCGTTCGCGAACGGATACAGGCCCTCGGCGGGCGGTTCGATCTGAACTCGGCGCCGGGTCAAGGCACGACGGCTCTCCTCACGATCCCGCTGACGAACGCGCAGGTAGAAGGCATGGGGCAAGAGGATGGGGGAAATGAGGAACTGGCCGGAGAAACACCCAGTGTCGTGACATCCTTGCCCAGTGCTTCAGAACCTCTCATCCGCGTGCTTTTGGTCGATGACCACACCATGATGCGGGAGGGATTGCGAAGTGTGTTGGATGCGCATCCTGACGTGACAGTGGTAGGGGAGGCCGTGGACGGCGAAGCGGCGGTGGTTGCCGCAGAGGTGCTGCAACCCTCCGTTATCGTGATGGATATCAACATGCCGAAGATGAACGGCATCGAAGCGACTGCACAGATCACATCCCGCTATCCTCACATCATCGTCATCGGCTTATCGGTGAATGCCGGTGACGCCAATGAGAAGGCGATGAAGGAAGCCGGCGCAAGAATGCTGCTGACCAAGGAAGCGGCAGTCGATGAGCTGTACGAAGCCATTCGCATGGCGGTGAAGGGGGGGGGCTAAGGTCTGCTCACTGCGCCTCGAACCGTCTCGTGACTGAGTCTTCTCTCTCGCCCTGCCCTTCGAATCGACGTCTCTTCCCCCCATTGTTGCTCCATCGTTGCCCGATCCAGGGTCTTCCCCAGGTCTGAGTTCACATCAACTGGTGTATATGTGGACGAGGCGGCGAGCAATCTATCGATTCGTTCGATGATGTCGATACTACCATTGTAGATATTTCAATGACTTTGATGTCGACAGCACAGAGGCCCTCCATCCATTCGCCCGGTCGGACGTCCGCGCGGCCCTGGCGGATGACTTTGGGCGCGCAGGTCGAGGCCGATGGGGTTCGGTTTTGTGTCTGGGCGCCTGAACGGGCGCGCATAGACGTCGTCGTGGATGATGTCGGTGAGAGTGTATCGCTGGACAAAGACGAAGGCGGCTATTTTTCCGGTCTGATGACTACGGCAAAAGCCGGTATGACCTATCGATACCGATTGGATAATGGAGACGTGTTTCCCGACCCCTGCTCCCGGTTTCAACCGGCGGGACCGCATGGCCCGTCACTGATCGTTGATCCCGATGCCTATCGCTGGCGCACGTTGAACTGGCAGGGCGTCCGTATGCCTGGACAGATTATCTACGAACTGCATGTCGGCGCCTTTACGCAGGTTGGTACGCTCGACGCCGCCATCGAAGAACTGGACGAATTGAAAGAGACCGGCATCACGCTGATCGAACTGATGCCGGTCGCGGAATGTTCCGGCCGGTGGAACTGGGGATACGACGGCGTCAGCCTCTTTGCGCCGGCGCGCGCGTACGGCGACCATGAGGCGTTGAAGCGATTTGTGGACGAAGCGCATGCCCGCGGCATCGGTGTGATCCTGGATGTCGTCTACAACCATTTCGGGCCCGACGGCAACTATCTCCCGCAGTTCTCCTCATTGTACCTGACCGATCGGCATGCGAATGAATGGGGGCAGGCCATCAACTTCGACGGCCCGGGTGCGCAAGGGGTGCGCGAGTTCTTTATTCAGAACGCCTGTTATTGGATCAGTGAGTGCCGCCTGGACGGCTTGCGCCTGGATGCTCTCCACGCGATTCACGACGACGGTCCTCTCCACATCGTGGCGGAACTCTCGCAGCACGCGCAAACGGCTGCGGGAGACCGGGCCGTCGTGCTGATTGCGGAATGCGAATCACAGTTGATCCGAACGATTCAACCGGTGGAGCGGGGAGGGTGGGGGCTGGACGGGGTGTGGAGCGACGATTTCCATCACATCTGCCACGTCGCGGTCACGGGACACAGTGAGGCCTATTATTCGGATTATCGCGGCACAGTCCAGGAGTTGTTGTCGGTCATCAAGCGGGGGTTTGTGTATCAAGGCCAACGTAACGATTGGCGGGGCAAACCGAGAGGCACAGTCGTGAAAGACGAGCCTGCCGCAGGGTTTGTCTTCTATCTGCAGAATCACGACCAGGTCGGTAACCATCTCCGTGGCGACCGCATAGATATCTTGGCCGATCCGGCGCGACTCCGCGCCTTGACAGCGTTGTTTCTACTCGCGCCGGAAACGCCGATGCTCTTTATGGGCCAGGAGTTCGGGGCGTCCAGCCCGTTTCTCTTCTTCGCCGACCACGGCGCAGAACTGGCGCCTAAGGTCTACGATGGCCGCAAAAAGTTTCTGTCGGAATTTCCCTCTTATGCCACGAAGGAGGCGCAGGACGCTGTGCCCGATCCCAGCGATCTTGCTTCGTTCGAGCGGTCTAAATTGGATCTGTCCGAGCGAACGAGCCATGCGGAAATCTACCGGTTCCATCGTGATCTACTGCGCCTGCGGCGAACAGATCCTGTGCTGGGGCGGCAAGATCGTCGATCGATCGACGGCGCCGTGCTAGGCCCGCAAGCGCTGGCGCTTCGCTGGTTCACCGAGTCGGACGACGACCGGTTGTTGATTGTGAATCTCGGGCCGGATCTGACGTTTGTGCCGGCCCCGGAGCCGTTGTTAGCGCCGGTGTCGGAGGGACGATGGAACTTGCTGTGGTCCAGCGATGACCCCCGCTACGGTGGTCCCGGTGTGCGGGATCCTCTGTCCGACATGGGATGGCACATATCGGGGGAGGGCTCTACGCTGTTTGCGGCATCCAAACAGTCCATACCACCACGATAATGTTCGTGTTGTATCATTGCCCACGGCGGAGAGGCTTCGCCGGGCGGACGTCGGCGGCGTCGGTTTCAAGACAGCAGTCGGAGTGGGCCGTCATCCCATTCCCGATTGCTGTGACATTCGATGCAATGTCGAGGGGTTTTACCGAGGAGATTGCGCTCGGACCTGCAGCCTATGACCACCACAAATCCAGATTTCAGCTTTGCCAGCGCCACGATGGATGCTCCGGCGGTGCTGTTGCAGAAGGAGTGGCTCATCACGAACGGAACGGGCGGGTATGCGTCCAACTCGCTGTTGGATGTCGCGACTCGTCGCTCCCACGGATTGTTCGTGCCGGATTTGCCCTCGAAAGGCCGCACCGTGATCGTGCCACGGGTGGATGCCATGGTGGAGACCGAGAGCGGAATGCATGACCTGTCGAGTGCTGAGTATGCAGACGGCCGACTCGAAGACAATACGAGTCTCTACCTGCACGCGTTCCGATTCGAAGGGCAGACGCCGGTGTGGACATTCGAACTCCCTGGTGTCTGTTTGGAAAAGCGCGTCCTTATGCCACATGGTCAAAACACTGTGTATATTCACTTCACGCTGCTGCTCGGTTCTTCCGTGCGGCTCCGCCTCCGTCCTTTTGTGACGTGCCGGATGCACGATGAGTCGTTGAGTCGAACCAAGTTCGATCCGAGTGCCTGCGTGATGACGTTCAGCAGGGGAAAGCATGAACTGTCGCTGCAGGCCGGGATGCCCGCACTGAAGCTGTGTCTCCGCCCACAGGCTGGGAGCTTCACGGCGGAAGACCGGATCGACCGATCGGTGTCCTATCGGGTGGATAGGGACCGGGGATCGGAACATGTAGAGGATCTCTTCAGTCCCGGATATTTCAGCGCGGATTTGACGGCTGGCATGAGCGTCTCGATGGTGGCAAGCGTGGAATCGTGGAATCTGTTGGAATCCGACCCGGCGGTGCTCTTCGAAGCTGAACGGCAGCGTCTGGAGAAATTGTCGGGGCTGGTACCCGGCATGGATGCATTCGCCCTCCAATTGGTGATGGCCGCGGATCAATTCATCGTGCTGCCCGGCGGCCGGCCGGAGGAACAGGTGCTGGCCCGAGCGGTCGGCGAGGAGGCGCGGACGATCATTGCAGGCTACCATTGGTTTGGCGATTGGGGGCGTGACACGATGATCGGCTTGGACGGTTTGACGCTCTGCACCGGGCGCTACCGGGAAGCGGGCGCAATTCTGCGGACGTTCGCCCATTACATCAGAGACGGACTCATTCCCAACTTGTTTCCCTAGGGAGAACAGACGGCGCGTTATCACACGGCAGACGCGACGCTCTGGTTCTTCCACGCGCTGGATCGCTATGTATGGGCGACGGATGACCGGCAAATATTGATCGCATTGTTTCCGGTTTTAAAGGAGGTGATGCATCGCCACCGAGAGGGGACGCGGTTCGGCATCGGTGTCGACCTGCAAGACGGTCTCTTGCGCGCCGGCGCACCCGGCTATGCACTGACGTGGATGGATGCCAAAGTGGGCGACTGGATCGTGACCCCGCGGAGAGGGAAGCCGGTCGAAATCCAGGCGCTCTGGTACAACGCACTCAGCCTGATGGGGCAATGGGCAGAGTGGTTGGGAGAACCCTCAGATGGCTGGCTGGAGGCGGCCGAGAAGGTGGAGGCCTCGTTTCATGCGCGCTACTGGTACGCGGCAGGAGAGTACCTGTACGACGTCGTGGACGGCGAGCAGGGAGACGACGCCAGCCTGCGTCCCAATCAGATCTTTTCCCTCTCGCTGCACTTTCCCGTTTTGCGACATGAGCGATGGCAGTCCGTGGTGGATGTTGTGACCGACAAGTTGCTGACACCGGTGGGACTGCGTTCGCTGGCGCCCGGCCATCTCGATTACAAGCCGGTCTATTCCGGCGATCTGCGGGCGCGCGATGCCGCCTATCATCAAGGCACTGTGTGGGCCTGGCTCATCGGCCATTATATGGATGCACGCTTGAAGGTCTATCCTGACAAGGCTGCCGCTCACAGTCTGCTCACGGGCTTTCACGCGCATATGCAAGAGGCGGGGATCGGCACGATCGGCGAAATCTTCGATGCTGAACCACCCTACCGTCCAGATGGCTGCATTGCGCAAGCCTGGAGCGTTGCAGAAGTGTTGCGGGCACATCTCTTAACTCGTGAAGCGTGAAACACGGCACGTATCTCGCATGACGAGAAACTACCGACAGGAATTGAGTTATGGAATTGTCTCATGAGGGGCCGTCCGCTCAACCGATCTCTCCCAAAGAAAAGAAGTGGCGGAAAGAGCAAGTGCTGACCAAAGGAGTCCCGTCTGTGGCTCAAAGTATCGCCAACGCCGTCGTCGTCAAGGACGGTAACATCTTTTTTCTGACTCCTCCGGGGGGCGAAGTACCCATGACGCCAGGGCACGGCTTCGGGTTGTATTACCATGATTGCCGCTATCTGAACGGGTATGAGATTACTGTGGGGGAAGTGCATCCGGAATCGTTGGCTGCGCGGTCGTCGGAAGGGGGGCGTGCGGTGTTTCTCCTCACGACACCGGATTTTCCCACTCCGGACGGTCGCAGAGTTCATCGTGAGACCGTCGGGCTCAAGTGGGAACGGGTGATCGACGCAGCGCAATTACTGTTGCATGAGCGACTTGACATTCAGAATTTCTCATCCGAGCCGGTCGAGTTTCCGGTTACCCTGCGGTTTCGGGCCGGGTTTGAAGATGTCTTTGAGATTCGAGGGCTTATCCGTGAACTCAAAGGGAAGTTGTTCCGGCCAAAATGGAAAGATAAGTGTCTCAGGTTCGCGTACGAGGGCGCTGACCAGGTGTTTCGAAGCCTCACGGTCCATTTTGAGCCGCACCCAGACGAAGTGACGGGCAACGCGGTCGTGTTCAATGTCAAATTGCAGCCGAACGAGACCAAGCAAATCCGCACCTGTCTGGCGATACGTGAATCCGGAACAATGAAAGATGCGCGGTCTGTCCAGACGAATATCTTTCGGGATCTTCCGTCGGTCACACAGGGAATGAAGTCTGCGTGTGACGAGTGGATCGGACACGAAAGCGCGTTCCGCAGCGACAGTCCCTTGTTGAACCGGGTCATGCACCGGTCGCTGATGGATCTCCACATGTTGAAGACCACGATTGCCGGCGACGAATTCTTCGCAGCCGGTGTTCCGTGGTTCGTGACGCTGTTCGGGCGGGATTGTCTGATCACCTCATTCCAAACCCTGGCGTATGGGACCGAGACGGCAGCCGACACCTTACGGCTTCTTGCTCGGTATCAGGGGAGCGAAGTGAACGATTGGCGCGACGAGCACCCCGGGAAGATTCTCCACGAACTTCGCGTCGGCGAACTCGCCAGGATGAATAAAATTCCCCATACACCCTATTACGGCACGATCGACGCGACACCGTTGTTCATCATTCTCATGAGTCGCTATGCCGAGTGGACGGGAGATATCACGCTCTTTCAAGACCTGCGTCCGCATATCGAACGGGCCCTCGAATGGATCGATCGCTATGGCGATGTCGCCGGCAACGGGTATGTCAGCTATTTGAGCAACACCGATAAGGGGCTGATCAATCAAGGATGGAAGGATTCCGGCGATGCCATCGTCACGGCGGACGGCCGGTTGGGGCAACCGCCGATCGCCCTTGTGGAGGTGCAGGGATACGTGTACATGGCTAAGAAGTCCATTGCCGATCTCTATGCTCGGATCGGCGAAAAAGAGCGGGCCGCTCGTCTTCGCTTGGAAGCCGAGGCCTTGCGCGCGCGGTTCAATCGAGATTTTTGGATAGAAGAAGAAGGCTGTTATGCCCTAGCGTTGGAAGCCGATCATCGGCCTTGCAATGTGATGTCGTCCGGGCCCGGCCAGGCGCTTTGGACCGGTATAGTGGACCCGGATAAGGCCGCGCGCACGGTGGACCGATTGATGCAGCCGGACCTCTTCAGCGGCTGGGGCATTCGCACGCTCTCCGCCAAAGAGCGGAGGTACAACCCGATGGGCTATCACCTCGGTACGGTCTGGCCGCACGACAATTCATTGATCGCCGCGGGTTTCCGGCGCTATGGCTTCGACGAGGCGGCGTCGAGGATCTTCGTCGGGCTGTTGGAAGCCGCAAGGGAATTCGAAGATTACCGGCTGCCGGAATTGTTCACCGGATTCTCGCGAAGAGATTTCGGGTCGCCGGTGCGGTATCCCGTCGCCTGCCATCCACAGGCCTGGGCCGCCGGCTCGATCCCGTTTCTGGTCGAGACATCGCTCGGGTTGGTTCCGGAAGGGTTCGACAACCGCTTGCGGGTCATCCGTCCGTATCTTCCCACGTTCATTAATGACGTAGTCATTCGCCATCTCAAGGTCGGGAAAGGATCGGTTGATTTGCGTTTCCTGCGGAAGAACGACGGCTCGCTGGACGTGCAGGTTGTGAATGTGGTCGGCGCGCTGGTGGTCAAGGTCGAACAATAAGCGACTCTTCGATTGCAGCAGAAGCGCTCCTGAATATTGATGACGAGTTCATGCTGACGGGTGAAATTGAGGAGGGAGCGGAGTGAACATGACCTATAGAACAGTCAAGATTGTCATTCTGCCTGTTGTCTTGGCACTAAGCGGCTGCTCATCAGGGCCGGCGGTCATTCCAGCGGAGCTTGAATCGCAGATCGATCAATCCGTTTCATTTCCGCAAATCCTGGCAGCGCCGACCGCCTACTCGGGAAGGACGGTGCTGCTAGGCGGAGAGATCCTCTCGGCAAAGCGGACGTCCGACGGCACGAAATTCGAAATCTTGCAATTGCCTGTGTCGAAAGAGAATCCCCCTGAGG
>JACAFD010000262.1 GCA_013388555.1 Nitrospirota bacterium | reverse complement strand
TGTCCAAAGAGCCTGAAACATGGGCATCATGCGCCAATCCTACTGCCACTGCTTCGCGCTCCCCTATTCCAGTCGTAAGCGACTCCACCACGTAACGCGACAGCTGCTCCACATTCCGAACCGCACCGCCCTGCACCGCCGCCTCAAGCCCCGATGAGAAGGCATAGCCTCCTGATGGGAAAAAACTGTCGACGAATCGAAGGCCCTTGAGTAAGGCTAGTGTGTTCATGACTCAAGAGATCTCGTGAATCGTAAGGCGAAAAGACTATCTTTGTGCATTCAAGATCCTAGCGCAACAGGTGGTGAAAGGCACGGGCCGGACTGTGCCAATTGAGAATCTTGCGTGGCCGATCGTTCAGCATGGCCTGCACGCGTTTGATCTCGGCACGTGTGACCTGCTGAAACCGCGTCCCTTTCGGAAAGAATTGGCGCAGCAGGCCATTCGTGTTTTCATTCGTGCCCCGCTCCCAGGGACATTGGGGATGGGCAAAGTAGACTCGCATCTTCGTGTGCTTCGTGAACAGCCGATGCTCGCGCATTTCCGGCCCTTGGTCATACGTGAGGGAGCGACGGAGCTGCGCCGGGAACGTTCGCAGTTCACGCGCGAAGGCCTGCCGTACGGTGGCCGCATCCTTGGCCTTCAGCGGGACCAGCACGGTAAACCGGGTGGTCCGCTCCACCAAGGTCCCCAGCGCCGAGGCATTGGCATGGCCCACGAGCAAGTCTCCCTCCCAATGCCCTGGCACCGTACGGTCCGCCACCTCTGGCGGCCGGTCGTCAATGCTGACCAGATCCTGAATGGGCCGCGACGACAGGCGGATTTTATGTGGGCGACGAAAGCGATGGCGGCGGCGAAGGTACCGGGCGAGTTCCCGCTTCAAGGCGCCGCTGGGCAGCACATACAGATAGGTATAGATGGCTTCATGGGAGATGCGCATCGTCGGGTCGTCAGGATACCGCTGTGGCAAGCCGTGCGCAATCTGTTCGGGCGACCAGCGGTGCGCGAGCAGATGCAAGACGGCGGCGCGCAAGCGCGCGTGGACAGCGAGGGTCCGAGGTTTGCGCGGCTGGTGCGCCCATCGGTGCGCCCGGTAATGGGCAGGCACCGCGCGATAGGTGCGCGGCGACGTCCGATGGCGGGTGAGTTCACGCGACAGGGTGCTCGGTGCGCGCGGCATCGCCTGAGCCGCCGCTCGAAGGCTCGATCCTGCCGCCAGCATCCGACTCAATTCTTCGCGCTCCATGAGACTCAAGCGTCGGTATCGTTCCATGTGCAACTCCTTCGTTCCTGGAATGACCAGGATACTGGTGTTGCACTAGAACCTTGAACCCACACTTTACTGTTTTACGCCTAACCCCTCACCCCTAACCCCTTACGCTAGAATAGAAAATATCGTTGGGCCATTGGGAGCACCGCCATCGGATCGCATGTCAAAATCTGCCCATCGGCTTTCACCACATAGGTTTCCGGATCGACGTCAATCTTCGGCAGCGCATCATTCAGCTTCATATCGCGCTTGCCGATGCTGCGGCACTTCTTCACGGCCACCACACGCTTCTGCAAGCCGAGCGACTTATCCACCTCGTGATCTATTGCGGCCTTCGAAAGAAAGGTGAGGCTGGTAGAAAACAGGGCGCGGCCAAAGCTCCCGAACATAGGCCTGGTGAAGACCGGCTGCGGCGTGGGGATCGACGCATTGGGGTCTCCCATGGCAGCGGACATGGGGAACCCGCCCTTCAAGACTATTTCAGGCTTCACGCCGAAGAAGGCCGGCTTCCAGAGTACAAGGTCTGCCAACTTCCCGACTTCGACTGAGCCCACTTCGTGGGCGATGCCGTGCGCAATCGCCGGATTGATCGTGTACTTCGACACATAGCGCTGCACGCGAAAATTATCGTTGGAACTGGCCAGCTTGTCGGCCGCAGTTTGGGAGAGATGTCCGCGCTGCACTTTCATCTTGTGCGCCGTCTGCCAGGTGCGAATGATGACTTCACCCACGCGCCCCATCGCCTGCGAGTCGGACGACATGATGCTGATCGCCCCCATGTCGTGCAGGATATCTTCCGCCGCAATGGTCTCGCGGCGAATACGCGATTCGGCAAACGCGATGTCCTCCGGCACGCGAGGGTTTAAATGGTGACAGACCATGAGCATGTCGAGATGCTCATCCATCGTGTTCACCGTAAATGGCATCGTGGGGTTCGTGGATGAGGGCAACACATTGGCCTCACCGCACAACTTGATGATATCAGGCGCGTGCCCGCCACCGGCGCCTTCCGTATGAAACGAGTGAATCGTGCGCCCCTTAAAGGCTTTGATCGTATCTTCGACAAAGCCGGCTTCGTTCAACGTATCGGTGTGGATGGCGACTTGGACATCGAACTCTTCCGCAACATCGAGGCAGGTCGAAATCGCCGCCGGCGTGGTGCCCCAATCTTCGTGCAACTTCAGTCCGATCGCCCCGGCTTCTACCTGCTCGCGCAAGCCATCCGGCAGCGATGAGTTGCCCTTCCCGAGAAAACCGAGATTAATCGGGAATCCCTCCGCCGCTTCGAGCATGCGATGGATGTTCCATGCGCCAGGCGTGCAGGTCGTGGCATTGGTCCCGGTGGCTGGGCCGGTGCCGCCACCGATCAACGTCGTGAGCCCGTTCGCCAAGGCCTCATGGATGATTTGCGGACAGATGAAATGGATGTGCGTATCAATGCCACCAGCCGTAATGATCTTGCCTTCCGCCGACAGCACTTCAGTGCAGGCGCCGACTTCCATCCCTTTCGTCACGCCTTCCATCATATCGGGATTGCCGGCCTTGCCGATGCCGGCGATGCGGCCGTCGCGAATGCCGATATCCGCCTTCACGATCCCCCACCAGTCGACGATGATCGCATTCGTAATTACAAGGTCGAGTGCGCCCTTCGCGCGGGTGGCTGCGGGCGACTGGCCCATGCCGTCGCGGATGACCTTGCCACCGCCGAACTTGGCTTCTTCACCTGGAACAGTCAGGTCACGCGTGATTTCGATCAGCAAATCCGTATCGGCCAGACGAATATGGTCACCGGTGGTAGGACCATACAAGTCAGCGTATTGTCGGCGTGGAATTTTCATGGCTTGTCGGCTGTTGAAAACGCCGCCCAGCTTCGTTCTCGCCTTGCTGGACAACGTTTTGAACAGCCTTTTTCCTTTCTCTTCAGATTGTGCCCAGCTTAACTTTTCTTTTGGATGAATCCTTGCTCACGGGCAGCAGTCATAGCCTTGGCCTTTACACTTGCATCGTCGAGACGACCATTCACCAGGCCATTGATCCCATAGGCCACCCGATTGCCGCCGACCGAGACCAGCGTCACCCGTTTGTCTTCGCCCGGCTCAAACCGCACTGCGGTCCCGGCTGGAACTTGCAAGCGAAACCCATAAGCCTTCTCACGATCGAACCGCAATGAACGATTCGCCTCGAAGAAATGACAATGCGACCCGACCTGGACCGGCCG
>JACAFD010000216.1 GCA_013388555.1 Nitrospirota bacterium | reverse complement strand
TACTGAAGAATGGCACCGCAGCTTCACCGGCAATGGCCTTCGCCAACAGCGTCTTCCCGGTACCGGGAGGACCGACGATCAAGACCCCCTTGGGAATGCGGCCGCCGAGCTTCTGGAACTTGCGCGGATCCTTGAGAAACTCGATGATCTCGAGGACTTCGTCCTTGGCTTCATCGATACCGGCGACATCCGAGAACAACACCTTCTTCCGCTCTTCCGTCAACAGACGAGCACGGCTTTTCCCGAATGAGAGTGCCTTATTGCCCCCCATCTGCATTTGGCGCATCAAGAAGAACCACAAGCCCAGGAACAGGACAAATGGCCCCCACGTCACCAGGAACGTAATGTACCACGGGCTTTCTTCCGGTGGTTTTGCCTCAATTTGGACTCCCTTATCCCGCAGAAGCTGCACGAGCTCAGGATATTCCACCGAGTAGGTGCGAATACGCGTCTTGTCTTTCAGGATGGCGCTGATATGGCTCGACTTGATGATGACCCGCTCGATGTCTCCCTTGTCGAGTTTGGTCATGAATTCACTGAAAATCACCTCTTCTTCAGGCTCATGATGCGGCACGCTGAACAGATTAAATAACAAAATCATGAAGAGGCCGACGACGACCCAGAAAAGTATGTTCTTCGTCCTGGAATTCATCCAGATCTCCTTGTGGATGGCATGCACAGGGCCAGAAAACTGTGCACGTGCCTGATATTACCACAGGCACATTCAAACTAACAACCGTGTGACCAAACCTCAGCAACCAAATTTTACTCTTGCTCGCCCTCCATATCCAAGACCGCCAGATAGGGTAGGTTCCGGTACTTCTGTTGGTAATCGAGCCCATACCCGACCACATACTTATTCGGAATCTTAAATCCCACATAGTCAATGACAAGATCGACGATCCGCCCATCCGGTTTACTTAGCAAAGTACACACTTTAATCGACCGAGGCTTCTTTCGGGCCAAGGTCTTGACCAAATGCTGCGCGGTCAATCCGGAATCGACGATATCCTCCACCAGCAAAACATCCTTACCTTTGATATCCTCGGTCAGCTCGGTCACCATTTTAACCTTGCCCGATTTCCGTGCGCGAGCCCCATCACTCATCACCATTAGAAAGTCCACCCGCATGGGGATTCTGATTGCGCGAGCCAAATCGGCATAGAAGGCATAGGCCCCCTTTAATACTCCCACCAAAACGAAGTCCTTCCCTGTATAATCGGTCGTAATCTGCTTCCCCAGCTCACGTATCCTGGCACGCATTTCTTCCTGCGTCACGATCGGCCGACCGAAGATACGTTCCATGCTCCCCTACTCCTTCTCTGAGGTGCAGTTGCTTACCGATACAACCAAACAACTGGTCGTTTTATACTTGACGACGAACCGCTCATCCTGCCTCATACCCACTACCCAGAGAATTCCTTCAGGAGCTACTAATAATGGAATACTCTCCCGCCGATGGCGAGCAATCTTTCTGTCGGTAAAGAAATCTTGAAGTTTTTTACTTTTCCCTCTCATTCCCTGAGGACAAAATCGATCACCGGCACGCCATGAACGAAGTACAAGCGGCTCGGAATACCGGTCTGCATCGAAGAAGACCCGTTCCATAGACGGAACCACCCCTCCCTGCTCAGCGTCACGCCGGTCCACACGTTGTACATCAATTTGCTGATTCGTTCTAGCCCAATAAACAGATGAAGGCACCGAAAGAACCATGCACATACTCGTCCTGCGCTCTGAACCGGCCTCCTCCTTGTGATTCCCTCTCACTGGACCGAACTGCACCGACCACTCATCCAGGCTCACAATAGCCTGCTTCAGCAGAAGCAGGGCTCCGCTCCTTCCCTTGAGGAGGACACGCCGCACTAACTCCACCACTCGAACACTGCTGGCATTTCCCTCTTCTTCGTAGGTCCGTAAGACTGCCCGAACGAGACGACGCTGAAGCGCAACCGGCAAGTCAATCACGGCCTGACGGTTCAGTCGCTGCACGCCATTAGGACCCTGGGTTACAAGCTCACGGACCAATTTAGTTGTGATTGTCTCCAGATATGCTTCGTCCTCACGCAACAAGTCTGCCTGCCGCTGCAATACACGAACAGCAGCCGGCGCCAGCTGCGTGATGATAGGAAGGAGTTCCCTCCTGATCCGATTGCGGTGATAGAGCGGCTTGTCATTACTCGAGTCCTGGCGATAGGCCAGCCCTTCATGCGTTAAGTATGCCAATACCTCCTCGCGGGTAGAGGCCAGAAGCGGACGAATGATTCTCTCTTCACGGACATAGGGCATCCCGGCCAACCCGGCCATGCCAGCCCCTCGCAACATCCACATGAGTATCGTTTCCGCCTGGTCATTGGCGGTATGACCAACCGCAATACGGTCCGCCCCTACCTCGTGAACCAATTGCCTCATGAAGTCATACCGGGCTTTGCGCGCAGAGGCTTGAAGCGATGAGTTCTGTCGTCGCTTGGCCAGCTGGGGCCGGTGAATAACAAGAGGCAAATGGCGTTCCTGGCAGAAGGCACTCACAAACGATTCATCACCGTCGGACTCTGCTCCTCGGAGTCCGTAGTTACAATGGACCACCGTGAGCGTGAGCCGCCATAGATTGGCCAGACGATGGAGGAGCGACAACAGTGCGATCGAGTCAGGCCCGCCAGACACCGCTACAAGTATGTGGTGACCGGATTGGAACAACTGCTGCTGCCGCACCGTCCGAACAAGCTGTGACAACAGGGCCGGTCGTGAGACAGACCTGGATGACGGCTTCGGCGCTATCCTCTCAACATCCATGGCTAATGAACCCCCTGCTGGATACGCCGTAGGCTGATGCGCGCCTGCTCCACATCACGGACGATTTGCTTCGACAGCTCATCGGCAGATGCAAAGGTATGATCGCCACGTATCAGCCCCACAAACTGCACGGAAATCTCCTGCCCATACAGATCCCTGGTCTGATCCAATAGATTGACTTCAATCAGCCGTTCGCTCGCGCCAAAGGTCGGCCTGGACCCGATGTAGGCAATCGCATCATAGGTTTGAGCACCGTGGACTGTCCGCGCCGCATAGACTCCATCAGGCGGCACGACACGGTCAGCTGGTATGTGCAGATTGGCCGTAGGCCAACCCATCGCCCGCCCCTGTTGCATCCCGTGCACCACAGTACCTCGAATCCCATACGTACGCCCGAGCAACGTGGCAGCCCGCTCCATGTTCCCAGTCTGGATAAGACGGCGAATCCTACTCGAACTCACCACGTCTCCCTCAATCATTACAGGGGTCACGGCATGTACACGAAAAGCGAAGTCCCCCCCGAGACGCACGAGGTCATCGATACGCCCTGTCCGGCCCTTCCCGAAAGCAAAATGGTTGCCCACGAACAACTCCGACAGGGTAAGAGATCGATGCAGAATCTCTTCCGCAAACTGTCTCGGACTCATGGCCGCAAAGGCGGGAGTAAAATCAAGGAAGACCACTTCGTCGATTCCTGCAGCTTCGAGGTGCGTAAGTTTTTCCTCAGGGCTGGTAAGAAACCGAAGATCGACGTGGGGTGCGAGGATTTTAACCGGATGCGGGTCGAACGTCAGCACGAGCGATGTCCCCTGTGCCTTCCGAGCCGTCTCGACCACCGTCTGTAGCAGCGCTCGATGGCCCAGATGGTGGCCATCGAAATTGCCGATTGTGGCGACCGGATAGACACGTGGACGGTTGTCGGAAAGCCCACGCGTCACTTTCAGCATGGTCGTCAGCGGAGGAGACGCGCTGCGTCTTTGGCAAAGTAGGTTAGAATGAGATCTGCGCCGGCCCGCTTAATCGAAAGCAGCGATTCCATCATAGCCCGCGATTCATCGAGCCAGCCGGCGTTGGCGGCCGCTTTGATCATGCTATACTCTCCACTCACTTGATAGGCCGCCACCGGCAACAATACCTGCGCTCTGGCACCGGCAATGACATCAAGATACGGCAATGCCGGTTTCACCATGATGATGTCGGCCCCCTCTTCGACGTCAAGGATGATCTCGCGAAGCGCTTCCCGTCGATTGGCCGGATCCATTTGGTACGATTGTCGATCTCCAAATTGCGGACTCGAAAATGCCGCATCTCGAAATGGCGCATAAAAACAGGACGCGAATTTTGCGGCGTAGGCCATGATCGGCAACTCCGGATAGCCGGCCTGATCCAGCTCAGTCCGGATCGCCGCCACCCGCCCATCCATCATATCCGACGGTGCCACCATGTCGGCCCCTGCTTGCGCATGGGTCCTCGCCATTGCACGTAGGCACTCCAAGGTTTCGTCGTTGAGAATTCGCCCGCCCTCAACGATGCCGCAGTGACCATGATCGGTATATTCATCGATGCAGACGTCGGTCACGACCATCAACCCCGGAACCTTATCCTTCACCGCTTTGACCGCCCGCTGTACGATGCCATTCGGATCAAACCCCGAGCTCCCCCGATCATCCTTCCGGTCAGGAATCCCGAAAAGAATGATGGCGGGAATCCCCAAGGCTGCAACCTCACTGG
>JACAFD010000245.1 GCA_013388555.1 Nitrospirota bacterium | reverse complement strand
TCGAGGTTGGAGTGGCCGTTGGTATTGCTCAAAGAGGGATGGTCGAAGGGCGCTTTTTCGCAGCGCACCCGTTCGTCGGTCAAGGACTTCATGAAGGCCACCAGACTTGCCTGCTCCTGAGCTGTGAGTCCCAGGGGTTGGATGTCCACATCCAAATTGCTCGGATTATTTCCCCACTCAGGGCTGTGGTCGAACCCTGTCGTGTCGCTGGCGACCGGTCCGCGGCGATTGCCGCCCCGGTTATAGAATTCTACGACCTGTTCCAGCGTGGACATGCTGCCGTCATGCATGTAGGGGCCGGTCAGCTCTACGTTGCGGAGGCCCGGGGTCTTGAAGGCTCCATCCACCGCGTCACGAGCCAACGGGCTCCCGATCGGGACACAAGGATTCGCTTCCAACATACAGGGATTCACGACGAAGGAATCCGGAATGATCGCCCCCGCGAGCGACTGCTTGAGCAATCGCGCGAAGGACAGGGGGTGGCCGAAGGGATCGTCCGCACCGACCCCCAGATCCCGGTTTGTCGGAGTCACGCCGATGTTGTAAAACCCGTTGTCGTAAATGGCGAGCTGTTGATTCCCCATGAACATTCGTTCAATGACGCTTTCTTGATTCGCCGTGCGGGTGAACTGCAAGTTGAAGCCGGCGCCGGTGAAGTCCGGCCCCTTGTGGCACGCGACGCATCTGCCCTTGCCCATGAAGATGCTCATACCGATGACCTGCTGCTGCGTCAACGCGGACATATCCGGCGGGGTCTGTGTATCCACGACAAAGTTGGTGCCAATGTTGGTGGTCGTCACGGTGCCGACAAACCCGTCGAACTTGCTCTGGTCCGAGACGAGCGTGGACTCGTACATCATGATGGCCAGCCCCCAGAACATGGCGAAATTCTGCTCCATCATGGTGTAGCCGGCTGGGGAAGCGTATCCGGGCGCGAGCCAGTACTTGTCGTGGAACGCGGCCTGAATCAAGGAAGCATACGTGACACCTGCCTTGAGTCCGGTGCCGCCGGTCCCGTTATCCGCATAGGGCCCCAACACACTGTCGTCGAGCTCGACTTTTTGCCCGAACAGAGGCTTCGGGATTTGGCTCAAGAGTTTACGGGCAATATGGTTGAACGTCCGGTTGGCACAGGAGGATTCGAGGGTACTGAGCGGAGGCCCCACGGCTTGCGACGCCAACGCCGCATTCTCCAAATCCAGCACCTCCGGCATGATGGATCCATCCGCCTGCCGCACAAGGATCCGCGCATTGGGATCGCGGCGGCCGAAGGGATTGACCCCGTTGAAATGGTTGTTCGCTCGGCCATCCCAGAAGGAACGGAGCTGGAAAATGGCATTGATGGTCGTCGGCGCGTTGCGGGGTTCGACTTTGCGGGTCAACTTCCCGTTGACGCTGAAAATGCTGGGCGTGTCCAACGTGCATTCTTCATGACCCTGACCCAGGAACTCGATGAAATTGCCCCCGAACGTGCCCTGCGAAGATGTGATGTCGGTCGAGTTGAACAGGATGGCGGAATCCCGATCCAACGGATTGCTCAGGACATGGAACGGATAGTCGGCTGCCTTCAGCAGATAATTGGGCCCGCCGCCGCCGGTCTTCGTCGGCTTGAAGGTTGTATCCTCGGGCACAGCCCTGAACCCAGGGTTCAGCTGATTCCTGGTCCGATTGTCGGCGCCGGCGTGGAAATGGCAGCTCGCGCAGGCATTCCCGTCACTGCCTGCCTGTTGGTCCCAGAAGAAGGCTTTGCCCAGCACGGTCGCCATCTGACGATTCTTGATGATCGTATCGAGGGCCTGGGGCAGGGGAACCGGAATGCCTTTCAGGCTGCCTGCGCCGGGGGCTCCCGGATTCAAGGGACCAACCGGGAGCGGTGGTATCGGACAGATCTGTTGGGCGATCGCCGCGCCGGCCGTCACGACCACGCCGACCAGAACCCAGATCAGCTGCATTCTTGAACGTCGGAATTTTGTGAAGATGTTCATGGTACTCCTCGTACGGCCTGCGCCTCTGTGTGTGGAGGTAAGATGGTCCTGGTTCATGCCGGCACCTGCTGGGAGCCATCCACCCACCGAACGGACTTGACGATTTCCCTCGGTTCCGACAGGGCCGGACAGGCAGCCCAGCGGTCAAACCGCTCGTTCCCATACAGTACGACTCCGATGTGCTGGCTCTTGTCTGCATCGACGACCGGATCCAGATCACGCAGGCCCAGTCTGCGCCGCAATGTCGTGATGTCCGCCAAGGAACCGGTCAAGAACGTCCAGCCAGGCTGCACACTATAGTTCTTGGCGTAACCTGCGAGGACTTGCGGCGTATCATGTTCGGGATCCAGAGAGATCGAGTACATGAATACATCCCGGCCGACTCGGTCGCCCAACAGCCGCTGGACACGGACCAGATTAGCGGTGAACGTCGGGCAACTGTTCGTGCAGGTGGCATACATGAAGTTGATGAGCACGACCTTGCCCTTTACGAGATCCTGATAAAACCGCACATCCCTTCCCTCATGCGTGGTCAGCACAACGTCCGGAAAGCGAGCGGCGCTCGGCCCATCCGCCGTCATGGGCTTCGGCATCGGCGCTGGCGCCGTCTTCGGCACGGTCGTCGGCTTCTCCTCGGCCAGAACTGCCCCTGTTGCCATCGCCGTCTGGATGAAAGAGATCCCCATGCTGGCTAGGAATGCGCGTCGTTTCATGACAACTCCTCCGGTGGACGTTTCTAATTTCGCGAGAAGCGCGAGACTAGCGAGAAAAGCGCGACTCGAATTGTGGCCCTTGAGCTACCCCTCGTCTCGCTTGTCGCGCCTTTCCCGCGCGTCGCGCCCGTTTACGGCACCACGTCGAATCGCAACATCATGGCGTGGTCCTCGTGAAGCGTATTGTGGCAATGCATGACGTACTTGCCTAAGAAGGTCCTGAACCGGATATAGATCTTCACTTCATCCCCCGGTTCGAGCACAACGACGTCGTGACGCCCCTGCTCCTCAAGGCCTGGGACCTCGCCGTTGCGCAGGAGGATCCGGAATTCTTCCAGGTGAATGTGGATGGGATGCGCCCAGCCTCCTCCGCCATTCTTGAGAGTCCAAATTTCCGGCTGGCCCTGCTTGATGGTGAAGGTGGGGATGTCGCCGTCGAAAAAGTTTGCGTTGATGGCCCAGGCGCCGTTCTTCCGTTCGAACCGAAAGGTCCGCTGGTGCTGCTGCGCCGTGGCCAGGTCCATCACCGGCATCTGGCGCAAGCTGAGTGGGACCTGGCTGAAGTCCTGCTCGGCGCCGACCGCGTCCCGGTCTACGATGAATTTCAACACCGGCGACCCGGGATGGAGCAAGTTGCCCGTCGGCTTCCGCCCGTCCTTCTGCTCCAGGATATTCTCGAGGATAATCTCGGTACCGATGGGATACTCCGAGAAGTCGATAATGACATCCCGGCGTTGCGCGACGCCCAACCCGACGTGATCTACCACCACCGGTGACTCCATTAGATTACCGTCGGTGGCGATGAGCGTCATCGGCCTCCCGTTGCTGAGCATGAATTCATAGAACCGTGAGGGCCCTCCGTCCAGCAGCCGGAAGCGATACTTCCTTCTGGCGACATTCAAATAGGGTTGAATCTTTCCATTGACCGTCCACTTGTCGCCCAGAAAGCCGTCGAAGTTGAACGGGTCAAACCATAACTGGCCTGAACTGTCGAACGCCTTGTCCGTGAACATCAGCGGGATATCGAAGGCGCCGCTTGGCAACCGCAGAGCCTGCGGATTGGGATCCTGCTCGTTGCCGGAATCCACGTCGTCGAAGTAAAAATGGAAACCGGCAAGGCCTCGATAGACGTTCTGGGAGGTAAAGTCCACGCGATGGTCGTGGTACCAGAGAGTGCCGAGGGCCTCACGCGGATCGTTGCCCGCCAGGACGATCGGATAGTGATGGTCTCTGTATTGGCCTGAAATGAGAAAGCTGGTCGGGTGTCCGTCGCTGAATGATTCCTGGTGCCCGTTGTGGTTATGGGTCGATGTCTCCGGCACACCGAGGCCGACATGGTTGATCGGAAGCTGATTGCGGAACCGCACGATCTTCGGATGGCCGTACCGCGCGATCATCGTCGGACCAGGGACGATGCCTTCAAACCCCCAGACCTCCTGCGTAGGAAGCTCAGGATGAAAACTGTGCATGCCGGGCTTGATATCGATCTGATAGAGCTCGTTCACCGGACCTGGGTCGCTCGGACTGCCGAAACCCTTGTCCAGATCATGCTCCGCTGGATTGACCGGAGGAGTCAGACTCGCGACAGGCTGTAGGATCGGCGGAATCGGCAATGGCACTGCCCAGGGCGTCGTCTGAGGACTCCGTCCACCGGGCATTCCCTGTAATGATTCCGCCAAGGGCATGGGATCAGTGCCAGGCGGAGGCGGTGGAGGAGGGGGCGGGCAGACTTCCTGCGCGTGGGCGTACTTGAGCAGGCCCAGGCCGGCCAATGTGGCGCCTCCGGTCACAAGACTCCATTTCATGAAATCACGACGTGAACTCATAGCGACGCCTCCTGACTAAGCTTCGTCCGGTTGCTCATTCTTCGTAACTTGCCTCTGTCCGCTCGACTGCTGCCTGTGCTCTGGCTGGAGGGCAGTTCCTGTTCGCGATCATTTTTTTATTCATTTTTTATTAATCCGTGACGTCTGGTATCTCATGGAATCACCGTGATGAACTATTCCGCAGGCGGGGGGAAAGGGCCCTACAAAGGGGGGGGGGGATAGCCGCACGAGAAACGCGAGACTGGCGCGACGAGCGAGACTCGCTTCAGACTCAGAACTCAGCACGCAGAACTCGAGCCGGCTCCATTCCACTCGTCGCACTTTTCGCGCAAGTCTCGTGAGCCGCGCGCGCCTGTAGACACACGGCATCAACCGCTTGCCTCACAATTATCCTTACGCTAAGTAATGACATACATGTTTCGTAAGGAGGCTACATGGACCGCTCTCCTCTGTATCAGAAAAGGAAAGCCGACTTTGCTGATTGCTTGATGGGAGCCACCAATCGGCTCAGTGGATGCGAGACAACCGTCACCTTCGATCAATCAGCAAGCAAGCAGGAAGGATTCCGCGGGATCTAGAAGGCTGCGAAAACGGCGCGCGCGACAGGCAAGAAAAGCGAGAGAGGGTAGGTTGAGGTTGAGCGAGGATTCTGAATTTGTTTA
>JACAFD010000261.1 GCA_013388555.1 Nitrospirota bacterium | reverse complement strand
GTGCCCAGATTCCCGAGCCGATTCGCTCCGTGCTGAAGACGCAGTATCCCTTCGATACGGCTACGGGCTACAAGGCAGGAGAGCTCCTCGGCGCGGTCAGCATCAAGCAGCCGCTCGGGGGTGGGAATAGGTAGAACCGATGGTCTTGACGTGGATATTCGGGTTTGCCCTCCTCGGCAGCGTCGGCGCCGTGGGCGGAGCTGCCTTGTTTTTGTTGTTCCCCAAGCAAATTCGCGAACGGTTGGTTCCGTTCCTTGTGAGCTATGCGACCGGGACGCTGCTTGGAGCGTCCCTCCTAGGGCTGCTGCCGCATGCGATTGAGCAAGGCGGCCTGCTGCCGAGTCTCGGCACCGTACTCGCGGGGCTCATCATATTCTTCGTGCTTGAGCGGTTCTTGATCTGGCGGCATTGTCACCGTGAGGGGTCCTGTGAAGTGCACGGGGTAGCCGGGCAGTTGATCTTAGTCGGAGACGCAGTGCATAATTTTGCCGATGGTGCCGTCATTGCCGCGGCATTTATGTCCTCAGTCCCACTCGGCATCGCGACAGGCATTGCGGTCATCGCGCATGAGTTACCACAAGAAGTCGGCGACTTCGCTATCCTGCTGGACAACGGCTTTTCCCCTCGACGGGCCCTGACGTGGAATCTTGTATCCGGCAGCACGACGATACCCGGCGCGCTGCTCGTTTATATAGGGTTGCAGCAAGCGCCGCAGTTCAATGCCACAATTCTGGCCTTTTCGGCGGCAAGCTTTCTCTACATCGGACTCGCCGACCTCGTTCCCGGTCTTCATCGGCGGATCGGGGCTGAGACGGGGCTCGGGCAGTTGTTTCTGATCTTGGCAGGAATCGGAACGATTCTGCTGCTGCGCATGCACCACAACTAAGCCAAATAGGAGGACAATGAGATGTATGCACGCATGATGGTAGTCGCCGTAGTGGCTGTTATTCTGGCCGGATCATGGGCTATGGCTCAGACCCTGACGGGAAATCCCAAGAAAGGCGAGGGAATCTATCAACAGCACTGTGTCCGTTGCCATGGCACGTCTGGAGACGGATTGGGGCGCGACGTCAAAGATCTAATTGTGCCTCCGACTAATTTTCAGGCGCTCAAGTCTCGTTCAAAGACCGATATGGAGTTGTTGTTAGCGATCAAACAGGGCGTACTCTTCAGTCCGATGCACAGTTGGGGGGATCGGTTATCGGATCAAGACATGTGGGATGTATTGAGCTATGTCCGTACGTTCGCACCCTTTAATCCCGTCAGCTAGGTTTTTCCGAGGCCCTTGCAGGGCCGGCCCATGATTCTGATCGAAAGGCTCTGTTGCTTTTTGCGACAGCGTTCTTTTCTCCTAAGACCTGGAATGCCCCAGGGGAAGGTTTCCCTTCCTCACGCGTTTCCTTAAGGCCTCGGCAAATCACAGTAATGAGTGGTTTCCTGGCCCTGCTTTTCTGGCACGGCCTTCGCTTTTAGATTTAGAAGAACACAGTTTATCCAAGGAGGAATTGTTATGGACAGTCAAGAGGCAAAATGTTCGGGACCGGCCGTTGTACTCGCATTCTTAGGGGGGGCCATGGCTGGTGTGGTGGCAGGTCTTCTTCTCGCCCCGAAGTCCGGGGAAGAAACGCGTCAGGCGTTGAAGGGGTATGCCAGGAGGACTGAGGAAGAAGTTCTGGAGAAGGCGAAGGAGGCGCGAGCCGCCCTTGATGAAACCATCGAGCGTGGCAAGCATTTTCTCAGAGAGAAAGCGGTGGATGTCGAAGCGGCGGCCAAGGCCGGAGGAGAGGCCATAAAGCAAACAATGGATAAGTGCTGTAGCTGATGTTGGCGTTGTCAGGAAAGGCTATTATTGTGAGGTCAGCGGTCGAGGATATTTGAAAGAAATTGTTTGCGCAACGGCAAGGGGGAATCAGGCGGCGCTCAGGAAATAAATGATGCGGACAGTCCGCTTTCATGGGCGAGGTGGGCAGGGTGCGAAGACCGCGAGCCGCATCCTGGGAACGGCTGCCTTCATCGAGGGGTTCGTGGCGCAGGACTCGCCGGTGTATGGGGCCGAGCGGCGCGGCGCACCAGTGGCGGCATTCACACGCATCGATAGCGGCCCAATCAAACAGCGAGGCGTCATCGCCTGCCCCGATCTTGTCGTGATCGCCGACGCGTCGCTCATCCAGGATCCTGCCGCCCGTGTATTGGACGGCGTTAATGAACGAACAGCGGTCTTCGTCAATTCACCCCTGACTGCCGAACAGTTGCAGGCCCAGACCCCGCTGCTGGGCCGTCTGACGACGTTGGATCTCACGACCATCGCACTTCAACAGTGTGGAAAGGGCGGCGCGATCAGCGCACTGGTCGGTGCCGTCGCCGGGCGACTCGTCGGACTCCGCCGGGATTCGGTTCGAGAGGCAATTGCACGGGAATTAGCCGATCTCGGACTCGCCGCTACGCAGATTGAGCGCAATCAAGCTGTCGCCATTCAGTGCTATGACACCGTTCGCACGGTTCCCGTAGCACCGGGCGCACCACAGCCGACCGCGTCAGCGCGGCTTCAAGTGCCGACATACGAATCGCCGACCAGAGGAACTGCCAGAATCAGCGCTGCAGCGAATTCGATTCTGCGTGAAACCAGCGGCTGGCGAACCTTCCGGCCTGTGCTGGTGCCCGACAAGTGTAATGGCTGTTGGCTCTGTTTCGCCTATTGCCCTGACGGGGTGATTTCAATGGCCAAGGACGATAGGCCTGTAATTGATTATGCCCATTGCAAAGGATGCCAGATCTGCGTCCATGAATGCCCGACTGAGGCATTGGTGGCCGAGCGGGAGAAGGAAGGAACGGTGGCATGGAAGGCGAAATGATGACGGGCAATCTCGCGGCGGCCTGGGGCGCTCGGCTGGCGGATGTGGATTACATCCCGGCGTTTCCCATTACACCGCAGACGGAAATTGTGGAAGCACTGGCCAAGTGGTGCGAGAGCGGCGCGATGGCAGCCCGGTTTGTGACCATGGATTCCGAACATTCCATGATGACGGCGGCCGGAGCTGCCGCGGCCACGGGAGCCCGGGTCTTCACCGCAACATCCAGCCAAGGATTGCTCTATGCCCTCGAAGTCCTCTATTCGGTTTCCGGCTGGCGCGCGCCGCTTGTGCTGGTCAACGTCTCGCGAGCGCTAGCTGCGCCGATTACGCTCGAACCGGACCATAACGATGTGCTGGCCGCGCGGGACTCAGGCTTTCTTCAGATCCATGCCGAGACCTGCCAGGAAGTCCTGGACTCGATCCTGATGGCCTATCGGATCGCGGAGGATGAGAGGGTCATGTTGCCGGTCATCGTCAATCTGGACGGTTTCTACCTTTCGTTCACCCGCGAGCCGGTGATCATGCCGGATCTTCAAATGGTGAAGGCGTTCCTGCCGCCATTTCGTCCTGCTCATTTGGGCTTCAAAGCCTCTGCGCCGCATGCGCTCGGCGTGGCAGTCCTCAGCGGGACGCCATACTCGTATTTCCGTCATCAAATGCATCTGGCTGCCATGAACGCGTTGGAGGTGCATCGGGAAGCGGCCGCTGCGTTCGAGCAGCTCGTCGGGCGGCGGTATGATGTGGTCGAGGGGTATCGGCTTGACGATGCGGACGATGTGCTCGTTATGACCAACGCCTTTGCGAGCAAAGGCAAGGCGGCGGTCGATGTAGCCAGAGCAGAGGGCAAGCGAGTGGGATTGCTGCGGCTCCGCGTGATCCGTCCTTGGCCGGCTGACGCCATCCGTCACGCGCTGCAAGGCCGCCGGGCTGTGGCGGTCCTGGATCAAAATCTGTCTCCAGGGCAGGGCGGTATTCTCTTTCAGGAGATTGCAGCCTGTCTGTACCATGAAGCGTTGCGGCCGCGGGCGCTTTGCTCTTTCATCGGGGGCCTGGGAGGGAAGAATCTTTCGGAAGGGGAGCTTCGGACTGTCTTCGAACAGACGGCAGAAGCAGGAGTTCAAGGCAAAGGGATCGGGCCGGTCTTGCTGTACACAGAAGCCGAGCACCGCGAGATGGTGCAGCTGCAGGATTTGGCGACAGAACACAGAGCGTGAAACGTCGTTCGTACTCGACGCTCGTATCCGGTCTTACGAGAGACGCTTCACGAATCACGAAAGACGATAGTTATGTGGCAACGTGAGACATTTAAAAAGATCAAACAGATTCCCCGTGAAGAACACGTACTTCCGGGAACCGCACTTTGTGCCGGCTGCGGAGGGCTGGAAGCGTTGCGCCTGGCCGCGAAAGTGTTGGGCGACGAGGTCGTCTACGTGAATGCCGCCGGGTGCTTTACGATGCTGGCGGCCTATCCCTTCACCCCCTTTAAGGGATCATGGCTCTACACGACCATGGGGTCGGCACCTGCTGGCGCGCAAGGTGTGCGCGATGCATTGGATGTGTTAATCGCCAAAGGACGGCTGCCGGAACGCGAGAATCTGAAAGTTGTCGTGCTGGGTGGAGACGGTTCGACCTACGACATGGCCCTCTCTTCAACCTCGGGCGCCATCACCAGAAAACTCGACTTCTATTATTTCTGTTACGACAATGAAGCGTATGGCAACACTGGTATGCAGCTCTCCCCCGCGACACCCTACGGAGCACGGACGACCACCTCGCCCTGCAGCCTGCAGCATCCGTCCGGCGCGACGCGGGAGAAAAAGGACATCTTCGAGATCTGGCGGGCGCACAAGCCGCCCTATATCGCGACGGTCGCGCCGCGGTACCCGTTGGATCTCGAAGAAAAATTCGCGCGGGCGGCAACATTCACGGGTCCCAAACTGTTTCTCGCCCTCTCCGCTTGCCCCACGGGCTGGCTCTACGATCCGGGCGAGACTCCGGAAGTGGCCAAGTTGGCGGTCGAAACCGGTCTCTGGCCCTTGAAGGAGGCGATCAACGGAGCAGTCACGCACACCTACATCCCCAAGCCCAAGCCGGTGGAAGAGTATCTCAAGCTCCAAGGCCGGTTCCGTCACCTGTTCGAACCGGTGGTGCAGACGGAAGCTATTGCGCATATCCAGGAAAGAGTGAATGCCTACTGGGAGCAGGTGGAAAAAACTGAAAAAGCGGTCTGATAATGTTAAGGTGTTGATTTTATGGAGATATATCAGAAATGTCGTGGATAGAGTCCCTACCATTATATAGAGGAAAACAGGTCTTCCTTGGAGCGGTAGCTCTGGGAGTCATTTGTGTTGTGTTATCAGTCGGTTGTACCGATGTCCGACCGCGCCAGGGCGAGCAACCCTCCAACTCCTATATGACTTCAGATACCAGGCATCCCATCCCGCTGTCGTCACCGGAAGGGAAGCAACATCGCGTGGTCATGTTGCAGCACCTGGAGACCATTCAAGGGATTGTCAGCGCGTTGGGTGAAGAGGACTACGAGTTGGCAAAAGGCCTGACCGAAGCACACCTGGGCTTCTTCAGGCACCGGCAGGCGATGGCGAGTCAGCAGCCGGAGAATTTTCCACCGGCCTACCACGATCTCGCGATGGCTCATCACCAGGCGGCGGAGGATCTGGCCCAGGTTATTCCGACAAAGGATCTCAAACAGATTTTGCCCAAGTTCGATGGAGTGCTCAAAGCCTGCGTGGCGTGCCATCTGGAATTCAAACTCGACGACCGTTCGTAGCTCAGAGGGGGAATATTATGAGAGGACTTTCTCTTGCCGGCTTCCTTTTTGTGGGCTGCTGGGGAGGTCAGTTCACAGAAATAGCTGAGATGAATGCCTGGGCGGGCTCTCCGCCGTCATCCGAGAGCACAAAAGCGGTAGGCGATGCCGAGCGGGGCAGAGCGGTCTTCAACGGGAAAGGCATCTGCTACTATTGCCATGGCATCGATGGGAACAAGGGCCAACGACCGGAGCTCGCACCCGACACAGCCACACTTATCACTCAACTCAATCCGCCACCGGTCGATCTGAGAAATCCGAATGCGCTGCGCTTGACCACCGACAAGCAGCGCGCGCGGGCAATCCGGGACGGCCACCCCGGCACAGGCATGTTCCCGGATACGACCATGACCAATCAGGAACTCATCGACACGCTGGCGTATCTTGCTCTTCTCCGGCACGAAGGGTCGTTGAAGAAGCCTTAGGTATTGAGCCTGTGTAACAAACAACTTCGTTAGCGGAGATGGGCTGGCGAGTCCCCTGTGCTCGCGCAATGCGCGGCCTGAGAAGGACGGGGGAGCCGCCATGCCATTCTTCTTGCTCGCCGAGGCCGCACGATAAAAAGGACGGAACGGTGCCCGTGTCGGCCTTTTGCTCCCGGAACGCGCACGATCGGAATGTGCTCGTTCGACGGCCGCAGTCAGGCCTGACACGGATACCGTTCCAGAGGAGGGCAAACGAGCAAGCTTGGAGGGAACATTTATATCGCTCGATGCGCGCGGTGAAGGACAGTCTGTCCACTCCCCTAAAGAGGGGTGGCAAACATTTGAAGGCCCTTCCTCCTCAACACTCAAATGAAAATAAAGGGGTTTAATCCTTGGTCAGCATCCATATTTCTGTATGGTAAAATATATTGCCATATGCTAATCTTCCTTGAGGCCGATGGCTGAAGCACGCTTTGAGTGGGATCCAGACAAAGAGTCGGCAAATCTGAAAAAGCATGGGGTGCCGTTCCATCGTGCCCAATACGCCTTTGCCGACCCTCGGCGTGTCATTGCAAAGGATCTGACTCATAGCCAGTCGGAAGACCGTTTCTATTGTTTTGGCGAAGTCGATGGCGGCATTTTGACGGTGCGGTTCGCTTATCGGGCTTCAGTCATTCGAATCATCGGCGCCGGCTATTGGCGTAAAGGAAGGGCGATTTATGAGCGCGAAAATCAAATACACCGATGAGCCGCTAGGCGAGATTCGCGTTGTCCCAGACTTTCTCCCTTCTCCGTCCGAGTTGGCCTTTCGAGAAGAGGGAGTTAAAGTCACGTTGGCTTTGAGCAAGAAGAGTGTCGAGTTCTTCAAAGCCGAAGCATCTCGGCACCATACGCAGTACCAGCGCATGATTCGTCGGCTTCTAGACGCGTACGTGGCGACGCAACCTCATGCTCTAACTCGTCGCGCAGCCAGCACTACTCGCAAACGGGCAGTTGGTTAGCGTTGGATGGAATACGGGCGGATCGCATCCGCTGGATAGCCCAGCCGTCATGTTCCTAAACCGCCGGCGAACTCTTCTCAACGCGAATTCTGGCGTCCACGATCTTGCAACCTTGCCCAGGCGGGAGTGCGAAGATCGGGTTCAGATCGAGTTCGCTGATCTCGGGTATTTCTTCGACGAGGCGAGAAAGGCGCAACAGCACTTCTTCGATGGCCTCCACATCCGCTGCAGGATGGCCCCGGTAGCCTTGTAGCAACCGATAGCCCTTGATCTCGCGCACCATTTGGGCTGCATCGCGATCGGTGAGGGGCGTAATCCGGAACCGCACATCGCCCAGGATTTCCACGTGAATGCCTCCTAAGCCGAACGCGATCAAAGGGCCGAAGAGCGGGTCATGCGTCACGCCGACCATCACCTCCGTGCCGCCTGACTGCATCGGCTGCACGAGCACGCCTTCCATCGCCTCCAGTTTATTTTCTTGTGCGAGCCTGGCCTCAATCGCCTCGAACGAATTCCTCACGGCCTGCTCATCAGACAGGTTCAGATGCACGCCGCCCATCTCGGTCTTGTGCAGGATCTGGCGTGACGCGAGCTTGACGGCGACGGGAAATCCCACGTCATGGGCCAGGGCTGCTGCCTGGTCTGCGGTCCTCGCGACTCCACCCTGTGTCACAGGAAGTTTCGCACAGGCGAGGAGGGTTCTGGTGTCCTCGACGGTCAACCAACCAGGCCCTTCTTGTGATAGGGCCTGAGCGCAGATCGCTCGCGCAGTACCGAAATCTATGTCGTCGAAGTCCGGAATCATGCCGAGAGGCTCGATGCGCCATGCTTCATACCGGAAGGCTTTGCTGAGCACAACCGCTGGCTGCTCCGGCAATGAAAATGTGGGAATCGTTTCGCCTGCCGTCTCAAAGGTCCGTCCGAGGTCCCCTTCAGCCATCCAACAGATATAGATCGGAACGGCGGTGCCGCCAACCTGTCTGGCAGTGGAGATCCCGCGCAAAATCCCGTTTGCAATGCCGGCTGCGTCGCCGACAGTCACGGACATATAAAGAAGAATCAGCGCATCGATCTCATTGGAGGCGAGGAGGGTGGTGATCGCGTGTGTATAGTGGTCCGGAGTGGCGGAGGCGATGAGGTCGACCGGGTTCTTCAACGAGGCGGCTGGAGGTAAGAAGGCCGACAGGGCCGTGGTGGTCGTCTTGGACAGCTCGGGGACAGACAATCCTCCTGCTTCGCAGGCATCGGTGCAGAGAATGGCGGGGCCGCCGGCATTGGTAATGATACCTATGCGCTTTCCATTCGGAAAATGCTGGTCGGAAAGCCCGCGGGCCAGGGCAAAGAGCTCATCCAAGGTGTCTGCGCGGATCACACCGGACTGCTGAAAGAGGGTATCCACGGCCACCTCGCTCGACGCGAGAGCCGAGGTATGAGAGCTGGCTGCACGCCGCCCCGCAAGGCTCCGGCCTGATTTGATCGCCACGATCGGTTTGTGACGAGCAACGCGACGCGCAATCCTCGCAAAGCGTCGAGGATTTCCAAAGGATTCCAGGTAGAGGAGAATGAGGTCGGTGGAAGGGTCGTCTTCCCAATATTGCAGAAGATCGTTCGTGGAGATGTCGGCTTTATTTCCTACGCTGACGAATGAGGACACGCCCAGCCGCAGTCGATGAGCTGCGGCGAGGATCGCGAGCCCCAGTGCGCCGCTCTGCGAGGCCATGGCCATGTGGCCGGAGGGGGGAAAGGCCGACGTAAATGTGGCGTTGAGATGGATGGCCGGATCGGTATTCAGGAGCCCAAAGCAGTTCGGTCCGATCATGCGCATGCCCTGTTGACGGATAACCTCCACGAGACGGCCCTGGGCCTGCTTTCCTTCAGGGCCGGATTCGGCGAAGCCTGAGGAGATCACGATCACGGAGCCGATGCCTTTGCCTGCACAATCGTTGAGGACCGGCAGCACCGCATCACGCGGCACGACAATCACCGCCAGATCGACGGCGCCGGGGATTGCAGTCACGGACGAGAAGGTGGTCAAGCCTGCAATGGTTGCCGCCTTGGGGTTCACCGGATAGATGGCACCGCGAAACCGGTTGACGGCAAGGGCTTCGACGATCCGGTAGCCGATGCTTTTGGGATCGCGGGACGCTCCGATCACAGCCACGGAACGAGGAAAGAAGAACGGGCGGAGCGAAGCAGTTGTGGCGATACGCTCGCGCAACTCCAAGCGGGTCGTCGTGTTCTCGGTCTGGTGCAGTGAGAGCTCGACTTGCATGTCGCCGGCTTCATAAGTTTCATGGACTGGATACCCGGATTCACGGAAGACTTCTCTCATGGCCATATTGTCAGTGTGGGTGACCGCCCACAGTCTGGTGAACCCCCGGTGTATGGCCAGCATCGCCAACCGTTCGAGCAGGATCGTTCCCAGGCCTTTCCCATGAAAATCGTCGTCGACTGCCATGGCCACTTCGGCCTGGTCGGCGGTCCTGGCCCAATATGACCCGGCGGCGATGATACGCGGCTGGCGCGCAATAGTCCTCATGACCACGACGGTGAGTTGTTTGGAGGGGTTCGAGGCATCGCAGAGAGACGCGATGGTGTCGGCAGGGGGCGCGGTTTCAGAAAAGAACCGATGACGCCTGGATGCCGGTGACAACCGATCGATGAACGCGTGCATCATCGCCTGGTCCTCCGCACGGGTAGGGCGGAGGGATGCGGTCGTGCCATCGCGCAGGATGACCGGCCCGGTTTCCAGGCTCTCGGATGCCGGAGGTGGTTGGAACAATGGGCGGATCTGCTTCATGCTCGGTCACCCACTCGACTTGCTGCAATCAGTGTCGCGGCCCAGAACAGTTATATCAGCCAGTCGGGCTTCGTCAGCAATAAGCCACCTAGGCCAGCCATCACGATCCCGCTCACCAATTTCAGCCAGCGACCGGCACGTTCCTGCAATTTTCTGCGACTGAGCGTGACCACCGCGATCGTGACCATGAGACTGTCATCGAAGATGTAGGCCAGATTGTAGAGGCCTAGGTAGCTATAATATTCCCATGAGGGCATCTGTTGCATGGTCAAAATCTGCGTATAGAGGGCCGGGAACCCGGCGGTGCAGAGCAGTTCGATCAGATTTACGAGTCCTGCCAGGATGACGACGCCTGCCATCGCACCGGCGAGATGCTCGGCTTGGAGTATACCTCGGACACGGGCGTAGAGTCCGGGCTTGGCGGACTCGGGAATGCTGAGCGAGATACCGCGCCGCAGCACAAAGAAGTCCTTCACATTGACCGCTCCTGCGAAGAGGGCGATGCCGCCCAACCCGACTTGGACGGGGCGTGAGAGGCCGATCAGGAGAAACATGTTGAGCCAAGCCGCCATGAAGGCAAAATACACCAAGCCACTGACGAGAACGAACGTCCCGGCGACCAGAGCCATCTTCCGTCGATCTTGAAGATTGACGAGCAATGACAACAGGAAAAGCAGAACCCACATCGCACAGGGATTGAATCCGTCCAGGAGTCCGATGACGATCGTGAACAGTGGAAGACCCAGGTCCCTGACGTGAAGCTCGCCGAACCATTTTGTCCGGATTGCTTCGACGGGTGGCTGTGCCGCGGCGCCTTGAGCTTGTTGGTCGAGCCGGGCACGAATCTCTACTCCGGTCGTGTCGGTCGACAGGAAGCCGACAATCAGCTCTGCGCCGATGAGAAAGGTGGGGACGCCGATGTTGGTGATTCCCCGTTCAGCAGACAGCATTACGAGGCGCTGCCGCGCGGGGGCGTCCTCGCTCACGTCGCGGATGGTGATCCGTAGCGAAGGGCGCTCGAGCTGAAGTTCCTTGAGGAACTCCTTCGCAGCCTCGCAATGGGGACAGCCGGCGCGAACAAAGACCTCGAGATCCGGGACTGGCTCGCCGGCTTGGACCCGTGCTTCGACTCCCAGCACGAACAGGGCAATGCAGAGGCCTATCGTGCGGGCGAACTCCCATATGCCTTGATGTGGGTGGCACACGATGTCGCGCTAGTTGTCCGCACCAAATGGCGTCATACTTCTGATATACGACACCACATCCAACATCTGTTGATCCGTCAGTGTGCCGCGGAATCCATGCATGGGAGTGAATAAGATCCCGTTGGAAATTGTGAGGATCAGCTCCCAGTCGGCCTTCGCAAGCAACCCCTGCGATAGGAAATTAGCAGGCCGCATAATCAAGTACTGCGCGTCGGGCCCATTGCCGTCTAACGTATTGCCATGACAACGGAGGCAGTATTGTCCATAGATTGCGCGTCCCTCCTTGGGATTTCCACGGATGGGTTGTCCGATGCTCCAGGAGCTGGCCAAGATGATCAGACACATCACACTCATAACGATAAAAACTCTCATGCCGGCTACCTTTCTGGGTTGAGCCTGATCCACCAAGGATATTTATGCTTCAACGGCGGTTCTGATCCGAGCGGGAAGTCATCGATCGAGGCAAGATGACGCCCGTGTCGGCATTGAGCCTGTCGGCGTACGGCCTTGCAGGCCGATCCTCCTTCTTGTCCGCATCTTTCTTCGTCATGCGGGACCCGCCGTCCTTGAATTCCAGCAGGAGCCTGTCCTGTCCGACAACTGTTCCACACAGCCATCGAGCGTGGCGTATTTCGGATAGTCAGCTTCCGGGATCTCCACGCCAAAGGTCTTGTGGATCATGATCACAAAGTTGAGAAAGTCCATCGAGTCGATATCCAGCTGATCACGGAAGCTGACGCCGGGCTTCAAGACCGTCAAGTCTGCCTCCGGTGCGATCTCGCCAAGGAGCCGAAGGACGGTCTGTCTGATTTCATCCGGCACCAGCGGAGTATTCATAGCTGTCCTGGTTCCTGCAACAAACGATCGATGGATGAAAGAAAGACCCCGCCGCGATGGCCGTCGGTTACGCGATGATCCGCCGACAGGCTTGCGGTCACGACCGGCCTCGAGATGACCTGCCCCTCGCTGACCCACGGACGATCCCCCACTTTTCCGAAGCCGACTAAGGCGACCTGCGGCGGATAAATCACACCGAACACGGTTTCCACTCCCTGTTCGCCCAAGCTGGTGACCGTGATAGTCGGGTCGGCCAGTTCCGAACTCCGTAACGTTCCGGCACGGGCCCGCTTCACGACATCCTGGAAACTACTCATGAGTTCACTGAGACTTCGCTTGTCTGTATTGTGAATGGCCGGTGCGATGAGGCCCCCCTGGCGAAGGGAAATCGCCACACCGATATTGATGTCGGGGCTCCGAACTGCGACGTTGTCTTTCCACAGTGCATTCAGCTCCGGTACCTGCCGCAGCGCCAAGGCCACGGCTTTAATAAGTAAGACGCCGTATAACAGCCGATCCGTCACCGGCCGTTTGAGGTTTTCTTCTTTGAGCCACGTCATAGCCCGGCTCATGTCGATGGTGGTGCTCAGATAGTAATGGGGGATCTCCCGCTTGGATCGCGCCATAGCGGCTGCAATGGTCTGTCGCATCCTGGCCTGGCGATCGCCGGCTACTTCGCTGACGGCAGGGGGTGTGGAGGGTTGTTGGCGTTGGGTCCTGGCGCTATGTTGAATGTTGTCCAAGGTGATAGCACCGCCGGGACCAGTGCCCTGAACAGAGGCGGGATCCACTCCTAATTCACCGGCGAGTTTTCGCGCCGCCGGCGAGATGCGAAGCCGTGCCGGTTCTGTAACCGGTGCTGCGGCCAGCAGAGGTGCCGGAGGAACCGATGAGACCGGTTCCTTCGGTGAGACTCTCTGCAATGGTGCTGAAGATGGAGGAGATTTAAGGGCGGGTGTCGCCTGAGTTCCCTCTTCTCGGATGATTGCCATGACCGTGCCGACCGGAACACGCTCGCCTGGCTTTGTAAGGAGTTGCTCCATGACCCCCGTGTGGAAGGATTCGATCTCAATCGCGGCCTTCTCGGTATCTACCTCTGCGATGATCTCACCCTTCACCACCCGTTCGCCCGCTTTCTTTTTCCATTGGACAAGAGTCCCCTCAGTCATATCCGAGCCGAGGGTGGGCATCACAAATTCAGCCATGCGACGTTCTCCGATAAAGATTCCTGGTAGAAGTGTAAATCAATCCACCTGTCGGTGCACGCCCGCTAGCAAGTCGTTTCCTGAGATGGCCCGGTGCCGGCGTGCAGACCAGTCTCGGGCCGATCGAATATGCCGTGCTGGGCTGTGATATCACGAAAGACCTGCCGTTTCTTAATCCGCTGTCGTTCTCGCGAACCGAGCAAATCCGCAAGGATCTTTACGGCGTCCAGCACAAACCTTCCTTTGTTCAACATGACGCACTCGGCCCGCTGTCCTGTGGCAGCATCGGTAATCTCGGCTCGTGCGGGCAACCCGCTTTTCGCCAGGTTCTCCAGCACTTGCGTCGCCCAGATCACGGGCACATGGGCGGCGTCACAGAGGCAGAGAATATCCTCCTGTACCAGTGCCAGATGCTCGAAGCCCACCTCGACCGCGAGATCGCCTCGCGCAATCATTACGCCGAATCTGGGTAGATTCAGCCCGGCAAGGAGAAGCTGTGCCAACCGATGAATGGCCTCTCGAGTCTCGATCTTGATCACGATTCCCAAATCGGGACACCCGAGATCTTCCAGGGCCTTGCGCAGCTCTAACAGATCTTGAGGATGGTGCGCGAATGAGAGGCCGACTGCCGTTGCATGCTGCGCGACAAATCGAAGATCCTCCCGGTCCTGGGCCGTGAAGGCGGGGACGTCAATAGGAGAGTCGGGGAAGTTCAGGCCCTTCTCCGGACGAATGCGTGCCGGGATATCATGCGGAGCGATGACTTCAAGTTCCACATATTCCGGATTCAGATTCCGGACGATGGTCGTAATCTTGCCGTCATCGATACACACGCGATGTCCCGGCTGTACCATCTCCAACACAGCGGGAAGGGTGCAGCTGATTCCAGGCGGCTCCCGTCCCTGAGCCTCGTGGCCGAGACGAGCCGGCTCTCGGTAGAGGACCAATTGGTCTCCTGCTTGGACGCGAATGTCCACCGGTTGAGGCATGATCGGTCCGATGCGAAAACTCGCTCCGCCAGTCGTCACGAGTTCCATTCCTTCTTCAAGATAGGTCGTTCTCTCCAGCCCGACACGAACCTTCGTGGGACTGACGCGCTCAAGCAAGCGGAGAACCCGTGCACGACCTCTGGTGTCCGTGAAACGCAGTTCTTCGCCGAGCACCAGGTTCGTCAAGCCACTTTGACCGGGCAGTGCGATCACAAAGCTCGAAGGGGCGCCCGGTGAGCGGACCCGTTGGGTTTGCGATGCTTCCGCGTCAAGGAATCCTTCCAAAATGCGGGACGGCCGCCCGTAGTCGTCTTTCTCCACCGTGAGTTTGAGCGGCCTGGTTGTCAGCATCAACGGCCCGGTCCGGACCTTCGGTCCGGCGAGATCCATAAACACCCGGCAACTGCGTCCGATCGCTTGTCCCCTGCTCGCTAATCGCTTCTCTGCATCCCGTACTGCAGTTATGATCATGGACCATTCATGAGATGTGTCGTGGGCGCAATTGACCCTGGCGATATCCATCCCATTCACCAGAAGCTGCTCAAGCAGTTCGGGTTGCCTGACGACGTCAGGGTCCAATGTCACCATGATGCGAGTGTGATGATGCGGGCGAGGTCGCCCCAATAACATGGCGCTGCGCCGAGACAGTATGGACCGCGCCTGTGCAAAGTCGGGGGCCATAAGAGGAGTGTCTGCCGGTTCGACCCCCACATGCCCCATGACCTTCCTGAGGCTATGGAGTACCGAGCCTTCGAGCCTTCCCAGAGAGGACAACCCACGTTCTGCCAGCTCCAGTTGAAGATGTTGAAGGTCATGCTCACGCAGCGCCAGGTAACTGAGGAGGTTGTCACAGCTGCATTGCGCGTCAGGATCTGAAAAACGGAATTTGGCTCGAGCGTCTGCAGCCCTCTGTTGGACGACCTGGAATAAGTTGCCGAGTGTCTCGACGAGAAATGAGTCAGCCTCAATGGCGCGACGATTCCCTGGCAACGAATTCATAATTCCACATCTCTTTTCTCGTCAGGGGACGTTCGGATCAGCCTCCAAGCACGTTCCGAACTGTCAGCGCAATTTTTTCTGGCTGCGGGAGTGCGGCGTCTTCCAGATGCTTGGGATAGGGAATTGGCACCTCGACGCTACAGACTCGGGCGACCGGGCTATCCAGATCAAAAAACGCGCCTTCCATGATCTGCGCGGATACTTCGGCGGCAAAACTGCCGGTGCGCCACCCTTCGTCGATCACGACCGCGCGGTGCGTTTTCCGCACAGAGGCCCAGACCGTCGATATGTCGAGTGGCCGGAGTATGCGGAGATCAACGACCTCGGCCGAGATGCCTTCATGGGCGAGTTGGTCTGCTGCTTCGAGCGCTTTCCAGAGAGATCCTCCGAACGTGATCAGTGAAATGTCCGACCCGGCCCGTCGGATCGCCGCGTGTATCAGATCGACGGGGAGGGCGCTCTCGTCGAGTTCGCCTTCGAGCGGGTACAAGTACGCATGCTCAAAGATAAAGACGGGGTCCGGCTCTTGGAGTGCCGCAAGCAGCATTCCTCTGGCATCCGTGACGGTGGCCGGTGCGAGTACCGTGATCCCGGGGATGTGGGCATACCAGCCTTCGAGGCTATGCGAATGTTGAGCAGCCACCTGCCGGCCGGCGCCGGTGGCCATCCGTACGACGAGGGGAATGCTGAACTGTCCGCCGGACATATGGCGAATCGTGGCTGCATTGTTGACGATTTGATCGAGGGCGAGCAGGCTAAAATTGACGGTCATCACTTCGACGATCGGCTTCATGCCACCCAGAGCGGCTCCGATGCCGGCGCCGACGAAGGTGCTCTCGGACAGAGGAGTATCCCGGATACGCTCCGGCCCGAATTCCTCCAGAAACCCCTTGCTACAGGCATAGGTCCCGCCGTACTTGCCGACGTCTTCGCCCATCAGAAACACGCGCGGATCGCCCTGCAAGGCTTCCCGCAATCCAGCTCGCACGGCTTCTCTGTATGTAATTTTAGTCATGTCGAGTGTAGAATCGGCCAGCCATCAGCTGTCAGCTCTGGGCTGATCGGTGAAAGCCGTTTTTTGCTGTATACACATCCTTTGTGAGATCCTCCATGGGTTCCCACGGGCTCATCTCCGCAAACGACACAGCTTCTGCAATCTCTGCCGCAATGGCGGTTTCCATGTTGTCGAGGTCGGCATCAGTCACGTATCCTTCGGTGCGGAGCTGTTGATGGAAGAGGGCGATCGGGTCGCGCTGTTTCCATTGGGCGACTTCGTCCTTGGTCCGATAGAGCTCCGCATCGTACATCGAGTGGGCACGAAACCGGTAGGTTCGGTATTCAAGAAGATACGGTCCGTGGCCTGTGCGAACAAAATCGACGGCTTTCCGCGTGGCTGCTTCCACTTCGAGAACATCCATCCCATTGACGGCTTCGGCCGGAACCGCATAGGCGTCGGCCTTGCGGGCGATATCGGTCTGTGATTGGTGCCGTCCGAGCGCGGTTCCCATCGCATAAAGATTGTTTTCGCAAAGGAACAGCACCGGGAGCTTCCAGAGCGCGGCGAGATTGAGGGACTCGTGGAATTCTCCTTCGGCCACAGCGCCGTCGCCGAAAAAACACGCGGTCACCCGTCGGCGTTGCTGCATGTTATCGGCCAGCGCGAGGCCAACGGCGACCGGCAGCCCTCCGCCGACAATTGCCAGGCCTCCATAGAAGCGGCGTGTGGCGTCGAAGAAGTGCATGGACCCGCCGCGTCCCCGTGCGCAGCCGTTCGCTTTTCCATAAAGCTCCGCCATCAGTGGTCCCATTGGGGTGCCCCGTATCAGCGCGTGGCCGTGCTCTCGATAGGTTCCGACGATCGCATCCTCCGACGTGAAACATGGCATGGCACCGACCGCGACCGCCTCCTCACCGATGTAGAGATGCAGGAAGCCGCGGATCTTGCCCCCGCTATAGAGTTCTGCACACTTCTCCTCAAACCGTCTGATGCGGAGCATCTGGCGTAAAAGATCAAGGGCATGATCGCGATCTACAACGGCGTCCATTTCTTTTCCATTACAGGTGAGAGCTGTCGGCCATCAGCCTTCAGCTCTCAGCCCACACACCCTCTCCGAGGCTGACTGCGAATGGCTGACCGCTGAAAGCTCATCCCTCCAACGTCGACGTATCGCCTTCCGGTAAACCGAGTTCACGGGCCTTGAGCAACCGCCGCATGATTTTCCCGCTCCTCGTTTTGGGCAGGGTCGGGAGAAACGCAATCTCCTTCGGTGCCACGGCGGCGCCAAGTCTGGCGCGCGCAAAGCCCAGCAATTCACGGCGCAACTCTTCGCTGGGCTCATATCCATCCTTGAGCGACACGAAGGCTTTTACCACCTCCATGGCGACGGGATCCGGCTTCCCGATCACGCCGGCTTCTGCGACCGCCTTGTGCTCGATCAACACGCTTTCCACTTCGAACGGGCCTATCAAGTGGCCGGAGGATTTGATCACGTCGTCCGCTCTGCCGACGAACCAGAAATAGCCTTGTTCATCCTTCTTGGCTAGGTCTCCGGTGAGGTACCAGCCTCCGGCAAAGCACTTCTGATAACGCTCCGGTTCGTTCCAATAGCCGCGGAACATCGAGGGCCAGCCTGGACGCAGGGCCAGTTCTCCCTGTTCGCCGGGGTTCTCGAGCAATTCGATGGTGCCGGCCTCCGTCTTATGCACGATAGCAGCTTCAATACCGGGAAGCGGACGGCCCATTGAACCGGGTTGAATGTCCATGGAGGCATAATTGGCGATCATGATGCCACCGGTCTCGGTCTGCCACCAATTGTCGTGGAACGGCTGGCCGAACGCCTCTTGTCCCCACACGACCGCTTCAGGGTTGAGGGGCTCACCCACGCTCGCCAGAAAACGAAGATGACGGAGATTGAATTTTCTGACGAGCCCAGCGCCACCTTTCATCATCATGCGAATGGCGGTGGGGGCTGTGTACCACACAGTGACACGTTCATCTTGCAGGATGCGGTACCAGCGTTCGGCATCGAAGTCCCCCTCATCCACGATGCTGGTAATGCCGTTCGTCAGGGGCGCAATGATCCCATATGACGTCCCGGTGACCCAGCCGGGATCTGCTGTGCACCAAAATACGTCATCCTTGTGAAAATCCAGCGCGTACTTGCCGGTCATGTGGTGAGCCACCACTGCCTGATGGACATGAATAGCGCCTTTGGGTGTGCCGGTCGTGCCACTCGTAAAGTGGAGTAGTGCGATGTCCTCCGGGTCCGTGGGTCCGATAGCGAAGGACGGACTGGCCTGCTGCATGCGCGTCCACAAATCCTGTGTGCCAGCGATGGCGGTGCGCTGCCGGTCCTCTCCGATAAGCAGGATGTGCTGAAGGTTTGGGATCGCCGCGCGGATACCGGCCACTTTTCGTTGATACAGCGAGGCAGTGGTGACGAGGACGTTCGCCTGGCCGATATTGAGTCGTGCTCGGATCGGCTCAGGGCCGAAGGCAGAAAACAGAGGGCAGAACACACTACGGTTCTTGAATGTCCCGAGCGCAGCGATGTAAAGCTCAGGAATGCGTCCCGCCAGAACAAATACGCGATCGCCTCTGGCTACGCCCAACTGCTGAAGCAGGTTGGCAAACCGATTCGTCAGGTCCTGTAGCTGGCCGTAGGAGTAATCCTCGATCGTTCCATTTTTTCCCAACCATCTGATCGCCACATGCGACGCGTGTGCTCCGTTGGCATGACGATCGATGGCCTCGTGCGCGATGTTGAGGCCTTGATTGTCACGGAGCCCTTCCAGGTCCTGTCGGGCCTGCTCCCATGTGAAGCTCGCATGGATGCTCCCGTAGTCGTGAAGATTTGGAACGATCTCCCGGTCCCGGCTGGATTTAACGATTGTCGTCCAAGGCATAGGTGGCTCTCCCTGCGCAGGGAGAGTGCAAGGCATAGGCCATTGAGACTAAAGCAGAAAACAAGAAATCTGCTTGAAAATTCGTAGGTCGTAGCAATGAGGAGAGCCAGACGTTCACCTCGACTGTGGCAGAAGTCGCCAGGGTGTCTCTGATGCCAGTGGAGAATGGCGCCAATTAACTGACAGTGCCGGGGGGAGACACATCCCTGATGTACGAGAGCACATCCACCATTTGCTGATCCGTTAACTTGCCGCGAAAGCTGTGCATCGGGCTGAACAGTACACCATTCGAGATCGCCACGAGCAATTCCCAATCGGTCTTGGATCGAATGACGGAGGATCGAAGATTGGCAGGCTGTACGATCAAATCCTTGCTATCCGGCCCATTCCCATCCAAGGTGTTCCCATGGCAGCGGAGGCAGTTCTTTTCGTAGACGGCTTGCCCGTCCTTGGGGTTCCCTCGGACAGTCTGCCCGGCGACCCAGGAACTTGCCAACAGGACCAAGCACACCGCACTGATCATGCTCAGGACTTTCATGTTGTCGACTTCTCCTTGGTTTGGTGGTGTCGCATCTAGTCAATTCATCTCAACGGACAACGAGGATCGAAGTTGGGGCCCGATGCACGATCCCGTGCGACACGCTGCCCAGCAAGAATCGTTCGAGCCCCTTCCGCCCATGGGAGCCGACCACGATGAGATCGTAGCTCTGTCCCACTTCGCACAGGGTCGTGACAGGATCGCCCAGGCGGACATCGGTAGAGACGGTGAAGCTCGGGCCGGCCAACGCCTGGGCCGTGTCTTTCACGACCTGTTCAGCCTGCTGCTTAATTTCCTCTGACCAACTTCGGGTTCCCACCATCAAGTGCTCGTTGACCATCTGGAGCGAGGGGACGACCGAGAGAATGGTGACTGCAACAGGGTTCTTGAAGGGGTGCGACGTCAGCCATGTCTGTAGACGGATCGCATCTTCGCGGCCTTCCACCGCCAAGAGGATGCGGGCGATGGGGCGAGCTTTCCCTTTCACGATCAAGGTCGGCACCATGGCATGGAGCACGACGCGGTGCGATACACTGCCGAGAAACACTTCCGTCATCCGGCTATGATCGCGCGTGCCGACTGCGATGAGGTCGGCCTTGACCGCGGCGGCGCTATCGAGAATAAAGGCAGCCGGATGCTGAACTTCGCACAACGTCCGGATGGAGGGGATCTCAGCCGGGAGCAGCGTGCGGCAGCGCTCGACGGCCTGATGACCGGCATCGATCATGGCCTGGCGGAAGTCGTCGTACCCTTGCACATTGAATACTCCGGCCACGAGGGGAGACTGGAACATGCCAAGATCCACGCCATGTACGAGCACGACCTCCTCCGGCCGGTAGAGCAATCCGATCTGTTCCACTGCGGCAAAGGCTTCGTCCGACCAATCTACGCCGGCCACGATTCTCATTCTCGCCTCCCAATCATTCAGAATAGCGGGTGTGGTGCTGTACCAAAGGGCAAGACCCGTGGTGTTTCACCGGCATTTCCGTTGATGCGCCACACGCCTCCTTCAAGCGTCAGATAATGCACCTCTTGGTACCAGCTGTCGATTGGAACCCGGAGGCCACTGATCTTTGAGATGCCCGACAGGCTCCCTGTGCAGGTCACTTCAATGACGGCGTTGGAGCCAGATCCTACTTTAGCGATCTTCGAAAAGAAATGCACTCCCCCCAGATCACGGTATTCCTCGAAGAGCTCGGCCCAGATCCTACGAATATCCGCCTGTTTCAACCCGTGATAGTTGTAGCGGGTTGCATGGAGCGCCATGATGCCCTCGAGGTTTTCCTCAGCGATGGCGGCGTCAGCCTTGTGAAACACATCCATGATCTGGTTGACGGTAGCCTGATCCACCTCCACGATCGCGCCCTGTGAAATGGAGGTCGCCGCTTCTCCCGTCGTTCCAATCACCAGGCTGAGTGCCGCCACAGCGACAAGTATCCAGCGGCTGCGACAGGACCACCTTGAACGTCCCATGATGATGCCTCTGGTGAGACCAGTCATAATTTTCTCCTTACAGGTTGAGGCGGGATCTTTGAATGTGTGGACATGTGACGGACATCCTCCTTGGCGACAAGACGCCTTACGAAGCCGGTGACGGGGGCGTGCGTTCGAGCATTGCCGCCTCGGCCAGATTTAAGTATTCCACTACGTCGCGATCGTCGACTTGCGTGAAGTCTACGAAGAAATTCCCCACGGCGTAGAACGGATCCGGAGTCATCAGAATGATCAATTCGTTCACATGCGCTCGGACTTCCCGCATGGTCGATGGAGGTCCGACCGGAATCACTCCCACCAGATGGCGGGGCTGTAAACTGCGAATGGCCAGTGCCGAGGCCAAAAATGTCGAGCCTGTGGCGATGCCGTCGTCAACCAAGAACACGGTGCGACCCGTGAGTTGCGGGAGCGGCCGGCCTTGCCGGTACAGATCTCTGCGTCTGGCGATCTCTTTCTCCTGGACATGAATCAACCGCTCCAGCTCATGCCGGGATACGTCAAATGAGCTAATCGCCTCCTGATTCAAATAGCGGGACCCTGTCTCGGCCACCGCTCCAATCGCATACTCGGGATTGCCGGGTGCGCCAATCTTGCGCGTGATAAACACATCGAGTGGAATATGGAGGGCGAGGCTGAGTTGATAGCCGACAGCCACACCGCCGCGCGGAAGCGCGAGAATCAACCCCGTCGGATCGTTGCGGTAGTGACTCAGCTTCTCGGCCAACATCCGGCCCGCTTCTTCGCGATTGCGAAACATTATTGTTCTACCCCCTTTGGTCTATCCGGTTTTTCTGGACTATCCTCGGCGCGAGGGCCTTTGAATCTCCATTTGGACAGCATCTGGGAAGTGCTCCTGACCCAAGTGCCCATATAAAGAAGCACTGGGCACGCGATACACTCACTGCTGCGCTCACACCCAGGATTGGCCATTAGGCCGTTTTGATGAACGAAATAAGTTGCTGGGAAGAGAGGGTTGCATTGTCGGTGCCACAGAATGTTGTCGCCGGCTGGGAGAGGGGGAAGTTCCGTAACTCAGGGATTTACAGGCTTACAGCATGAAGGAATGGGGAGCACCATCCGGCTCGATGAGGAAATTCGGGTCAGGGGGTGGTCCGGGGACTGTTGCCAAATGCCTCAGCCCAAGAGTGGAGGGAGTTTTTCGGAGAGGAATTCACCAGACGGACCCGATGCCTTGCTGCGTTGGTCACTTTCCAGGTCCGGTGCCTGACTGGATCCGTCGGGCAGAATCATGGTGACGGTCTAATCTTCCGGAAGTACTGAGCGGTCGTTTCCCGGACCTTCGTGAAACATTGTGGACAGTAGGTATGGGTGAGAGCAAAAGCCTCCGGATTTATGTCATAGGTTTTGTTATACATGTGTGGCGTGAGCCAGCATTCGAGGCCAGGGGATGAGCCCCTCTCATCTCGAATGAGACCGCACAGACAACAGACGGGGAGCAGCGTCGGTTGTGTGAGCGACTCATTCTTCAGGACGGGCGGTGTCCCATGAGTGGTCTGGGCTGATGGTGTGTCAGGGGGCATAGGCCATTTCTTTCATTTGTCCGCCAGACAAGGATCTCTGCTGCAGCGAGGTCCCTGGTCCTGTTCCCTTGAGGATTCCCTCTGTGACTCCCACGCCGATCAGAAACATGGCAAAAAGAACCAGGAGCGCGATCAGCTACCAGAGATGATGTTGAGGCTCTGTGGTTCCGCGATGCCCGCGAAGGTCCCACGGCGCCCCTCCTTTCCGTCGCCCTCAGCAGACTTTCACCTCGATCGATTTCGGCTTCGCCTTTTCCGACTTGGGCAGGTGCACCTTCAAGACCCCCTCCTTGTACTCCGCGCTGACCTTGCTGCCGTCGGCATCTTCCGGCAGAGTGAAGCTCCGCATAAAACTCCCGTACGCCCGTTCGACCCGGTGGTACTTCTTTCCTTTCTCCTCTTTCTCGGACTTGCGCTCGCCCGAGATGCTCATCACGTCGTCTTGGACCGTCAGTTTGACGTCTTCCTTCTTCACTTCCGGCAGATCCGCCTTGATGAGGTATTCCTTGTCATCCTCAGTAATGTCGACGAGCGGCGACCATTCGGCGACGGTCATGGCTTCCTTCCCGGCTTCGGTCCGAAGCGCGGGGCGGCCCAAATAGGTTGAGAGGCGCTTCTCCATCTCCTCCAAATCCTTGAAGGGATTCCAGCGAGTCACTGGTTCCCAACGCGTTAATGCAGACATGAACGAACCTCCTTGTGATGAAAGGGAATGAGTTGCTGAGCGAGGAGTCTTGCATTGTCGGTGCCACAGCAGGGTCTCGTAGGAAGTAGAGTGAAATGTGCGGCAGCAGAGGGAGTTAGAGAGCAAGAGTCGGGAGGAGTGGACTGCCCTCTCCGACCAGTTGAGGAATTTCGGGCCAGAGACCGATCCGGGGGCTGTTGCCAAATACCTCAGTGAAGGGGAGGATCTCTTTCCTGTGACCGGAGTTTGAGGACGCAGCCCTGTACGGGAGAGGGGCTTACGTTGTCTTGTCGTTCCCTAAAAGGTATGGATCGCGGATGACGCTCCCACATTCAACACAACGTACCTTGCCGGCGTTGTGTTCTTCCTCCGTGACAGAATCGGAAATCAGGCGACTATGTGCACAGGTGCGGAGTGGGGCATTCGAGATGGAGGCCTGTGGTGCTTGCCTTGATTCTCCGAGCCCCATGGTGCACCCCCGAGTTGGGAAGTATCCATAGCTAGCAGATGCCGCGTATCATAATTCTTCTGCTATTTGCGGTGCAAGCCTAAAAGTATAGGAGGTTAACGGCCCCTGCTGCTAGTGAGTGTGGTCATTAAATCAACTATTTATGTAAGCTTATGGCCATGTGAACCAATGGCCACTGGGGAAAGGGGATGGCGAGTCGATGCCCCCTTGAGTCTGCGCCCTCTCGATCGTGAATCCTGAAGCCTGATTTCTCCGCTACGGGGCGCGCTTCCGGTGCGACGTTGCCCAGGAGGGAAAGTCGGTCGTTCTGGTGTCATGCTATGAGGGAGGTGGGATCTCTCATCGGCTCTCTTTGGAAGACAGCCTTCAAGTACATCACCAGAGGTGAGGAGCCGCCGCCTTACCTATCGTGAAGGAACCGGGGCTTGTCTCTGACGGACACCATCTTGACCAGATCCCGCAGAGACAAGAGGCCCACCACCTTATTTTCTTCTGTCACTACGAGGTGGCGAACCCGTTTCTCCGCCATGAGCCGACTGGCTTCGCGAACGGTGCAGTTGATATCAATCTGAATCAGGGGAGCATTCATGACAGCCCCGACGCTGGTGCTTCTCGCAGGGAGATGGGACGCGATCACTTTCCTCACCAGGTCGGTCTCGGTCACGATTCCGACCATGCCTCCGGCCTCCAGCACGAGCAGCGAGCCGATCCGCTTCTCCGTCATCCTTTGCGCCGCCTCCAGCACCGTTCGTTCACTCGCAATCGTCTCCATTGTCATTTGCATGAGCACGCTGAGCGGTCGGTATACGTTGTCGAGGTCACGGATAGGGCCTCCTTCTGAGTCGACGAAATAGCGCGCGAGATCCCGCATGGAAATGATCCCGACAATGGTGCTCTCCTGCGAGACGCACAGATAGCGGGCCTGGTTCATTTCCATGAGATGGCTCGCATCCAGCATCGGGCGATCCGCCGCGATCGTCAGCAGGGGACTTGTCATGATCTGATCCGCTGTGGGACAAGATGGATCGATCCCTTTGGTGAGCGCTTTCCGAATCAAGTCTGTCTCGGTCACGATCCCCGAATTGTGTGCTATGCGACCCGCTGCATCGGGCGACCCTGCCAGGAGGGAGCCAATCCGTCGTTCCCGCATATACATGGCAGCCTCCACGATCGTGGCCTTGGGTGCGATGACTTCCAAGGCCCGGTGCATGAAATCTCCGACCAAGCCTCCTGACCATACAGTCATAGAAGTTCCCTTTCTTCGTGAGACAGCGAGACATCTCTCTCCGATTCGGTCATCCCGTATGGATCAAGGTTACTCATGAATGATGCCTGCGTATCATTATCGAACTGTGTATGGCGACCCGGGTTTTCTCCTACCCCTTCACACAAATGAGCGGTTCAAGCCTCGCCACCTTCCGCGCCAGGTTCGTGTCATTGGCCGCATCGACCACTTCGCTGACATCTTTGTAGGCACCCGGCGCTTCTTCGGCGACGCCGCGGAAGGAGGGGCTGCGAATCAGAATACCCCGCGCAGCTAGCTCCTTCACCACATCGCGCCCATGCCACTGCCGTAGCGCCTGGTGCCGGCTCATGCTGCGACCGGCTCCATGACAGGCGGACCCAAATGCTAGTGACATGCTCTCTTCTGTGCCGACAAGCACATAGGAGGCTGTTCCCATTGTGCCACCGATCAGGACCGGCTGTCCCGCAGCGCGCAGGGAATGAGGAACATCGGGGTGGCCCGGGCCAAAGGCCCGCGTCGCGCCCTTGCGATGGACGAAGAGACGAGCGGGTATTCCATCAAGGACATGTTCCTCGACTTTGCAGGTGTTATGAGACACATCGTACAGCAACGAGAGCGTCGCCTGCGGCAAGAGGTCGGCGAACGTCTCTCTCACGAGATGCGTGACGATCTGACGGTTGGCGAGTGCACAATTGATCGCCGCGCGCATCGCCCCGAGATAGTCCTGCCCCACCTCCGAATTGATCGGGGCAGAGGCCAATTCACGATCCGGCAGGTCGATGTGGTACCGCGCTGCGCTGACCGCCATGCGCTTGAGAAACTCGCTGCCGATCTGATGCCCGAGGCCCCTTGAGCCGCAATGAATGCTCACGACAATGTCCCCTCGGCGAAGCCCGAAGATTGTCGCCACCTCTGCATCGAAGACCTGCACGACCTGTTGCACCTCAAGATAGTGATTCCCTGAACCAAGCGTGCCCATTTCATCCTGCTGTCGTTTCTTGGCGAACTCCGACACGCAGTCTGGTTTTGCGCCGTCCATACAGCCAAGCTCTTCAATGAACGTCAGATCCTCCTGCGTCCCATAGCCTTTTCCCACGGCCCACTGCGCCCCTCCAGCGAGCATGGCCTCCATCTCGTGCCGATCCAGGTGCAGCTTCCCTGTGCTCCCTACGCCTGCGGGAACACGATGAAACAAGGCCTCGGCTAGTTGTTCTTTCACCCGCTGGAGATCCGTGACCGTGAGTCCCGTGCGAAGCGCTCGGACTCCACAGGAAATATCGAAGCCTACGCCACCGGCGGATACGACGCCCCCGACATCAGGATCGAAGGCTGCGACCCCACCGATCGGGAACCCATAGCCCCAATGGGCATCGGGCATGGCATAGGAAGCCTGGACGATTCCCGGCAGCGTTGCAACATTGGTAACCTGCTCGTAGACCTTCTCGTCCATGTCGCGGATAAGCCCTTCGGTGGCATAGATCACACCAGGCACCCGCATCTTGCCCCTCGGAGAAATGTGCCATTCGAAGGGCGATCTCTGTTTCAACAAACTCAGGTCCATGGCACCCTCATAGCAAGCGCGATCTAGACATCCACCACGCATTGGGCAATCCAGCGACCCTGCTCATCTTGCTTCAGTGACAGCTCGGTGTAGGTCGCGCCTTTCACTTCGACGGCCGGTCGGTGCCTGGTGACCTCGACCGGCTCTCCCCAGGCTGTGGCTTGTAACGAATGGCCGTTGATGTGAACCTCAAAACGACCGAACAGCATCTTTCGTGTTGCCATTTCATAGACGAGGGCATTCAGCCAATCGACGAGGAGCAGCTCATCATCAGGAGCTTGACAGGTCATGCTAACCTTCTGAGCAGGAATAACCTCGGTCGGATCGGTGATCACCCCCGTTAATGCCAGAGCCGCTCCTTCAAATGCAGCCTCTCTCGTCGGGCCGATCCCTCGAATGCCCATGTCGGCTTTGTGCGGGAAGTGTTCCCAATTCTGCATCATCGATCTGCTCAGTAAAGATCACCCAAAGAGCGATGTTCCACGAGCCGTTTGAGCGCTCCGGCAATGAGAGGGGCAATCGAAATAATGTGCAAGGGGGGCCAGTCCTCCGGGGCTCCCGCAACGGTATCAGTGATCAAGATTTTTTTGACGGCCTCTTGCGCGATCTTCTGGCGAGCTCCGGCAACAAGCAGTCCGTGTGTGGCCGCGATTGTGAGTTCCGGACGAGCGCCTGCCTTGAGGAGCGCCTCAATGGCAGAGGCCAGGGTACCTCCGGTCGAGATCATGTCATCCACGATGAGGCAGGTCTTGCCGGCGACATCGCCAACCAGATGTGTAACCTGGGTTCCTGTTCCACTCTCTCGTCGCTTATGGAGAACTGCGACTCTCCCGTCCAAGCGGTGAGCATATTCGCTCGCCATGCGAAGAGCCCCGGCGTCCGGTGCCACGACCACGACCCCTGGCGGCAGGTCCTTGCTCAGGTACGTCGCCAGCCGTGGGATAGCCGTCAGCGTGTCAACGGGGATTTTAAAGAATCCTTCGATCTGGGAAGTATGGAGGTCAACCGTCAACACATGATGAATCCCCACCGCCTCCAGCACGTCCGCGACCATCCGTCCCATGATCGGCTCGCGCCGTCCATGACGCTTGTCCGACCGCGCATAGCCCAAATACGGCACGACCGCCGTGATGCGTGCAGCAGCAGCCCGCCGACAGGCATCCGCCATGGCCAGCAGCTCGACGAGATGCTCATTCGCAGGTGGCGAGAGTGGCTGGACGAGAAATACTTCTTTCTGCCGTACCGACTCCTGCAGCTGGATAGAAGTCTCTCCATCGGGAAAGCGTTCAATCGTACAGGCGCCTGGAACCACTCCCACCTCAGCCGCGATTGCGATTGCCAATTCAGGATTCGCTGTTCCTGCAAAGATAACGAATTGATGTGGCACGTGCAGGGCCTTTCTGTGATGTTCCATGCCGGGTTCATTCTACGATTGACACTCCTGATCCAAGCCATCGTTTCCCTGTATCAGCTATCAGGTGGGAGATTATGCCTCTCGACCGCGACTGACCTCTTGACGTAGCGAAAGGTGAGGAAGATCGGGATACAGCAGAGATTCTTGGCGGTTGCCTCTCCGCATCAGCAGTCCCAGGTCACCCGGATCAGGTCTTCGTCCTCCTCATACCGAAATGTCAATGTGCCGTGATATGCGTGATGCAAGGCCTCGCCCATGCGCCGTGCAAGATGTGGGTCCGTTGTCGTGATAAACACGGCTTGGTCCTGGTCCTTGATGTTGATAAGTCGTGACAGAGGATGTTCGCTTTTGGCGCGGGTCTCTTCATTGCGGACGAGCCCGAAAATCTCGTCCCGGTGCTTGGCGACAAACTCACCTGTAAGCATCAGCACCCCGCTCGGCGCACCGTCCCTTGTCCGTTCACAGGCGGGGCAGACGACGTCGTAACTGTCTAATGGGACCGGGTCCCACGTCCACCGGCCCTTGTGATACACCGCCTTGCACTTACGGCAGACGGATGGCTCCCGGAGTTTGCCCTTTGCTTTGTAAGGATCATGCTTCTTCCGTCGGACTGACCGGTCCTTCTTATCCCGAGGAGAGTGTGATATCGACATGGCAGCTCCCTGAAATCGTCAACATAGGATGCGGCGGACGTGCCGCGTACCTACACAACAGGCTGAAACTCCAAATGCTGCTGATGTCCCGTGCTCACGCGATGTCTCTGCATACAACACGGAGCCTCATGATCATGAGGAGATTAGAGCCTCGCGCATCAGCCTTCTGTTGTTCTCAAGAGACTTTCACTTCGATCGATTTCGGCTTTGCCTTCTCCGACTTGGGCAGGTGCACCTGCAAGACCCCTTCCTTGTACTCCGCGGTGACCTTGCTGCCGTCGGCATCCTCCGGCAACGTGAAGCTCCGCATAAAGCTCCCATACGCCCGCTCGACCCGGTGGTATTTCTTTCCTTTCTCCTCTTTCTCGGACTTGCGCTCGCCGGAGATGGTCATCACATCATTCTGGACTGTCAGCTTGACGTCTTCCTTCTTCACTTCCGG
>JACAFD010000272.1 GCA_013388555.1 Nitrospirota bacterium | reverse complement strand
GACTGACACGCCGACCGTTCTTCAGCGTGAATTGCTCGACGCCCGGTCTGATGAGGCGCTTCCTGCGGCTCAGTTTCTCCAAGGCGGGGATGTCCAGCTCGACGTTGAAGTGCCCTGAGTTGCAGACGATGGCCCCTTCCTTCATGGCGGCGAAATGCTCACCGCGGATGACCTTGAGGTTGCCGGTCACCGTGACGAAGAAATCTCCGATAAGCGCGGCCTGTTCCATCGGCATGACGCGGAACCCGTCCATCACCGCTTCAATCGCCTTGACCGGATCGATCTCGGTGACGATGACGTCGGCGCCCATGCCCTTGGCGCGCATGGCAATTCCACGCCCGCACCAGCCATAGCCGGCGACCACGAAGGTGGTGCCGCAAATCAACCGGTTCGTCGCGCGGATGATGCCGTCGATCGTACTCTGCCCGGTCCCGTAGCGATTGTCGAACAGGTGCTTGGTGTCGGCGTCGTTGACAGAGATCACCGGAAATTTCAGCACCTTCTTTTCGGCCATGCTGCGGAGCCGGATGACACCGGTGGTCGTCTCTTCCGTGCCGCCGATCACGTGTCTGAGCAAATCTTTGCGCTTGGAATGGATCAGCGACACGACGTCGGCCCCGTCGTCCATCGTGATTTGTGGCTTGTGACCGATCGCCGATTGGATGTGCTGATAGTAGGTCTTGCTGTCCTCACCCTTGATTGCGAAGGTCGGAATGTTGTCATGTTTGACGAGCGCCGCGGCGATCTCATCCTGCGTGCTCAGCGGGTTGGAGGCGCAGAGCCGGACATCGGCTCCGCCAGCCTGGAGTGTCTTCATCAGATTGGCGGTTTCTGTCGTCACGTGCAGGCAGGCTGTGACGCGAAGCCCTGCAAACGGCTTCTCTCGTTGAAATCGTTTCTTGATCAGCCGCAGCACCGGCATGGTCGCTTCAGCCCATTCGATCTTAAGTTTGCCCTGGTCTGCCAGCTTGATATCCTTCACATCGTATTCCACTGGTTTCCTCCTCGTCGAAAAGAAGGCTCAGGTTAAGGTTGAGGCTGAGTGAATATCCCAACCTCGCCCCTATACCTGAGCCTTAGTTTGCGTTCCCTTAACCTTGGCCTTAGCCTTCCCTTTACAGCCCTGCGTCTCGGCGCAAGACTCTGGCCTTATCGGTCTTTTCCCAGGTGAACTCCGGTTCACTTCGACCGAAGTGCCCGTAGGATGCGGTCTTTCTGAAGATCGGCCGGCGAAGCTTGAGGTAGTCGATGATGCCGCGCGGGGTCAAGGGGAAATGTTTCCGCACGAGCTTGTCCAGATTCTCGACCGCCACCTTTTCAGTGCCTTTCGTGTCGACCAGCACCGAGACGGGATCGGCCACGCCGATCGCATAGGCGAGCTGAACTTCGCATTTTTGCGCTAACCCGGCGGCGACGATGTTCTTCGCGATATAGCGGGCCATGTACGACGCTGACCGATCCACTTTCGTGGGATCTTTGCCGGAGAAGGCGCCGCCTCCATGGCTGCCGTGGCCTCCATAGGTATCGACGATGATCTTGCGGCCTGTCAATCCTGTGTCACCCATCGGGCCGCCGACCACGAAGCGGCCGGTGGGATTGATATGGTGTTTCACGCTTGCCGGATCGTAGAGCCCTTTCGGCATCACGGGCTTGATCACTTTCTCCATGATGTCACGTTCGATCTGCTTGTTCGTCACGTCGGGGCTGTGTTGCGTCGAGACGACGATGGTGTCGATCCGCATCGGCTTGCCATCCTTGTACTCCACAGTCACTTGGGATTTTCCATCGGGACGAACCCAGGGCAGGATGTTCTTTTTCCGGACCTCTGCCAGCCGCTTGGTGAGGCGATGCGAAAGCACGATCGGCATCGGCATGAGCTCAGCCGTTTCATTGGTGGCATAGCCGAACATCAACCCCTGGTCGCCCGCGCCGCCGGAATCCACGCCCATGGAGATATCGCCCGATTGCTGGTGAATAGCGGTGAGGACGGAACAGGTATGGTAGTCGAATCCCCAGGCAGCGTCGCAGTAGCCGACATCCTTGATGACCTCGCGAATGATGTCCGGGATCTCGACGTAGGCCTTGGTGGAGATTTCACCGGCTACGAACGCAATCCCGGTCGTCAGAATCGTCTCGCAGGCCACCCGGGAATACTTGTCTTTGGCAATGATTGCGTCGAGGATTCCGTCGGAGATCTGGTCGGCGATTTTATCCGGATGTCCTTCCGTGACTGATTCAGATGTAAACAGATAATTATGTCGCATTAGCCCCTCTGGGTTCAGGTGAACGATAAGCCGACAAAAGCCCGAATCCATGCGATAGTATATGAATGGGTCCTCCATTGTCTATTGTCGATTCGTCCGCTTCCTTGACAGTCATTTTGGGCCACTTGTAAGATGGCTCCATCAGTTTGCACTGACCCAGGTGTTCCCAATCCCCGTGGGATCGACTATAGCCTTCCTCCTCCAAAGGTTTCTCACACCACGGCCCTCTGTTCGAAGGTTCGAGGGGTCATCTTTATGATGCGAATAGGGTAGGGGCAATAGTGGCACAGCGATCGAATTACGGCGCGCGGAAGGGATGATGATGTTGGCAATTGCTGTCACGGCTGTTGTTCTGATGGTCGCATGTGGCGCAGGTCATGCGGCGGCGCCGGATATGCAGCCGGTCGCTGAGCGCACCTTCGTCAAGCTGGGTGAACCGGCGCCGAACTTCCAGCTGCGGGATTTGAACGGCCATCTGATAACGCTTTCGGATTTGCGCGGCAAAGTGGTGCTGCTGAATTTTTGGGCGACCTGGTGCGGCCCCTGCCGGGTAGAGATGCCGGCGATGGAGCAGCTCTACCGGATGTTTCAACGGAAGGATTTTGAGATTCTTGCCGTGTCCACCGACGCGCAAGGCGCGGCGATCACCAGGCCGTTTCAGCAAGAGAACCGTTTGACGTTTCCCATCCTCCATGATCCTGACTATCGAGTAGGATTGACCTATGGTGCACGGAGCCTTCCGATGACCTTCCTGATCGATCGACAGGGGATTATCCGCCACCAGGTCTTTGGGGCGCGTGATTGGGAGGCTCCTGAAGCGCAGCAGCTAGTGCAGATGCTTATGAAGTCTTAACGTATGTCGCAATCGATCACGAATATCTCTCTTGTAGCTGCCTTTTCGGCCGGGTTGCTGTCGTTCGTTTCGCCCTGTGTGCTTCCGCTGGTTCCCTCCTACATTTCGTATATCACCGGGCTGTCCATCGAACAGCTTACCGACTCGACCGTGCGGTCGAAGTTCAAGAAAGCCATCGTCGTCAATGCCCTATTGTTTATCGGCGGATTTTCAGCCGTATTTGTGTCATTCGGCGCGTCGGCCAGCTTCATAGGGCAGGTGTTTATTACCTATCAGGATTACATTCGACGGATCGGCGGGGTGCTGATCGTCATCTTCGGCCTCTACTTATTGGGGATCTTGAATATCAACTTCCTCAAGATGGAGCATCGATTCCAATTCAGAAGTCGGCCGGTCGGGTATGTGGGATCGTTCTTGATCGGCGTGGCGTTTGCCGCCGGCTGGACGCCTTGCGTCGGGCCGGTGCTCGGGACCATTTTATTGTATGCCAGTACCACCGACTCGATGTTGAATGGAGTGCTGTTGCTCATGAGCTATTCGTTGGGATTGGGGTTGCCGTTGTTTCTTACGGCCTTGGGGGTCGATCGTTTCCTCACCTATTTCAAGCAAGCGCGTCTGTACTTGTGGGGTGTCTCCACTGTGAGCGGGGTGTTGCTCGTCGTCGTGGGCGTCATGATTTACGCCAATAGCCTCACAATGATTACGGGGTTTTTGGAGCGGTATGGAATCGGCTGGTACCTCGGGCAGTAGGCCTGGTACAGGATGAACAGGCTTTTCGACCATAAGAGCTATGATGCGGTTGTGGTTGGAATGGGGCCGGCCGGGGCTGTCGCAGCCTATGAGTTGAGCCGGGCGGGCCTGTCTGTTCTCGCCCTTGAGAAACACACCCATCCTCGCTACAAGGTTTGCGGCGGAGGCCTGTCGGTCCGGATCGAACAGCTTCTCGATCCAGGGTTCAAGTCCGTCGTCGAAGAGACCATCTTCGGGTTTCAGTTCTTGTACAGGGGTCAGGAATCCATCACGATCGAATCACCCAGTCCGATTGCCTATATGGTCATGCGCGATCGGTTCGATCATCACCTGGTTCAACAAGCACGAAGCGCCGGTACGGAAATTCACGAAGGGGAGCAACCGCAGTTGCTCCGTCACGTGCCGGATGGTGTTGAGGTGACAACCGATCGCGGGCGCTATCATGCAAAGGTCTTGATCGGCGCCGACGGCGCGAACAGCCAGGTCGCGCGACAGCTCTTCCCCGACCGGCGGCAACGCTGCATACCGACGTTGGAAAGCGAGATCGACATTGGACCGGGGCCGGAGTATCCGGCCATAGGAAAAGCCGTGATCGACATCGGCGCCTGCTCGAAGGGATATGCCTGGATCTTTCCCAAGCAGGGGCGGTTGTCGGTCGGGGTGGGGGAGTTTCAAAGCAAACCGGCGAGCCTCAAAAGAGCCTTCGATCGATTCGTTAGGGGAGAAAAAGGCCTGGCAGGTTTGGATGTGCCCAAGCCGATTGGCCATCCGTTACCCCTGTTCAGCAGGACGGAACTAAGTTCGGAACCGGGACCGGACGACCTTGTGAATGGCCAAGCCATGTTGGTAGGCGATGCCGGGCACCTTGTCGATCCATTGTTTGGCGAGGGTATATACTACGCCGTCCGTTCCAGCAAACTGGCCGCGATGGCTGTCCTCAATCAGCGGCACGATCGGACCAAAAGTTTATGGGACTACGAGTTGGCAGTCAGAGAGCAGTTGTATGCTGAGTTTCGAATTGCTTCGCGTCTCGCCGACATCGTCTATACGTTCCCGCGCCTCTGTCACCGGTTGTTGAGTCCCTACAGAGAGGTCGTTCAGCTCTACTGCGAAGTGCTGCAGGGGAAAGAAACGTATCAGTCCTTCATCCGGCGGGCCAAAGGAATTGTGAAGTCCTCCACCAGTGAGCTCTTGCTCGAAGCCCTGCAGCTGCGTTGAGTCCACCAATAAATTTCAGTGATCAGCTTTCGGCCTGAAGAGATAACAAAGAAGTTGTTTCGGCGTGAGTGCTTGCTGGCTGCTGAATGCTGCTAGCTTCGAAACGGCTCTAGCAGGCGGTGGAAAAACTCTTGTGACACGGTGGAAATTGAATGACCATCACAACTAGGGTAACAGCAGAACTTCACATAGGATGCTCAAAAAGGCCGTCCGGCAAGGCCGCAGGCGAGTCGAAACCGGAGGCGTACCCTCTGGGGTACGTTGAGGATTTCGATAAGCCGAGAACGAAGCTGGCGGGCTTTTTCAGCATCCTACTGATTAGCACCAGGCGCCTAGGCGGCACTGTACAAAAGACTGGCTCAACGATGTCGCGGAAGGGAGGCGGAACGATGCAGCCGGAACAGAGGGGATGAGTCCATCGGCAAGACTCGGTTGATTTCCCGATGGGGGGGCAGCCGATGAATTGGAAGAGCTGGAGGAGGACGTTGGTTCTGATTTTAGTGCCAACAACGTTGAAGGTTTTCCCCCGCCAATTTTTGCGAGCAGGCTCTTTCCTTCGCTGCTATACGAACCGTCCGGATATTTTTCCGCCAACAACGTGAGCTTTTCACTTGCCCAATCGTCCGCGCCCAGGTCGTGGTAGCTGAGTGCAAGGAAGTACAAGGCATCAGGCGCGACCGACTTGTCAGGGTATAGTTTCATGATTTGTTCGAAGCGGTGTGCGGCGGCCAGATAGGAGCCCCGTCGATAGTAGAATTCTCCCACGAAAAGATGCGTATGCGCCAGAAGGTCGTGGCATTCCTGTATCTTCTGGAGCGCCGGGCCGTCATAGCGGCTTCCCGGGAAACTCTTCCGCAGCCGTTCGAAGGACTCCAGAGCTTTCTGAATGGGGCCAGGATCGCGCTGGATCCCCTTGGTCAGTTTCATCTGGCTTTCTCCGATTCGGAACTCCGCATAGGGCGCAAGGATATGGGTGCGATGGAGGTCGAGGAAGTGGGTATACTCGACGATGGCTTCCGTATACTCCTCTTTCTCGAAGTAGGCTTCTCCTCGTTTCATGATGACGTGGGGGTCATAGTTCTTCTTAATCGAATCGCCCAGGAAAATCTGTTCATCCGTGCCGCTCAGGGCTTTCTTCGCTGTATCCTGAGGTTTGGGTGTGCCGGAGCAGGCGGTGAGAAGACAGAGCATCGCCAGAGAGAGGCCCAGGGCCGCTCTGAGCCGTGGCGGAGGAGTCAGGGTTGGAAAAGAGTGTGCCATGACTGAGTAAAAATGTAGCAGGAGCCCCGGCTGAATGCAAGGATTCGCCTCCATTGACCCCTATGGCACCGAACCCTATAATCCCGCCGGCACTGCTTCGAGCCATACACGTAGCCATATGATACGAACAAGAATTATTGGGACTGGTTCATACCTGCCTGATCTGGTGCTGTCGAATCACGAGGTGGGGACTTCGTTGGGCATTGAGCCGGAGGCCGTCTCTCGCTTGACAGGAATTCAGGAGCGACGCAGGGCTGCTCCGTCCCAAGCCACTTCCGATCTTGCGGCTGAAGCAGCAAGGCAGGCGCTTGAAGCTGCCGGACTCCCGGTCTCTGAGCTGGAGGCCATCCTACTTTCGACCACTTCCCCCGATACAGTCTTTCCCTCTACTGCCTGTCATGTTCAGCGGATGCTCGGTTGTTCCACGATACCGGCATTCGATGTGGCGGCTTCCTGTTCCGGCTTTCTCTATGGACTCTCGATGGCCGATGCGATGATCCGCAGCGGGCAGGTCAAGACCTGTTTGGTGGTGGCAGCAGAAGTGAAATCTCGCTCTCTCGATCCTGCCGATGACGATACGGCTCTCTTATTCGGCGATGGGGCTGGTGCGGTCCTGTTGCGGGGGGAGCCGGAGGCAGGCCAGGTGAGCTCAGGTCTCCGGGGAGTCCGTCTCCACGCTGACGGCGCTCAGCACGGCTTGATTAGGATTCCCGCAGGTGGCTCGCGCCAGCCGACGACGTCGGGGACGGTCGAGGCGAAGAACCATACGTTGCGGATGCGAGGAGCCCCGCTTTTCCGTCTGGCGGTTAAGCGGCTGGAACAGGCCATTCGCGAAATTGTGAAGGAGTTCGGGGTCGATGTCCAGGACATCGCGCAGTTGGTCGTCCATCAAGCCAACGGGCGGATTCTTGACCAGCTCACGAAGCGGCTTGGAATTTCACCGGAACGGGTCTGTTCCGTGATCGGACGCTTCGGCAATACGTCGTCGGCGTCATTGCCGATTGCGTTAGACCACGCGGTCCGTTCGGGAAAGATTCGTCCCCACGACATCGTCGTACTGGGCAGTTTTGGCGGTGGCGTAACCTGGGCGGCTGGACTGGTCCGGTGGTGATATACGCGAGACAAGCGAGCGGAGCGCGACTCGCGTGACATGCAGCCAAAGACGTTAATCGTCGATTCACGCTTCCTGATTAACCTCAACCTAAGCCTTCTTCATCCGTTGCGGCCCTGCTGACCGGCCGACCGATCTGTTGGGCCGGTAGCCGGACAACAAAACGGCTGCCGGTCGGAGTGTTTCCTTCGACCCATACCCGTCCGCCTAGCCCTTCGACGATATGCCTGACAATCGATAGTCCGAGCCCCGTTCCACCTAATTCACGCGAGCGGGCCTTATCCACCCGATAGAAACGTTCGAATACGCGTGGGCGATCCTGCTCAGGAATGCCGATGCCTGTATCAGTCACACTCAGTTCCACAGCCGTGGCCATCCCGGGTTGCGCGGGATCGCCCGAAACCGGATGAGCCGCAACGGTGATGGTCCCTTTCCCAGGAGTATATTTGACAGCGTTATCGAGTAAGTTGGACAGGACCTGCGTGAGCCGGTCTTCGTCACCGAGCACAGCAGGCAGATCGTCCGACACGTAGGAGACGAGCCGATGCCCGTTCTTGTCTGCTAAGGGCTTGATCATGGCCAGCGTTCGTTCGATGACACCCTGGATATGCAGGGGCTCCCGCTTGAACAAGATCTGCCCTGATTCGATTCTTGCTAGCTGTAGCAGGTCTTCGAGAATCAGGTTGAGCCGGTCACTTTGTTTGAGAATGATGTTAAGGAATTTGGTGCTGGTTTCAGGATCGTCTTTGGCGCCATCGAGTAAGGCTTCGATATACCCCTTGATCGATGTGAGCGGGGTTCGCAGCTCGTGGGACACATTGGCGACGAAGTCTTTCCGGATGATTTCCAGGCGGCGTAATTCTGTCATGTCATGAAAGACAAGCACGACGCACGCGTCATTCTCTTGCTCGTTTTCAGTGACCGAGGCCTCGATATGGAGACGGCGGCCGCTCGGGTGCAGGAGAATTTCATCTTCTTCGTTCATACGTTTCGTCAGGACGGTTGAGACCAACGTATCCAACTGCGGATGCCGGAAGACATCAGAGCAGGGGTGTCCCCGTACTTCCATCCTGGTGACGTTGAACATCCGTTCCAGCGCGGGATTGATCTGCAGCACGCGACCTCGGCTGTCCAGGACCATCACGCCTTCGACCATCGAGGTCAGCATGGCCAAAAGCTGGGCCCTGTCTTCTGAGAGCTCAGTGAGCTTGGCTTTGAGTTGGTCTGTCATGTGGTTGAGCGTGTCAGCCAAGAGGCCGACTTCATCCTGTGATCCGGTCCGAATGCGGACCGCATGATCGCCCTTCGCCAGCTGTCGTGCAGCGATCGCAATTTCGGACAGAGGTTTCGTGATGCCATGAGCGAGCCATACACTCAGTGTGATGGCAATCAAGAATGCAATCCCGAAAGCGACGGCCAAGTCCCGGTGCAACCGGTCCACTTGCCGATCAAGCGCAGTCATCGGCAATCCCAGCCTCAAAAAGACGGAAGGTGTCGCCTGATTTGCACTGCTTAGACTAATAGCCGCATACAACGTACGTTCACCGGTGGTGTGATTCGTGCGGAGATCCGTTCCGCGACCGGTGGCAGCGGCTTGCTCAATTTCCGGTCGCGCCAGTTGGTTCTCCACCGCAGTGAGGTTGCTGTCCGAGACAGCGCTGTCGGCCAACACCCGTCCATCGGGAGCAATGACGGTTACGCGTGCAAGGGCTCGCGCGCTGAGATCCCGCACGACTGCCTGCAATTGGTGGGTTGAAGACAGCGACTCTGGCTGGGTCAGAAACGGCTGCAGCCCATAGGCAACGAGACTGGATTGAGCCTCCAGTATGCGACCCGATTGATGGATCTCCTGTTGCTCAAGGGAGCGAAGCGTCAAGGTGCGGGTGATGAGAAGCCCGCAGGCGAGGACCAGCAGGGTTATGATCGTGACCTTCCATCTGATGGAGAGGGTCATGCCGAGCGATCCAACTCTTTGAGCTTGTAGCCCAGGGATTTGACCGAAATAATCGCCTCGTTCAGCGAGGGGAGTTTCTGTTTGAGTCTTCGGATGTGGACGTCGACCGTTCTCGTTGTTCCGTAGTAATCGTATCCCCAGACGGTATTGAGAAGGATGTCTCTTGTCAGGACTCTACCAGGATTGCTCAAAAGATGTTCGAGCAGGCCGAATTCTTTTGCGGTGAGGGGGACTTCAATCTTCTTGACGGTGACTTCGTGTCGCGCGAGATCCATGACGAGATCGCCATAGCGATATTGAGCCTGGCTGCCGTCCGGTTTCCGTTCAAGCCGTCGGAAGAGGGCCTTGATACGGGCAGTCAGAGTCTTAGGACTGAAGGGTTTGGTGATGTAGTCGTCGGCTCCCAACTCCAGGCCTACGACGGTGTCCGATTCCTCGGCTTTGGCGGTCAGCATGATGATGGGAAGCAGTGCGGTGTCCGGAGCCGCTCGAAGACGTTTACACACTTCGAGGCCGTCGATCCCCGGCAGCATCAGGTCGAGAACGACCAAATCAGGCTTCTCCTGTTTTACTTGCCGGAGGCCTTCCGTACCGCTCGTGGCTGATATGGTTCGAAAGCCCTCTTTCTCCAGGTACAGTTTGACCAGCTGGAGAATGTCGTGTTCATCCTCAACGATCAGGATTTTTTTGTTTGCGGAGGTTGACATAGCGAGTGGGGTGAGCCTACGGGGGAGCGGGCATGGTGTCAAGACAGGACGTGAGGGGGCAGCCAACCATCCTTCTTGCTCGCAGAACGCGCACGATGAAACAGTGCTCGTTCGATGCGCGCAGTGAAGGACGGCTTGTCTGTCCCCTCTGGAGATGGCGAGGAATCTGAAGAACTCGCTCGATGGCCGCAGCCGAAAGCTCCGCGCTCCCTTCCTTGGAGCGCATTGAAAGGAGGAAGCGCATGCGAGCCGCGCGCAGTCAGGCGTCCATCGCCCCGCCCTGCCTAGGTTATTGTGAATGGTGAGGGGGGATATGCACGGGAGACGGGCGGAGAAATAAGGTGCGGGCCAATTGTGTTGACTGAGCCCGCTGCTCTGACGTAAGGTGGGCACAGTGATCAGTGAGGATGTGGCGCACGAGGGTGGCCTGTGGTCAGTCAAGGAGAGGTGGCAGCTATGAAGATCTATCTCGCCAATCCACGAGGGTTTTGCGCCGGAGTCGACCGGGCGATCGATATCGTCGATCTCTCGCTCAAGAAGTATGGCGCTCCGATCTACGTGCGGCACGAAATCGTCCATAGCAGGCATGTCGTGAACTCGCTCCGCACCAAGGGCGCCGTGTTCGTGGAAGAGTTGGCGGAAGTGCCGGAAGGTTCGGTCGTGATTTTCAGCGCCCATGGGGTCGCCAAGTCGGTCTGGGACGAAGCCAATCGGCGACGGTTGCATGTGATCGACGCCACCTGTCCGTTGGTTATCAAAGTGCATAATGAGGTCAACCGCGATTATACGCAGGGGTATGACCTTATTCTGATCGGCCATGCCGGCCATCCGGAAGTGATCGGGACACTCGGACAGATTCCGGACAAGTTCCATCTGGTCTCCTCGGTGGCTGACGTCGAAAAGTTGCAGGTCGATAATGTCCACGACCTTTCGTACGTCACGCAAACGACGCTGAGCGTCGACGAGTGTCGGGATATTGTCGGCGCGCTCCATCAACGGTTCCCGCATATCAAAGGCCCCCACCAGGAGGATATCTGTTACGCGACACAGAACCGCCAGAATGCCGTGAAAGAACTCTCCAAGCTCGTCGATGTCATTCTCGTCATCGGCTCTCCGAATAGCTCGAACTCCAACCGGCTGCGTGAGTTGGGGGAACAGTGCGGGATCGCGTCCTACTTGATTGATGCCGCGTCGGACATCAATCCAACGTGGCTTACGGGCGTGCAAGCGGTCGGGATTACCGCCGGCGCTTCAGCGCCCGAAGTTCTGGTTGAAGAGGTCGTGGCGTACCTCAAGACGTTTGGGACCGCGGAGGTCCAAGATCTGACTGTGATCGAAGAAGACGTTGAGTTTCTTCTTCCGAAAGAACTCATTGCCATTGAGTCTTTCAAAAAACCTGTCGGGGCTTAGGTTTGGATACCCAGACCTCTCGCTGACGGTCACTCCCTAAATGTTGTAGGTCTTTTCCATCCTTCCTACCACAGGCGGTATTTTCCTTTGATTTTTCTCTGGCGTCTGTGCTACAGAACCAACGATCTATCCGCTCTTGTCCGCTCGAAACATGCTACCGAAGGAGTCGTCGATGTATTTAAAATCCATCGAGATGGCGGGATTTAAGTCGTTCGCAGAAGCCCGCATCCAGTTCCCCGAAGGCGTGACCGCCATTGTGGGTCCAAACGGAAGCGGAAAAAGCAATGTCGTCGACGCCATTCTGTGGGTACTCGGCGAGCAGAGTACGAAGGCTCTGCGGAGCGAGAAAATGGAAGACGTGATCTTTAACGGAACCGAAATGCGGAAGCCTCTCGGCCTAGCCGAAGTGTCGCTCGTGATCAGCGGGCTGGACCAGATTCATGTGGACCCCCTGTCCGGTCTTTCGAATCAACTGTCTGAATATCAAGAACTCATGATCACGCGCCGACTGTACCGTAATGGCGAAAGCGAATATCTCATCAATAAGACCATCTGCCGGTTGAAGGATGTCCGGAGCATCCTGCTGGACACCAGGGCTGGCACGAAAGGACACACGGTCATTGCGCAAGGACAGATCGATCAAATCCTGAATGCGTCACCACAAGATAGGCGTGAGTTGATCGAAGAAACTGCCGGCATTGTTCGATACAAAAAACAGAAGGCCGAAACGCTGCGCAAGTTGGATGCGACGCAGCAAAATCTCCTGCGGGTGCGGGACATCATTGCGGAGGTAAAAAAGCAGTTGAATTCCCTCGATCGCCAAGCGCGGCAGGCGCGGTCCTATCAGACGTTGCAGCAGGAGGCCAAGGCGTTGGAGATCCAGCTGTTGACGAATGAATACCGTGCCCTTCGCACGACGCTCATGGATGTGGAGTCGGAACTGCAGACGTTGGGAGACCGTGAGTCCGGGCAGTCTGCGGAGCTGGCGCGTTTGAATACGGAACTTGAACGGATCAAGCTTGCGATGGCCATTGCAAACGACGCGATCGGGCAGCGGCGCGAGGAACTGTCGAAAGTCGAACAGCAGCAGGCGCAGGCGCTGACGGCTGCAGAAGTCGAGCGTAATCGGGAAGAACTCTACGTGCAGCAGCAGAGTCAAGGCAGACAGGAACTCGAGCGCCTTACCCAGGAGCAGAAGCAGGGTGCGGAGCAAGCTGCAGCCCTTGAAGAGACATTGGCATCGCTCGAGCGTGAATGTGCGGAGCGGGAGCAGGTGTTCGCGACACTCGACCGGGAGATGAAAGAGCTGGGCCACCAACGATCAGCAGTGTTGGCCGAAGAGGAACGAGGGCGTCAGGACGTGCTCAACCTGGCGGTATTGGCTGCGAATACTGAGCAGACTCTGGTGCAATTGGCTGCCCGCATTCAAGAGGCAACGGATCGTGAAGGTCGGTTGGCCTCCGAGCGAGAAGACTTTCGTCTGCAGCATTCGACGGCAATGGATAAGCGCCAAGCGCTCCAGCAGGCCTCCCATGACGCCGAGCAGTTGATTGCGAGCCTGCGTCGGCAACGGCAAGCAGTTGAGGAAGAGAACGAGCGCCTGTCGGCCGAGTTGGCCGAATTCGACCAGTTGATCTCTCATCAATCGGAGGAGTTGGCCGCAGTGGACTCTCATCTGAGAGCGCTGCAGGGTGTGCTCCAAGAAGACATGGGTTATGGGCGGCGCGGCGACGAAGAGTCGACAGCGCTCAAGGCCTGCAATGGAGTTCGCGATGCCATTGCCGAGTGGTTGGTTGTGCCGCCTGGATGGGACCGGGCGGTGGAGGCGATTTTGGGCGAGCGGGTCAGGGGATGGTTCGTCGACAACCCCGGCGCAGCTTGCGAAGCAATTGAGTTTCTCAAAGGGAAGGATCTCGGTCGTGGCACGTTCATCCCGCAGCAACCTCGGTGGGCGTCTCAGGATGTCGCATCCCACCAGTGGTGGCATAAGATGGAGGGCCACCCTGGAATGGTTGGACGTGCGATTGATCTGATCAAGGTAGAGGGTCAACGTGAAACGGCCCGGGATTATCTCTTCGACCGGGTCGTCTTCGTCGAGACCCTTAAGGACGCGATGGTATTATGGGAACAACAGCCCAGCGCTGCTCCCGATGGCCCCATCCTCGTGACGCGCGCAGGAGAAGTCCTGGATGCAGCCGGGGTGATTTCCGGCGGGCAGGCTGGTGCGACGGGAGGGCTTCTGCAACGTCGGCGAGAGGTCCTTCGCTTGGAGGCACAGGGCGTCTCCCTGATGGAGTGTCTGGAAGAGGGGAAGCAGCGACGGGAACGATTGCTAGCGCAGGGACAGGAGTTGCGTGAGCAGAGCCGGCAACTCGCGGAGTCGCTGCGTGACGCTGAAATGCAAGAACTCTCACTGCGGAAAGACGAAGCGGGACTCCAGCATATGTTGGGGGACCTGACTCAGCGGATCGATGCATTGACGGGTGATGCGCAACGAGGGTTGGCAGAAGCGCAGCGGCTCAATCAAGAAATACGCTCCGGCGAGGCGCAGCTTGCACAGTGGATGGCGGAGAAGACCAGCCAGGAAGCTGGGCTCAATCGTGTGCGCGAACGGGTACGGCAGATTGATCATGACATGCAAGGGCTTCAGCAGCGATATACAGAAGCACAATTGGTGGCGCAGGACATCCGGACCACCCGTGAACATCGCCATCAGGATCTCCTACGGATTGAGCAAGAGCAGCACGACGCGGTCGCTCGTATAGAGACCTTGACGAGCCATATCGAAGGGCTCACAGCCTCAATTGAACAAAGCCGGGCAGAACGTGAACGACAGGAAGGGCGTTGCCGCGAATTCGGGGAGTCGGCAGCCGAGGGCAAGGCACGGCTGGTCGAGATGCAGGAGCAACAGGCTCAGGATATGGCAGCGGCGCACCGGCTCGAGGCAGGGTTGGACGATGTTCGGCGCGCGGTTTCGTCTCTTCGGGAATCCCGCATGGCGGTGGAGGTCAAGAAGGCGGAAATTCGAGTGCAACTGGGCACTGTCGAATCCACGCTCCTGGGGACGTATCAGGTCGATCCCGCGACGTTGCTTGATCAACCGGCCGTGGAGATGGCGCCAGAGCGCCTGGCTATCGAGGAAGAGCCGATCCAGGAAGGCAGACCGGCGGTCAATGATGGCGTGTTACGGGAGCAATTGCAGAAGATTCGCGAAAAGCTCGATCGCCTGGGGCCGATCAATTTGGCAGCCATTCAAGAACATCAAGAGTTGGATGAACGGCATCGATTCCTGACGACACAGGAGCAAGACCTCTCCACATCCATCGGCTCTCTCAGGGAAATCATCCAGCGCATCAACCGCACGACAAAAGATATGTTTGCCAGTACCTTTGCCGAGCTCCAACAGAAATTCAGCGAGGTATTCGTAAAATTCTTCCCCGGTGGTCGAGCTGAACTGCAGCTGGTCGAGGTGTCGGCCGATGAGACAGGAGAAGGGCGCGGGCCGCAGGAGCCGGGAGTCGATATTGTGGTGCAACCACCGGGCAAACGCTTAAAGAGCATCACGATGCTTTCAGGTGGTGAAAAGACCTTGACGGCCATGGCGTTGCTTTTTGCAAGCTTCTTGATCAGACCGACGCCGTTCTGTATTCTGGACGAAATCGATGCCCCGCTGGACGAAGAGAACATCGGGCGCTTTACCGGCGTATTGCGTGAACTTTCCGAAGACGCACAGTTCATGGTCATCACCCACAGTAAGCAGACGATGGCTATTGCAGACTCGCTGTTCGGGGTCACCATGGAAGAGCCTGGTATCTCAAAAATTGTCTCAGTGAGGCTGACTAATCTGCAGCCGGTCTGAATCGAGCAGGTTGGCTAAAACATCCATACTTTAAAGGACTTCCGCATCATTGATTCTTGACGTCAGAGAGGGGGTCTGCTATATACCTCCGGATAGGCCGACCTGCGTGCTACTCGTAGCTTGAGCTTTGTGGGGCAAGCGAGTCAGCTGAATTGCCCCATTTGTCATCTGCAATTTTCTACAGACCGATAGCATGAAACTGATTCGGACGCTCCTCGATCGTCTATCCGACGGCCTCTTTGTCTCCGTTCCGGAGATGCGCGGGCTGGCGACCGAGCTATCCAACGTTCCGCCACTGCGTCTGGTGTCAGACAAGTCCGTGCTGACTGCCCCCGTCGATTCTGCGACACGTCGCCAGGCCAACCCGATCAGTCAAGTGGATACGCTCGACGATGCGGTGCGGCGCAGTCAAGCCTGGTTTCTATCCAGACAACATGCATCAGAGGGATACTGGGTTGCGGAGCTTGAAGCCGATACCACGCTGACTGCTGAATATCTCATGCTGCGGCGGTTCCTCGATCGGGTTGATCCTGAGCGAGAGCGCAGAGCGGTCGGCTATCTCCGTGCCATGCAATTACCCGATGGCGGATGGCCGATTTTCTATGGAGGGCCATCAGAGATTAGCGCCTCTGTGAAGGCCTATTTCGCCTTGAAGTTGAGCGGCATTTCCGCGGACGAGCCCTTCATGCTTCAAGCCCGTGACCGGATTCTAGCCATGGGTGGGGTTGTCCAAACGAATGTGTTTACGAAGATTGCGCTGGCGCAGTTCGATCAATATGACTGGGAAGGCATCCCCCACATGCCGGTTGAGCTGATGCTGCTCCCGAAGGGATTCTACTTTAATATCTATGCCATCTCCTATTGGTCCCGTACCGTCTTAACTCCATTGCTGATCATCTTCGCGCACCGGCCGGTGTGTCAGATTCCGCGGGAGCAGGGGATTGAGGAGTTGTATCTTATTCCGCGCAAGGAGATCCGCTATTGGAAGTTCCCGCCGTTCAACAAAGATCAAAAGTGGTTCACCCTGCACAATTTCTTTGTCGCATTGGACGCGATGCTGAAACTCTACGACCGAGTGCCTCTCATGTGGTTGCGCGAAAAAGCACTGCATCGCGCCACGACCTGGATGTTGGAGCACATGAAGGGCAGCGGCGGGACGGGGGCGATTTACCCGGCCATGGCAAATTCAATCGTGGCCCTTCGCTGCCTCGCCTATCAGGTCGACGATCCATTGGTGCAGAAGGCGCTCCACGAAATCGAAATGCTGGAAGTCTACGACACCGTATCGATCGGTGATCAGCGCGCCGAGGCACTGCATCTTCAGCCCTGCCACTCTCCAATTTGGGATACGGCGTTACTCGTGAATGCCTTGATCGAGACCGGGATGCCGGAAGACCACCCCTCTCTTCAGAAAGCGGCGGCGTACTTGCTATCGCGCCAAACGAAAACGGTGGGAGATTGGAAATTCTCGTCTCCCGATGCAGAACCAGGAGGCTGGTATTTCCAATTTGAGAACGAATTCTATCCCGATGTCGATGACTCGGCGGTGGTGGTGATGGCGCTGTCGAAAGTCCAGATGGGTCAGACCGTCACGTTACAAGATTCCATCCGACGGGGAATGAATTGGGTTCTTGCCATGCAAGGGTCCGACGGGGGGTGGGGCGCATACGACAAGGACAACAATCGTGTCGTGTTCAATTATATCCCCTTTGCCGACCACCATGCCTTGCTTGATCCGAGCACATCTGATTTGACTGGACGCTGTCTCGAGATGCTTGGGGCGCTGGGCTACGATCAGACGCACCCAGCTGTGGCGCCGGCCCTCCGGTTCCTCAAACGAGAGCAGGAGGCCGACGGCAGCTGGTACGGCCGATGGGGTGTCAATTATATCTATGGCACCTGGTCTGTCCTCGCTGGTCTCCGTGCGATCGGAGAGGATCTTTCGCAGCCCTATATTCGCCGTGCGGTTGCCTGGCTTGAGTCGAAACAGAATCCCGATGGCGGGTGGGGCGAGTCTTGTCTGTCTTACGGTGACCCTGCGTGGAGCGGGAAGGGGGACAGCACACCTTCTCAAACGGCCTGGGCCATTATGGGACTCATGTCGGCAGGGATGAGCGACGCCTTCAGTGTCGCTCGCGGCGTCCAATATCTGCTCCGTCATCAAATGAAGGATGGCTCGTGGGAAGAGGTTCGTCATACAGGCACCGGATTCCCACGAGTATTTTATCTACGCTACCATTGGTACTGTCGGTACTTTCCCCTGTGGGCCTTGGCGATGTATCGGAATCTGCGGACGCGTGGGAAGATGCGGGCTGACGAAGTACGGCAGCAGGTCCTCGCGTCCGGGTGTCATCGAGCCGGTCGTTGAGCCGCCCGCCGACGTCTTCCGTTGGCGCAGAGCACTCCCACTCAGGATCTGCAGTGAATCCCATCGCCATCTTTGCTGCGACTCGTTGGGAACTCCAGGCCGTTCGCCGCGTTCTCACGACGGCTCGTGTTGAGATTGTTGCCGGAGTCCGCTGCCATATCGGACAGCGAGGGAATCGCATCTATTGGCTTATTCAGACCGGCGTCGGTCCCGTTGCGGCGAGCGCAGTTTCGGGAAGGATATTAGAGGCACAGCCGATGTCGCTGGTCATGTCCACGGGTTTTGCCTGCGCGCTCGTGCCGGCTCAGGTGGGGGACCTCATCGTCGGCACGGCGGTGTCTTCTGTGCATCCAGGCAGTACGTGGACGATACAGAACGACCGGGTGTCTTGCGATGAAACTGTATGCGCAGGCCTTCTCGCCGTGGCGAAGGATGCAGGGTTAGTCGCACGGGTCGGAACAGTCGTGTCATCGGAAACCGTCGTATGGCAGGCGCTGGAGAAGCACCGGTTGCAACGTCTGACCGACGCGATCGGGCTCGATATGGAGAGTGCAGCACTGGCGGCGGTGGCTCAGGAGCGAGATCTACCGATGGCGATCGTGCGGACGGTTTCTGATTTGGTGGATGAAGATCTTCCCCTTGACTTCAATCTTTTTCTCAGGCCCACTGGCTGGCTACAAGGAATGCAGTCGCTGATCGGTCGGCCTTCCAGCCTCGGGGGGCTGAATCGGTTGCGAAAGCAGAGTCGGGTGGCGGCGGATCGATTGACAGAATGGTTTCAGTTCTACGTGGAGACAGACAGGGAATCTCTACGACGATCGAGGGGCCTGTCCGAGTAATCCTCCCTGGCGAAAGCGACGCAGAGGCCGGCAGATCATTTGCCGCAGCGGAATGGCATGATGCGGATACACTCCTGAGGTAACTGATGGCGAGCGCAATTGAACAGCTGGGGGCCTGGGCCGTCATTCGTGTACAGGAGATGGGCCGCATGCTGTTGTTTTTGCTGTCGGCTTCAGCCTGGCTGGTGCGACCTCCGTTTCGATTCCATCAAACCATGAAGCAGCTTCATTTTATCGGGTACAAATCCACATTTGTCGTCGTGCTCACCGCGGGGTTTACGGGGATGGTGCTGGCGCTTCAAGGTTATTACAGCCTACGGAAGTTTGGTTCCGAGGGGCTGCTGGGCGCCGCCGTGGCGTTGAGTATGATCCGGGAGTTGGGGCCGGTGCTGGCGGCGTTGATGGTGACCGCGCGGGCAGGGTCAGCCATGACCGCTGAGATTGGCATCATGCGAATCACGGAACAAATTGATGCACTGGATACCATGGCGATTAATCCGCTGCAGTACTTGATCGCGCCGAAACTGGTGGCAAGCGTGATCGGGGTGCCGTTGCTTGTGGCCATATTTGATGTGGTCGGCATCTATGGCGGCTCCCTTATCGGAGTGGATTTGCTGGGCGTGAACGAAGGGGCCTATTGGAACTCGATCGAATCGTCCGTGGAATGGAAAGACGTCTACGGCGGCATTCTTAAGTCGATCAGCTTCGGGGTGATCGTCAGTTGGGTCTGTTGTTATAAAGGGTTCTACACGAGACAGAGCGCCGAGGGGCTCGGGCGCGCGACGACGGAGGCGGTGGTCTTGTCGTCCGTGCTCATCCTCGTATGGGACTATTTTCTCACCTCGGTCTTGCTGTAGCGCCCATGATCAGGTTGATCGGGGTCAAAAAAAACCTTGGTGGGCAGCCGGTGCTGCAAGGGATCGATCTCTCAATCCCGGTCGGCAAGCTGACGACCATTATCGGTGGCAGTGGATCGGGGAAGAGCGTGCTTCTCAAGCACATGATCGGGCTCATGCAGCCGGATTGCGGTGAGGTATGGGTCGGAGATGTGGAAATCTCCCGTCTATCGGGCACACGTTTGAATGATGTCCGGAAACAGTTCGCGATGCTCTTTCAGGGCGCCGCGCTGTTTGACTCGCTCTCGGTCTTCGAGAATGTGGCGTTCCCCTTGCGGGAGAAGATGCGTATGAAGGGGCCGGAAGTGACAAAGCGGGTCGACGAGAAGCTGAAGGAAGTCGGGTTGGCAGGGATGGGGCACAAGTATCCCGCTGAGTTGAGCGGCGGGATGCGGAAGCGGGCCGGATTGGCACGAGCATTGGTCATGGAGCCAGAGATTATCCTCTTCGACGAGCCGACGACAGGGCTGGATCCGTTGATGGCGAAATCAATTCATGATTTGATTGTCACCATGCAGCGACGGTTCGGGTTTACCGCAGTCATGGTCAGCCATGAAATCCCGGAGGTCTTCGGGATTTCCGATTGGGTGGCGATGCTTCGGAAAGGGAAGATTGCGTTGATGGCCACGGCTGTGGAGTTCCAGCAGACCACTGATCCGGAGATTCGGGAATTCATTTCAGTCGGTGGCACTGTGGCGTTGCCCGATTCTCTCGCTGGGTAAGGGAGGAGTACCGAGGATGGAAAAAACCAAGCTGGAAATAGTGGTCGGCGTGTTCGTGCTCGTCGGCATATTGTGCCTCGGGTATCTGTCGATCAAACTCGGGAAACTCGAGATGGTCGGCGGCGATGTGTACGAAGTCGATGCCCAGTTTAACAGCGCCTCGGGGCTCAAGCCTGGTTCGGCGGTCGAAATCGCCGGCGTTGAAGTCGGCAGGGTCCGAGGGATTACACTTATTGAGGATCGCGCGAAGGTGAAGCTGGCGGTCAACAAGACAGTCAAGCTCTATACGGACACAATTGCGTCCATCAAAACCCGGGGTATTATCGGAGAGAAATTCTTGGCCTTGGCTCCGGGAGGGGGCGGCGATCCGCTTAAACCGGGAGATACGATACGCGATACCGAATCGGGCCTCGATCTTGAGGAGTTGGTGAGCCAGTATGTGCATGGCAAAGTGAACTGAGCGAGACTGGCGCGATTGGCGAGACACGCGAGACGAGGGAGGATGTAAGGTTCTAAGTTCGAGGTTTTTAAACTTCCGAACTCAGAACTTCTGTTCGCGCGTTTCTCGCCCGTCTCGCGCTTCACGCGAACGGTCTGATACAGGAGGAGAGTCCATGGAGAGCAAGGGATCTGCAGCGACACAAGCGCAGCAAGGGAGTTGGATGAAGGTCGTGAGCGGAGTGGCCGGTCTGCTGTTGCTCCTTGGTGGGGTTGCGGTCCAACCGGCAGTGGCGGGTGGTGCGACGGAAGCCATGAAACACACCATCGAAGAGGTGCTCACAACCATTCAGGACAAGGAACTCAAACAGCCCGGGAGAGCTGAAGCGCGCCGGCAGCGATTGGAACAGATTGTCGGAGCTCGATTCGACTATCAAGAAATGTCGAAGCGGTCGCTGGGCGCTCCCTGGAATACGTTATCCGACAAAGACAAACAAGAATTTGTCGCATTATTTCAGACCCTCTTGACCAATTCTTACGCCGACAAGATCGAGTCCTACTCTGGAGAAGGTGTGAAGTATATCAATGAGCGGACTGAGAACGACTATGCCGAAGTCAGGACAAAGGTATTGACTGGCAAGGTCGAAATTCCGCTCGACTACCGTTTGCTCAACAAGGGTGGTGATTGGCGGGTGTATGACGTGGTGGTGGACGGTGTGAGTTTGGTGAATAATTACCGGGGACAGTTCTCGAAGATCCTCCGGTCTTCAACCTACGCCGACCTCGTGGACCAGCTTCGCAAGAAGTCCGACAAGATCAAAGTCCAGTAACTCACTCCAGGAATTTCATGACAATCCTGCACGGCCTCGTCGCCGTCGTCATCCTGTTTCTTGTGGTGAACGATGGCATGCAACCGGACTGTGCGCGGGCTGATGTTCAATACTTTCCGATTCCGGCTGTGTCCAGCAGCAAGAATGATGGGAATGATGCCGGGTTGATCGTCCCGGTTCTGGTCACTGAGCCTGATGGAGAGCTCAAATACATCATCGCTCCCATGCTCATTCAGAATTCTATCGTGGGGACGCGCGGGACGATCAATCTGTTTCGATACGAGCCAGGGGGACGGGAAATGCGGCTCATCGGATCCTATTCGGAAGAGATCGAGCGGAAACTGTTATTCAGTTACACCGATCCGGCCTTCAGTCAAGGGCGCTATTCGCTGAACTTCGGCGCCTCGTTTTTCAAGAACGCCACGTCTCGGTTTTTCGGTTTAGGGCAAGGAACATCAGAATCTGCGGAGACGAATTACACCGCGCGTGAAGGGCGGGTGAATTGGCGTTTCGGGGTCTACGCGAATGAAGTCACTCAGATTGCCGTTGGTCAGCGATTTCGTCAAGTGACTCTGCAGGGGGGTGCGGCGGATCTTCCCTATACGGGCAACCAGTTCCCTTCCGTCGACGGGGTTCAAGGCGAGACCCTTATTCTCGGACACCGGGCGACATTCTATTACGATACGCGGGACAATCTTGTCTCACCGACCGATGGGATGGCCGTGACGGCCTATGCAGAACTGAACCAAAATATCCGCAACGGCGATCATCCCATCTACTCCCGCTATGAGCTCGAGATCAAGAAGCTGCTACCGAGTGAGTCGAAACACGCGATTCTCGTCGTGCGGGCGGATCTTCAGGCCACGATTGGGGATCAAGTGCCGTTCTTCGAACAAAGCTCCTTGGGAGGGCAGAACAATTTGCGAGGCTATGGTGTCGATCGCTTCATCGACAAGAATCTCATTGCGCTGAGTATCGAAGAGCGTGTTCACCTGGCACGAGCGAAGGTGGCAGGAGTGATGGCGGACTTCGAGATCGCGCCGTTCTTGGATACGGGACAGGTATTCAATAGTTTCAAAGACGTCAGCTTTAGGGATTACCGTTTGACACCCGGTGTAGGGTTCCGCGGGATTGTTAGGCCCAACGTCGTCGGGCGCGTGGATTACGGCTATAGTCATGAGGGTGGAGCGGTCTTTGCCGGACTCGACTTCCCATACTGATCTATCGTCGCGAGGTATCATTGGTCGCGCGATATTTGGTCTGGCGCTGCTCGTCTGGTTCCTCTCCTTCGTCTGCGCCCAGCCATCGGCGGTCAAGGCGGAGGGGTTCGGTCCGTTTCCTGTCAGAAATTTCCAGCCCTTTCAGCAGCTGGTGTTGACTGTTCCCGGCGACCGCGCCGCCGTCGTGAAACAGGGTACTCTGGACGTGCGGTTGGAACTTGCCCAGACTGCCAGTATCTACGACGATAATTCGCCGCCGATCAACGTGACTGTAAAATTCGAAACCCTCAGATCCGGCCTCTTCCTTCGTTATGGCGCGACGGACAGATTGGAACTCGGGCTAGAGGTTCCGGTGCTCTACCGGTATGAGGGATTTATGAATGGAGCTATTAAGGGCGTCGAGCGGGCAACGACCGGCTTGAATCCGGACCAGGCTGCGCTCGAGCACACCAACTATGTGTTCAAGGTCACTCGGAACGGCCAAACACTTATGAGCGGAGGTCCTGGTGCGACAGGGTTGGGGGATACGACACTGATGGGTAAATTTCAACTCCTGAAGGAAGAGGCAGCGATGCCCGCGGTTTCCCTCCGCGGCGCAGTGAAGTTGCCGACGGGTGATCAATCGGCTTTTTTCGGGAGCGGAAGTCCTGATTTCGGATTGGGTCTCGCTGTGGAGAAACTTGTAGGCGGCCGATGGATACTCTATAGTAACGTGACTGGAGTTGTCCCGACCGGAACCATAGCAGGTTTCGGCCTGCAGCCTACCTTGTCCGGGCTTGCCGCCATCGAATATCTATGGTCGGGGAACTT